>NZ_CP108039.1:1848214-2156250 GCF_036173045.1 Streptomyces sp. NBC_00299
CCAGATGGACGGAGGTGTCCGCCCTCAGACAGTGCTCGACGTCGTCGACGATGTTGTCCGAGGCGAGCACGACCTCGGGGGCCAGATCGCGCAGCGACACGTGCAGCACGAGCGGACGGTGTGCGAACCACGACGGCTCGTGGATGTGCGGCCGGGCGGCGACAGTGGCGAACACGACCAGGTCGCTCTGGCGTATCAGCTGCTCGGCGCTGTCGTGCAGAACGATCCAGCCGGTGGCCCCGGACTGCTCCAGGTAGCAGCGGAACCCGGCGGCGCTGTCGGCGGACACGTCGTGCACGCCGATGGTGTCGAACGACCAGCCGGTCCCGGTCAGGAAGGTGTGGATGTAGCGGGCGATCAGGCCCGTCCCGATGAAGCCGACGCGGGTCGGGCGCTCCCGGCCGCGGCTGAGTCGGTCCGCCGCCAGTGCCGCCGACGCGGCCGTCCTCGTGGCGCTGATGATCGAGGCTTCCATGCAGACGAACGGGTAGCCGGTGTGGCGGTCGTTGAGGACGAGCACCGCCGAGGCCCTCGGGATGCCGGCGGCCACGTTCTGCGGAAAGCTGGAGATCCACTTCAGGCCGTCCACCCCTGCCTCCCCGCCGATCGAGGCGGGCAGGGCGATGATCCGGGACGACGGGCGGTCGGGGAAGCGCAGGAAGTGGGACGGCGGATTCACCGAATCGCCGTCGTCGTGCAGCCGGTAGGTTTCCTCGACCACCTCCACGATCTGCTTCTCGCGCCCTCGCAGCGCTTGCTGGACCTGGCCGCCCGGCACGATCGCGAACGGCGGCACGGCGGCCGGTCCGGACGGTGCGGACTCCCAGGTGCCTGAACGGGTGGTGGTCATCGGGTGATCACCTCCACGGTCGGCGAGCAGTCGGCCAGGCGGACCGCGTCCGCCATCGCGACGAGCACCTCGCGCGGCCCCTCGTACGGCTCCCTGCTGTGGGCGGTGCGGATGTTGTCGACGAGCATCAGGTCGCCGGCCTGCCACGGCTCGCGCACGGTGTGGGACTGGTAGACGTCGTTCAGCAGCTGCACGGTGTCCTCGCCGATCGGTGCGCCGTTCCCGTAGCGGGTGTTGAACGGCAGCCCGTCGGCGCCGTAGATGTCGACGAGGTACTCGCGTATCTCGGGGGCCAGGGTCCACTCGTTGAGGAACGCGATCTGGTTGAACCAGCAGCGCCGGCCGGTGACCGGGTGCCGCACCACGGCGCTGCGGCGCTGCCAGGTCCGCAGTCCGCCGTCGGGTTGCCACTCGAACTCGATCGCGGCCGCCCGGCAGTAGCTCTCGACCGCACCGCGGTCCTCACTGCCGAACGCGTCGGTCAGGGACGCCCCGATCTCCTCGTTGTAGTTGCGGGTGAGCAGCCAGCCCTCCCTCAGGAACCGCTCCACTAGATCGGTGGGCAGCGCGCCCAGCACGGTCGGTGCGTCGGCCAGCGCGGTCGCGCCGCCGGCGTCGGGGGCACTGAGGCAGGCGAACAGCATCAGACCGGGGAACTCCAGGGTGTAACTGAGTTCATGGTGCATACACATCGGCTGGTGCGGCGGCCACTTCGACGAGGAGTACACGCCGTCGGCGTAGGTCCGCCGGGATGCGAAGGCCTCCTTCTCGGTCATCAGACCGGCGGCCAGCCGCCGGAAGACGGCGGCGGTCCCAGCCTGGTCGGCCGGCCGGAGGCCACGGACCAGGACCGAACCGTGCTCGGCGACGACGGCACGCACCGCGTCCCGGTGCTCGGCGGCCCAACTCGCCGCGTCGCCGGTGGAGTCGGCGCGCAGGATGGGGGGTTTGCCGGGCTGAAGGTCGACGTCGAGCATCGGCACGGGGGGCGAGGTCGGCATCTCGGTCTCCTTTCGGTCGCGGGTTCAGGAGGAAGCCGGTGGTGCGGGGCCGACGCCGGCCGCGGAGGCCGGTGGCGCGGCGGCCGGGGCCCTGCCGTTGACGACGCGGGCCAGGTCGGCCAGCACCGGGTGGCGCGTGAGGTCCTTGATGTCCACGGCACGGTCCAGGGCGATCGCGAGCCGCACGGCCGCGAGGGAGGTGCCGCCACGGTCGAAGAAGTGGTCGTGCCGGCGGATCGTGTGCTCCGGTATTCCGAGGACCTGAGCCCACAGGGCGGCCAGCCGCCGTTCGGTGGGCGTGCGGGGCGTGTCGCGGCCCGCCTCGGCCATGTCAAGCCCGGTGCCGGCGGATCCGGCATCCGGCACCACGGCGCTGACCTGCGCGGCGAGCGCGGTGAGCCCCTTCTTGTCGACCTTGCCGTTGGCGGTCACCGGCAGGTTCTCCTGCCAGTGGAACTCGGTGGGGACCATGTACTCGGGCAGCGACCGGCCCAGCCGGTCCCTGAGGTCGGCGTCCTTCAGCGGGCCGTCACCGGAGTAGAAGGCCACCAGGCGTCCGCCCTGGCCGGCCCCCTCGACGGCCACCACCGCGCCGTCGCGGACGCCGGGTGCCCGCAGCATGGCGCTCTCGACCTCGCCGATCTCGATCCGGAAGCCGCGGATCTTGACCTGGGTGTCCTGGCGGCCGAGGAACTCCAGCTTGCCCCCGGGCACCCAGCGGCCGTAGTCGCCGCCCCGGTAGAGCCGCCGGCCCGCGCGGTGCGGATCCGGTACGAAGGCCTGCCGGGTGCGCTCGGGGTCGTTGACGTAACCGCGGCCGACACACACCCCGGAGAAGACGATCGCGCCGGGGGCGCCGAGCGGCACCGGTGACAGGTGCTCGTCCACGACGTGGACGTGCACGTTGCTGATCGGCGAGCCGAGCGAGATCCGTCCGTTGTCCGGCGCCCGGTCCATCACCTCGTGGTTGGTGTCGTCCGACGTCTCGGTCAGCCCGTACGCGTTGACCAGCCTGATGCCGGGCTCGGCCGCGAACCAGCGCTGCACGAGTTCCCATTTCAGTGCCTCGCCTGTGACCGACACGCATCGCAGGTCCGGCAGCGCGCGCGGGTGCCGCTCCAGGTAGGCCACGACCGCGTCGAGGTACGACGGCACGACCTGGAGGACGCCGACCCCGCCGCGGGCGATCGTGTCGACGAACCGCGGGACGTCCAGGATCGCGTCCTGTTCCACGAGCAGGGTCCGCCCGCCGGCCAGCAGCGCGGAGACCAGTTGCCACAGCGAGATGTCGAAGCACTGGGGCGCGGTCTGGGCGACCACCTGCCCCTCGCCGATCCCCAGGTCGTCGATCTTGGCGTAGAGGTGGTTGAGCATGCCCGCGTGCTCGCACATGGCTCCCTTGGGCTCGCCGGTGGAGCCGGACGTGAAGTAGATGTAGGCGAGTTGGTCCGGGGCGACGCCGACGCCGAGGTCGGAGTCCGCGTGGCACTCCGCGTAGGCGGCGTCGACGGACAGCGCCCGGACCGCGGGCAGCGAGTCGAGGGCCCGGTCGAGCATGGCGGTGCTGCCCGGTTCCGTCAGCACGAGCCGGCACCCGGCCCGCGTGAGCATGGTCGCGATGCGGTCGGCCGGGAAGTGCGGCTCGACGGGCAGGTACACCCCGCCGGCCTTGAGGACCGCCAGGACGGCGGCCGTCCAGTCCAGGTTCCGCTCGGTCACCACCGCGACGACCCCTTCACGGCCCAGCCCCCGTGCCAGGAGGGCACGCCCCAGCCGGTTGGCCCTCGCGTTGAGTTCCCGGTAGGTCCACCGCTGGTCGCCGTGTACGGCCGCGACGGCGTCGGGGTGCGTCCTGACGCGTTGTTCGAAAAGCTCGTGGAAGCGGTGGTCGGGCAGTTCGCGGCGGGGTCCGGCGAGTCCCTCGAGCTGGAAACGGTGCTCATCGGCCGAGAGCAGGCTCTGCCGGTCGTGCGCGGCGTCCGGATCGGCCGCGATCAGCGTGAGCGCGGTGAGGTGGTAGCCGACGATCCTCGCGGCGCAGTCCGCGTCGAGCGCGTCGGTCCGGTACCGCAGCCGCAGCGCGGGCGGCTCGCCCGGTCGCGGTGTGCCCAGCCGCAGCACGGCGTTCCCGGCGAGTTCGCCGCCGTCGCCGATCGGATCGAACTCGGCCTCGCCGACCGGTCCGGGCAGGCCCGCCGCACGCCGAAGTCCGTCGACGGGGAAGTCCTTGTGCAGCAGCAGTTCCGACTCGGTCCGGTGGGTGTGCAGCACCAGCGTCCGCCACGAGCCGGGTTCGACGGTCAGCCGGCAGGGCAGCGGCGGCGCGGCTTGTACGGCGACATAACCGGTCGTGACCTCGTGTTCGCCGGACAGAGCGGCGAGAACCTTGGCGTGCGCGGCGAGCAGCACCGTGCGCAGGGGTACCGCCAGATCGTCCGTCAGGCGGCTCAGCGCGTCCGTCAGATCCTGGGGAAGCGGCGCCTCGTGCGTGGCGACACCGGCCACCGGGTCGAAGGTCCACCGAGGGACGGTGGTGACCCCGCCGGCGGCGAGCACATCCCGCCAGTACGCCCGGCCGGCCTCCGCAGCCGCTGTCGTCGATGCCGTCGATGCCGTGGATGTCATGGGGCCGACCTCACCTCGTCCTCGCCGTACGAGCGGATCGGCCGTGCCGGATTCCCGCCCCACCAGGCCTGCTGCGGGACCGCCTCCCCCTTCATCAGGAAGGAGTCCGGGGCGAGCACCGCACCGTCGCCCACCGTCACGCCGTAGTGGACGAAAGCGCCGACCCCGAGGGTGCATCCGGAGCCGATCGTGCTCCGGTCGGACTTGAAGGCGCCGTCCTCCTGCGAGTGGCACTGGACCACGCTTCCCAGGTTGAGCGTGCAGCCGTCCCCGATGGCGGCCATGGCCCGTTCCGTCAGATGGCAGCCGTCGTCGAAGACCATGCGGCCGAGCCGCACCCCCAGCAACCGCCAGGCGACGTTCTTGAACGGGGTGCCGTTGAGCATCCTCAGGTACGTCTCCGACGGCACCTTCCAGTAGCGCTCGTGCTGCCAGAAGTCCGGTGTGTAGATCGAGCAGAAGAGGGGTTTCAGGGGACGGACCGCTGTGACGACGCGTTCGACCAGCACGAAGTACGCGATGGTGAACAGCACGACCAGGAGGTCGGCCAGCATGAGCCCGGACACGCCGAGCGGCCCGTACAACTCCGCGGCTGCCGTGACGAGAAGGATGAGAACGAAGGCAAAGATCCAACGCGACAGCAGGTACCAGGCCATGGTGGCGACGTTGTGCCTGTTCTTGGCGGCAAGGCCGTGCCGCAGCTCCTCACGGCCCTTGAGCCGGTCGAACGTGCTGTCCCGCAGCACCGAACGCGGAATCTCGAAGCTCGGCGAGCCCAGCAGGCCGACGCCTTCGCGGACCTCCCCGTCGACCGGCACCATCACCTTCGTCGCGAGCAGGCAGTTGTCGCCGGTCCTGCCCCGCGTGGGATACGCGATCCGGTTCCCGAGGAAGTTGCGCGGCCCGATCGACACCCGGGACACCCGGAACGCGGTGCTGGAGAAGTCGGCGTTCATGATCGACAGGCCGTCGGCGGCCATCGTGCCGCGCCCGACGAAGCTCAGGTACGGCGTCTCGTGCTTCATCTCCGTGCCGAAGTTCGACCCGGTCTGCTCGACGCGGGAGAGGTCGTATCCGAGGCCCCGCAGGTAGTGGACGATGGCGGAGCTGTCACCGAACAGACGCTTCAGGAACCGCCAGTTGGTCAGGAGCGTGATCGTCCGGTGCACCTCGAAGTGGAAGCCGTACAGACGGTAGGTCCTGCCCGGCGTGATGGTCAGGCTGAGCAGGCGCGGAAGGGCGGTCAGGACGAGGAGACCGGCGGGTACGGCGCCGAAGACGAGCACGAACGACATCGCCAGGGCTTCGAGGTAGAACGACCCGTCGGCGAAGACCGCGGGTCCCGGCTCCAGAGCCGTGCTGAGCTGCGGGACCTCGACGAGCAGCGCGGCCACCCCGCCGACCGCCAGGGGTACGTACACGGCCAGCGCGAGCAGCAGTTGCAGAAGGCTGTGGGTCGCTCTGCGCACCGCGCCGCAGCGGGCCCGGCCCACCACCTGGTAGTCCACGTCGGTCCGCTGTGCCGGGGACCCGTGCCAGTGCTCGCCGTCGGGCACCGCCTGCCCGCGGTGCAGTGAGGAGGCGTGCCCGAGCTGGGCCCCGTCGCCGAGCGATGTGTCGATGTCGAGGACGGTGGCCTCGCTGACCAGCACGTTCCTGCCGATGGTGACGGGGCCCGTCTGGATCTGTCCGGCGTGCGCCCGGTAGCAGGAGAAGAACGAGTCCTTGCGGATGACCGTGCCGTCACCGATGGTGAACAGGTCGGTGCACACGGGCACGTTCCGGGAGAGGACCACGGCGCCCCGCCCGACCTTCGCGCCCAGTGCCCTGAGGTAGAGCAGGTAGAGCGGGGAGCCGCTGAACAGCACCATGGGATCCGCCCGCACCAGCGTCTTGACGATCCAGAAGCGGACGTACGCCACGCTCCAGACGGGTATGCGCTGAGGCGTCCACCGGCCTACGAGGGTCCACTTCACGAGGACGGGGAGGACGCACAGGACCAGGAACGTCGCACCTCCGAACAGGACCGAGCGCAGGTACACATCGAGTGCGCCCGATCCGGCGGAGATCCACCCGTAGCCCAGGGCGGTGCCGAAGGCGAGGAGGTAGACGTACCCCAGGAAGGCCAGGAACTGCAGGGCGCCGCACAGGACGTACTGCCGCTTGCCCGCCGCGGACGGGGCCGGGGCCGGGGACTCCGGTGCCGTGAGCACAGCCGCCGGTTCGGACCGGGGCACGGGCTCGGCATCCGCGAGCGCCGTCGCCAGGCTCCTGATCGTCGGGTGGCGATAGACGTCCCTCATCGACACCGACGGCAGATCCGCGCGCTTCCTGACTCGTGCGCAGAAGTGCGCCATCACCAGTGAGTCGGCGCCCAGGTCGTCGAAGAAGTGACCGTCGACCGGAACCTGCTCGCTCCGCACGACCTCGGCCAGCACCGCGGCGAGGGTTCTCTCGATGCCGGCCGGTTCACCGCATCCGTCCAGCAGGGCCGTGGATTCCTCCATGCACTTGATTCGGCACCGGAGCGCGGACAGATCACCGCATTCACAAACTTCTGGTAAGTGATCCGCATTCGGTTACCCAGGGTTCACGCACGGTTGCGGAGTTTGCGGACCGCCCACCCCGGCCCTGCGGCGCTCGAGCACCCCTTTCGCGCCCCCGAGGCGCGCTTGTCAGCCACCCTGTGCGGGCACTACTGTCACCACGCCTTGGTGAACGGGAAATCCGGTGTGATGCCGGTGCGGCCCTCGCCACTGTGAATCGGGAAGTCCGGCTCTGGCCCTCACGGGCAGCCACTGGGTCCTTCGGGACCCGGGAAGGCGGAGCACGGGCGGTGGTACCCGTCAGCCAGGAGACCGGCCAAGGCGCGTCAACCATCCACGAGGTGCTGGAGAGGGTCTGCTGAGCCATGCACATAGCCGAGGGTTTCCTCCCGCCGGCGCACGCGGTCGCCTGGGGCGTCGCGTCCGCGCCGTTCGTAGTCCACGGAGTCCGTTCGCTCACCCGTGAGGTCAGGGAGCACCCCGAGAGCACGCTGCTCCTCGGCGCCTCCGGAGCCTTCACGTTCGTCCTGTCCGCGCTGAAGCTGCCCTCGGTGACCGGCAGCTGCTCGCATCCGACCGGCACCGGGCTGGGCGCCATCCTGTTCCGGCCACCGATCATGGCGGTACTGGGCACCATCACCCTGCTCTTCCAGGCGCTGCTGCTCGCGCACGGTGGCCTGACCACGCTCGGCGCCAACGTCTTCTCGATGGCGATCGTGGGCCCCTGGGCCGGATACGCGATCTACAGACTGCTGCGCCGCTACGACGTGCCGCTGATGGTGGCGGTGTTCTTCGGGGCGTTCGTCGCCGACCTGTCCACCTACTGCGTCACCAGCGTCCAGCTGGCGCTCGCGTTCCCCGACCCGAGCAGCGGATTCCTGGGCGCGCTCGGCAAGTTCGGCTCCATCTTCGCCGTCACCCAGATCCCCCTCGCGGTGAGCGAGGGACTGCTCACGGTGCTCGTGATGCGGCTGCTGGTGCAGTCCAGCAAGGGCGAGCTGACCCGGCTGGGCGTGCTCCTCGCCAAGAAGCAGTCCCGGACCCAGACCGAGGCGGTGGCCCGATGAGCAAGAGCCCGATGAGCAGGAACACGAAGATCAACGTCCTGCTGCTGATCGTCGTGGCCGCGCTCGCGGTCCTGCCGCTGGCCCTGGGACTCGGCGACCACAAGGAGGAGCCCTTCACGGGCGCCGACGCCGAGGCGGAGACCGCGATCACCGAGATCAAGCCGGACTACGAGCCCTGGTTCTCGCCGCTGTACGAGCCGCCGTCCGGTGAGATCGAGTCGGCCCTGTTCGCCCTCCAGGCGGCCCTCGGCGCCGGTGTCCTCGCCTACTACTTCGGCGTGCACCGGGGCAGGCGGCAGGGCGAGCAGCGGGCGCTGGAGCGGTCGCGGGACGCCGAGAGCGGGGCCGGTGGCGCCGCGACCGCCGAGGAGTCCACGGTCGAAAGGGCCTGATCCCTCGTGCTGCCGATCGACGCGGCGGCGCACAGCAGTCGCTGGCGCCGCCGTCACCCCGTGGACAAGGCTGTGCTCGGGCTCGGTCTCACCCTGCTCGCGATCTCGCTGCCGCCCTGGCCGGGCGCGGCCCTGGTGCTCCTGACGTCCCTCGTGGTGCTGCTGGGCCCGGCGGGCGTGCCGGGCCGGCGGCTGTGGCGTGCCTACCGCGTGCCGCTGGGCTTCTGCGTGACCGGCGCGGTCACCCTGCTCGTCCAGGTCGGCGGGCCGGAAGGCTTCGTGTCCCTCGCGGACGACGGCCCGCTGCGCGCCGGGGAACTACTCCTGCGCACCTCGGCGGCCTCGCTCGGGGTGCTGCTGTTCGCCTTCACCACCCCCATGTCCGACCTGCTGCCCCGCCTCGTGAAGGCGGGGGTGCCCGCGCCCGTCGTGGACGTCGCCCTGGTGACGTACCGCATGAGCTTCCTGCTCCTGGACTCCGTGCGCCGCATCCGGGACGCCCAGGCCGCCCGGCTGGGGCACACGAGCCGGGCCGCGGAGTGGCGTTCCCTGGCCGGGCTCGGCGCGACCGCCTTCGTACAGGCCTTCGACCGGGCCACCCGTCTCCAGGCCGGGCTCGCCGGGCGCGGCTACGACGGCACCCTGCGTGTCCTGGTGCCCGAGGCCCGGGTCTCCGCCCGCTTCACGGCCGCGAGTTGCGCCCTCCTCGCGGCGCTGGCCGCCCTCACCCTCGTACTGGAGAAGGCCCTGCCATGAGCGAGCCCACCGCCCTGGTCGCCCTGCGGGGCGCGTCCTACGCCTATGAGGACGGCCCCGTCGTGCTCAGCGGCCTCGACTTCGACGTGCGCGAGGGGCGCGCGCTGGCGCTGCTCGGTCGCAACGGCAGTGGCAAGACCACGCTGATGCGGCTGCTCAGCGGCGGACTCAGGCCGCACGACGGCCGGTTGACGGTGCAGGGCACGCCCGTCACGTACGGCCGCAAGGGGCTGACCCGGTTGCGGACGACCGTCCAGTTGGTCGTGCAGGACCCGGACGACCAGCTCTTCGCCGCGTCCGTCGCCCAGGACGTGTCCTTCGGCCCGCTGAACCTCGGCCTGTCCGACCCCGAGGTGCGGGTGCGGGTCGACGAGGCGCTCGCCGCACTGGACATCAGGGCGCTGGCCGACCGGCCCACGCATCTGCTGTCGTACGGGCAGCGCAAGCGCACGGCCATCGCCGGCGCGGTGGCGATGCGGCCCCGGGTGCTGATCCTGGACGAGCCGACCGCCGGGCTCGACCCGGACGGGCAGGAACGCCTGCTCGCCACGCTCGACGGACTGCGCTCGAGCGGGACCACGGTGGTCATGGCCACGCATGACGTCGATCTGGCCCTGCGCTGGGCCGACGACGCGGCGCTCCTCACCCCGTCCGGCGCACGCATCGGGGCGGCACCGGAGATGCTGGCCCGCACCGACCTCCTCCAGCAGGCCGGCCTGCGGCTCCCGTGGGGTGTCGCCGCGGCCCAACTCCTGCGGGCACAGGGGTTGTTGGGCGACGCGTCGGCGGGCCCCCGCACCCCGGACGACCTGGCGGCGCTCGTCCCGGCACCGGAGTAGCGGCCGTCCCGACACGACATATATGCCCGCCAAGGGCATCAATGTCTTGAATGTTTCGCAGCTCCCTGTTGTATGGATTCACGTCCAACGGGAGTGAGGGAACATGGCCGAAGACATCGCGGACGCGGGCCCGCCGCAGGCCGCGGGCTTGAAGCCCGATGCGATCGGGTTCGTCGACGCGCTCGTCATCGGGCTCAACGCCACCTCGCCCGCGTACTCGCTGGCCGCGGCCATCGGTCCGGTCGTGGCGCTGGTGGGTGTCTACGCCCCCGGCGTCATGCTCGCGTCGTTCGTCCCGATGCTGCTGATCGCCTCGGCGTTCTACTACCTCAACAAGGTCGACCAGGACTGCGGGACGACCTTCTCGTGGGTCACCCGGGCGATGGGCCCGTGGGCCGGCTGGCTCGGCGGCTGGGCCATCACGATGACCGGCGTCCTGGTGATCGGCTCGCTGGCGGACGTGGCGGTGACATTCGCCCTGCTGGCCTTCGGTCTCGACAGCTGGGCCGAGAACGAGTTCGTGCGCCAGCTGCTCACGGTGCTGCTCATCATCGTGATGACGGCCGTGTGCGTCATCGGCACCGAGGTGTCGGCGCGGGTGCAGAACGTCCTCATCCTCGCGCAGGTCGCCTGCCTCATCGCGTTCGCCGTGGTGGCGCTCTACAAGGTCTACGCCGACACCGGCACCCTCGACGCCGTCGACCCGGCGTTCAGCTGGCTGGACCCCTTCGGGGCGGGCGGCGCAGGGCTGACGGCCGGCCTGCTGCTGGGCGTGTTCATCTACTGGGGCTGGGAGTCGGCGGTCAATCTCACCGAGGAGGTCGAGAACTCCGCCACCGCTCCGGGCAAGGCGGCCGTCTGGTCGACGGTCATCCTGCTGGTGACGTATGTGGCGGTCGCCTACGCCGTCGTCGCCTACGCCGGGCCGGCGTTCCTGTCCGAGAACGCCGCGGAGGAGGAGTTCATCTTCGCCATCCTCGCCGACGAGGCGATGGGCGGCTGGGACTGGGTGGTGCTGCTGGCGGTCTCCACCTCCGGGCTGGCCTCCACGCAGACGACGATCATCCCCGCCTCGCGCACGGCGCTGTCCATGGCCCGCCGGCACGCGCTGCCGTCCCACTACGGGCACATCAGCCCGCGTTTCCGCACCCCCGACGTGAGCACGTGGTGGGTGGCCGGCATCGCCATCGCCTGGTACTTGATCGTCCGTCAGATCAGCGAGAACGCCCTCTTCGACTCGCTCACCGCACTGTCCCTGCTGATCGCGTTCTACTACGCGCTCACGGGCATCGCCTGCGCCGTCTACTACCGCCGCCATCTCACCGAGAGCCTGCACAACTTCCTGCTCATCGGCCTCGGCCCGCTGATCGGTGCCGGACTGCTGGTCTGGCTGCTCGTCGAGTCGATCGGCGACATGGCCGATCCCGAGAACTCCTACAGCGGCGTCTCGTGGTTCGGGCTCGGCCCGCCGCTGGTCATCGGCATCGGCATCACTCTCGCGGGGGTGATCCTCATGATCGTGTGGCGGCTGATGGCCCCCACCTTCTGGGAGGAACGCCCCGAGGTGGCCGACCCCGACCTCGTGCACGGCGACAAGGAGCACTGAAGATGTCGATCGTTCTCGGATACGACGAGTCCCCGGGCGCGGTCCGCGCACTGCACGTCGCCATCGAGGTGTCGGCGGCGTTCGGCGAGCCCCTCGTGCTGGTCTACGGCGCCGCTGCGCCCGGCGCTCTCGGTGAGGAGTACACCGCTCACCGCGACGCCGTCCAGGCGGCCGGACGCACCGCGCTCTCGCACGCTGTCGGGGTGGCCGACGAGGCCGGTGTGCCGACCACGGTGGAGGTCATCGACCAGAAGCCGGCGGAGGCGCTGATCGAGGCAGCGACGCGCCATGCGGCGAGGTTCATCGTGGTCGGCAGCTGGGGTGAGAGCCCGTTGCGCGGGGCCCTGCTGGGCTCCACACCCCACAAACTGCTGCATCTGTCCCGTACGCCCGTCCTGTGTGTGCCCACCGAGCCGTGACCCGCTGGGTTCAGCTCGCGGTGGCCTGTGCCGCGGCCTTGCCCGCCACGCGGCCCGAGAACAGGCAGCCGCCGAGGAAGGTGCCCTCCAGGGAGCGGTAGCCGTGGACCCCGCCGCCGCCGAAGCCGGCGACCTCTCCGGCCGCGTACAGACCGGAGATCGGGGTGCCGGAAGCGTCCAGGACACGGCCCGAGAGGTCGGTCTGGAGGCCGCCGAGGGTCTTGCGGGTGAGGATGTTGAGGCGCACGGCTATGAGAGGGCCGGCGCTCGTGTCCAGGATCTTGTGGGCGGACGCGGTCCGGCTGAGCGTGTCACCCGGGTAGGCGAGCGCATTGCGGATGCCCATGACCTGGACGTCCTTGGTGTACGGGTTGTCGATCTCGCGGTCACGGGCCTCGATCTGCCGCTTGAGGTCCCCGAGTTCGATGAGGTTGTCGCCGGTCAGCTTGTTCATGCCCGCGACCAGCTCGGGCAGGGTCTTGGCGACGACGAAGTCCTCACCCTTCTCCTTGAACCGCTCGATCGGCTCCGGCGTCTGCCAGATGCGGGACAGCAGCATCCAGATGTTCTTCTCCGTGAGGTCCGGGTTCTGCTCGGAGCCGGAGAGCGCGAACTCCTTCGCGATGATCTTCTGGGTCGTGACGAACCAGGAGTAGTCGTAGCCGCTGTCGCTGATCGACTTGAGGGTGTGCAGGGTGTCGTAGCCCGGGATGTCGGGGCTGGAGAAACGCTTGCCCTCGGCGTCGAACCACATGGAGGACGGGCCGGGCAGGATGCGGATGCCGTGGCCGGGCCAGATCGGGTCGTAGTTCTTGAGGCCCTCGGTGTAGTGCCACATCCGGTCGGGGTTGACGATCCGTCCGCCCGCCTTCTCGGTGATCGCCAGCATCCGGCCGTCCACGTGCGCGGGCACGCCGGTGATCATGGACTTGGGCGGGGTGCCGAGCCGGGCGGGCCAGTTCTTGCGCACCAGCTCGTGGTTGGCGCCGATGCCGCCCGAGGTGACGATCACGACGGGGGCGTTCAGCTCGAAGTCGCCGACGACGGTACGGGAGCTGGGCTTGCCGCGCCCGGCGTTGCTCGGCTCCAGGACGGCGCCGCGTACGCCGGTGACGGCACCGCCCGTGACGATCAACTCGTCGACTCTGTGGCGGAACCTGAAGGTCACGAGGCCCCTCTCCACGGCCGCGCGGACCTTCTTCTCGAAGGGTTCGACCACGGCCGGTCCGGTCCCCCACGTGACGTGGAAGCGCGGCACCGAGTTGCCGTGCCCGTCCGCGAGACCGCCGCCGCGCTCGGCCCAGCCGACGATCGGGAACCACTGCATACCGAGCCCGGCGAGCCAGGACCGCTTCTCCTCGGAGGCGAAGTCCACATACGCCTCGGCCCACTTGTAGGCCCAGTGGTCCTGGCCCGACGGGTCGGAGATCCCGCGGTCGAAGCCGGCCGTGCCCAGCCAGTCCTGCCAGGCCAGCTCGTGGGAGTCCTTGATGCCCATCAGCCGCTGCTCGGCGGAGTCGACGAGGAACAGTCCGCCGAAGGACCAGAACGCCTGCCCGCCGAGGCCGGCCTCCGGCTCCTGGTCCAGGAGCAGCACCTTGCGTCCCGCCGCGGCCAGTTCGGCCGTCGCGACCAGCCCGGCGAGGCCGTGGCCGACCACGATGGCGTCCGCGTCCGACGAGCCGGCCGAGGCCGCGAAGGCCGGGAACGTGGCCTGCGCGAGGGCGGCACCGGCGAGCACCCCGCCGGCGACGGTCAGGGCACGACGGCGCGTGATCGCGGCAGGGGTTGACGAGTTCTCCATGGGCTGCCTTCCGGGGAGATGCGCAAGGGGCGGGAGACACACGAGAGGCCGCTGCGAGAGCGGGTGTTACCGACGGTAGCCCAGGGGGTGCCGGCGTCGCCAGATGCTGCAGTCGTGAACTTTTCTCATGTTTTCACGCCCCACCTGCACGCCCAAACCCCTTGCCGAATCCGGCAGTCGAACGACGTCCACCACGGGCGGCTCCGGCGGAGGCGGCACCTCGGCCGCAGGTGGCGGCCTCGCCTCCACCGGCGTGATCGTGCTCCGTCGCCGTGCTCGCGGCCGCGCTGCTCGCCGCCGGATGGGCGGCGTACTTCAAGGGCCGCAACGCCGGCTGATGGTGCGGCGGACGGGGTCAGCGTGCCCCGCCCGCCGCCCCCGCCGTCACACCGTCCGGCCGGCCACCACCCACTTCGAGGGCAGCTCGATCCGAGCGCCGTCAGGTCCGTACTCCGTGGTGATCAGCGGCAGTTCACCGCGCGCCAGGACGCTGAGCCCGGCCGCGCGCAGATACTCGGGCACGGCGGCGTCGGCGACCTCGCCGGGGGCGATGCCGTGCCGGAAGATCGGCGCGAGCTTGGGCGGCGGTCCCGACGGGCTCTGCGCGAGGCCCATGAGGACCGGCTTCGCGGACTCG
The DNA here is from genome assembly GCF_036173045.1 of Streptomyces sp. NBC_00299. Classification (GTDB taxonomy): domain Bacteria; phylum Actinomycetota; class Actinomycetes; order Streptomycetales; family Streptomycetaceae; genus Streptomyces; species Streptomyces machairae. The sequence continues at coordinate 1,862,757 of NZ_CP108039.1, forward strand.
GAGAGTTCGACGAGGAAGGCCCGGCCGCGCTCGCCGACCAGCGTGGCGATCCCGTTCACCATCAGCTGCCGGTCGTCGGGCTCGGCCTGGTGCAGCACACCCCGCATGTAGATGTTGGCGTCGCCGAGTTCGGCGTGCAGCGTCTCCGCCTCGGTCTTCTCCACCGCGTCGAACAGCCGATAGGTGGCCTGCCCTGCGGGGTCGGCCTGCCGGGCGTGGTCGAGGGCGGCGGCGGACAGCTCGACGCCGACGACGCGCGGGAAGCGCTCAGCGAGGAAACGCGTCTGAGTGCCGTTCCCACAGCCCAGGTCCACCATCGGCAGGCCCGGATCGGTCAGGTGCGCCTCGAAGAGGGCCAGGTGGCGGCCGGCGGTCAAGGCAGGCTCGGCGTCCCAGAACACCGCACCCTGTTCACCACTCGCTTCACGCCAGAAGCCCTCCCAGGACTGACGGTACCGACTCGTCACGCTCATGTGCCCAACTCCCCAGGTTGCGACGCCGACCCGTCGTCAAGTGACGGGCGAGTACGGTCTATCGCGGCCCGGTGACGGCTACAAGCGCGTGGCGCATTCCTTCACTCCGCATTCGAGACTCGTGCGCCGTCGTACGCCGTTCGGGGCACAAGTCGTACGCCCCTGGGGGCGCGAGGCGTCAGCGTCGCGGGAGGGTGAGTTCGAACCAGACGGCCTTTCCGGCGCTCGTACGACTGGTGCCCCACGCGCGGGCGAGCACGCTCACCACCCGCAGCCCGCGTCCGGTCTCGTCGTCCGGCCCGGCGTGGAGCAGGGTCGGAAGCTCGTGGTCGTCGTCGTCCACCTCGCACAGCAACGTGTCCCCACGGACGAGGCGCAGCTCTACGGGACGGCTGTGGGAGTGGCGTACGGCGTTGGTGACGAGCTCGCTGACCAGCACCTCGGCGCTGTCGGCGAGCCGCGACAGGCCCCAGCCGTGCAGCTGTTCACGGACGACGGCGCGGGCCCGGCCGACCTCCGCCGGGTCGAGGGCGAGCCGCCATTCGGCGACGTCCTCCGGCTCGATGCCGTTGAGGCGGGCCATCAGCAGGGCCACGTCGTCCTTGCGGCCGCCGCAGCCCGCTTCCGAAAATGTCACAGCGAGCGCGCGGATGATCGTGTCGCAGGCGTCGTCCATGGACGCGGCCGGATGGGCGGCGGACTCGCACAGTGTCGCGAGCCCGACACCGATGTCTTCGCCGCGCACCTCGACCAGGCCGTCGGTGCACATCACGATCCGGTCGCCGGGCCGCACGCGCACGCGTACCGCCTCGAAGGGCACCCCGCCGACGCCGATCGGGGCGCCCGTGGGCAGGTCGAGCAGCTCGCTGCGCCCGTTGTCGGCGCGGACCAGGACAGGCGGGATGTGGCCGGCGTTGGCGATGTGGAGTTCGCCGGCGATCGGGTCGTAGACGGCGTACAGGCAGGTCGCGAGGTAGGTGTCGCCGAGGCGCTGGGCGAGGTCGTCGAGGTTGCGCAGCAACTGGGCGGGCGGCAGGTCGAGGGCGGCCATGGTCTGCACGGCCGTACGCAACTGGCCCATCATGGCGGCCGAGTTGAGGCCGTGCCCCATCACGTCACCGACGACCAGGGCGGTGCGGGCGCCGGGCAGTTTGACGGAGTCGAACCAATCGCCGCCGACCCGGCCGAGCAGGGTGCCCGGCAGATAGCGGGTGGCGATGTCGCAGCCCGCCATGCGCGGCGGGATGTGCGGCAGCATGCTGTCCTGGAGGGTCTCGGCGACGCTCTCCTGGTACGTGTACATGCGCGCGTTGTCGAGCACCAGGCCCGCGCGGGCGGCGAGTTCGGCGCCGGTGACCCGGTCCATGTCGTTGAACTCGACGCGCTCGGGGTGGCGCAGCAGGATCATGAAGCCGAGCACCACGTCGCGGGCCTTGAGCGGCACGACCAGCATGGAGCGGTCCGTGATGAGCGGCCGGATGTCCCGCTTCTCGAACTGCGAGGCGATGGCGTGCCCCATCTGCTCGCTGATACGCGGCACGAGCACGGGGTCGCCGGTGGTCATGCACTGGAAGAAGGGCGTGTGCGCCGGGAAGGGCATGGCCTCGCCGACCGGCACGACGTCCTCCCAGCGGCCGGGTTCGTCGGTGTGTTCGAGGGCGACCCGATGCCACATGGTGGTCGTGTCCGGCACGCCTTCCGGGAATCCCTCGCCGGCGACGACCTGTTCGCGCAGATAGGTTCCGGCAACGTCGGTGAAGCGGGGCACGACGGCCTTGCTGACCTCGACGATGGTCCGGGACAGATCGAGGGAGGTGCCGATGCGGCCGCTGACCTCGTTCAGGAACTCCAGGCGTTCGCGTACGGCGACGTACTCGAGGTCCTCGGCCTCGTCGGTGTACTCCCGCGGTAACGGCAGGCCCTGAGCGGCTGCCCGGGCGGCCCGCTCGCGGCGCGCCCTGCGCTCGGCACGCCGGGGCACGCCCCAGTCGGGGGTGACGGGGACGCGGTCGTTCTGGCTGAACTCCAGTACCGGATAGCCCAGTTCGAGGATCTGGCCGACGATGCGGGCGCTCTCCTCGACGCTCATGCTGGGCAGGATCTCGGGGAGCCTGCGGGCGAGTTCCTCGGCGCCGGGGAAGTCGGTGTGCAGGGCGAATCCGGGGGCGACGCGCTCGTAGCCGGTGTCCTCTTCCTGGGCCTCCTGCTGGAGCCGGCCCACGTCGGCGCCCAGCACCAGCAGCCGCTCCGGGCCGGGGCCCACCAGCGGGTAGGCCCACCACAGGACGTCGACCCGGTCGCTCCCCGACTCGCTTCGCTCGGGCACCGTGAGGCGGGCACGGCCCGCGGCCGGGTAGTACAGCCGCCCGTCGAGGGACGTCTCAAGATCGTGGCCGAGACCGTCGTACGCCGAGTAGGCGCCGTACAGCGAGACGTCGTCGTCCTCGGGCAGCGCGCCGGAGACGGGCAGCAGATCGACGGCCGCGCGTCCGATCGCCTCCTCCTTGGCGGCGCCGAACAGACGGCGTGCGCCGGAGCTCCAGTGCGAGACGAGGCCCTCGCGGTCCACCACGACCACGGCCAGTGGGATCCGTCCGGACGCGGCGTGTTCCGTCACCGCGCCGTCCCTCTCGGTGCCACGGTCCATGGCCCAGGCCCTCTCTCCCCACGGCTCCACAAGATCTGCGCGCCCACACCACCGTACGGCTCCGAGCCGACGTGATGTGCGGCAATACGGGAATTGATATGACGAGATCAAGACGGCCCGCGCAGGGACCGAAAGACCCGTCCGCGCCACGTCCCCGCAGGACAACCCAGGTGCGGGTGCGCCGGTTCAGTCCTCGTGTCCGAGCTGAAGATCGCGTTCCGTACGGCCTCCGCCGGCGACCTGGAGCACGGTGGCGACCGGCGGGTAACCGGTGGCGATGACGGTGTACTCGCCGGTGGACAGGTCAACGAACCGGAAGGTCCCGTCGGGCCCGGTCGTAAGCGTGTCCATGACGTTGCCGGCCGCGTCGAGCAGCGTCACGCGCGCGTCCTCGACGGGGCGCCCCCCGCCTGCCCGCACGGTGCCACGCAGCAGGGCGCCGCCGGCGAGTTCGATGTCCTGGCGGGTCTCGCGAGCCGCCTTGACGGTGACGGGGACGGCGGCCGGGCGGAAGGCGGAGGCGCTCGCGGCGAGGGTGTACTCGCCGGCGACGAGTTCGGTGATGACGTAGCCGCCCTCGCGCCCGCTGCGGGTGGTGGCGACGACCTCGCCCTGCACGTTGGTGAGCGTGACCGTGGCGTCCACCGGCGTGCCGTCGGGGGTGAGCACCCGCCCGGCGAGGCGTCCGGCGCCGCCGAGGACGATGTCCAGATCGACGGGACGTTCGCCGACGGTCACGGTGACGGCCTGCGGCTGGTGGCCGCCCGCCGCGGCGATCATGACGTACGACCCGGGGCCCGGCGTCGCCAGGGCGTACCGGCCGTCCTCGCCGCTCGCGCCGCGCCCGACCTGCTGCCCGCCGATGTCGATGAGCGTGAGTGCCGCGCGCGGGACGACGGTCCCGTCGGGATTCTGCACCAGGCCGCAGACGGGAACTCCGGTGGCGTACTGCGAACGGGCGGGCGGGATCGGGGCGTTCACCGGCCCCGATTCCGTCTCCGGGGCCTGGGCGTTGTGGGACACCAGCGGTTTCTCCTTGAGGAAGAAGGCGATGAGCAGGCCCAGCACGAGCACCGGCACGAGGTACAGGAAGATCCTCGGCATGGCGTCGGCGTAGACCTGGATGTAGTCGTCGCGCAGGGCCGGGGGCAGGGTGTGGACGAGCTGCGGGGTGATCGACTCGGGGTCGGGCAGCTCGGCGCCCGCGCGCGTGGGGAGCCGTTCGGTCAGGGCGTCGGCGAGCCGGTCGGCGAAGAGGGTGCCGAAGATGGCGGCACCGACGCTGCCGCCGATCTGCCGGAAGTAGTTGTTGGCGCTGGTGGCGGTGCCGAGGTCGGCGGGGCGTACGGAGTTCTGCACGGCGAGGATCAGGACCGGCATCACCATGCCGATGCCGGCGCCGAGCACGGCCATCCAGAGGCTGTAGTGCAGCCGGGGCGTGTCGACTTCGAGGCGGGACAGCAGCCACATGCCGACGGCCGAGAGCGCGCTGCCGAGCACGGTGTAGATCTTGTAGCGGCCGGTGAGGCTGATGAGTTGGCCGCAGACGATCGAGGCGCCGACGATGCCGCCCATCATCGGCAGCATCAGCAGGCCCGACTCGGTGGCCGTGGCTCCGTCGACCATCTGCAGATAGGTCGGCAGATAGCTGGCGGCGCCGAACAGCGCGACGCCGGTCACCAGGCCGACCAGGCCGGTGACGTTGAAGACGGAGTCCCTGAACAGCCGCAGCGGGATGAGCGGTTCGGCGGCGAAGTGCTCGGCGACCACGAAGAGGACCGAGGCGACGGCCGCTCCCCCGGCGAGGCCGAGGATGACGCGGGAGTCCCAGGCGTACTCGATGCCGCCCCAACTGGTCAGCAGGACCAGGCAGGTGGAGGCGGCGGCCAGCAGCAGGGAGCCGAGGACGTCGAGCCGGGCCTTGGTCCTCGGCTTCGGCAGTTTCAGTACGACGGCCACGACGGCCAGGGTGACGAGGCCGAAGGGGACGTTGATGTAGAAGCACCAGCGCCAGGAGACGTGGTCCGTGAAGTAGCCGCCCAGCAGCGGCCCGGCGACCGAGGCGAGGCCGAACGCGGCGCCGATCAGACCCATGAACCGGCCGCGTTCCCTGGCAGGCACGATGTCCGCGATGATCGCCTGGACGCCGATCATGAGCCCGCCGGCACCGACGCCCTGCACCGCGCGGAAGGCGATGAGCTGGTCCATGGTCTCGGCCCGCCCGGCGAGCGCGGAGCCGATGACGAAGACGACGATCGCGAACTGGAAGACGCCCTTGCGGCCGAGGAGGTCGCCGAGCTTGCCGTAGATCGGCAGTCCGACGGTCGCGGTGAGCAGGTAGGCGGTGATCGCCCAGGACATCTTGTCCAGGCCGTGCAGCTCGCCGACGATCTTCGGCAGGGCGGTGGCGACGATCATCTGCTCCAGCGCGGCCAGCAGCAGCGCGAGCATCAGTGCGAAGAAGACCAACCGCACCCGGCGCGGGCTCAGTTGGGAATCGGCGTCTTGGGGCGGAGCCTGTTGAGGTGGTGCGGTGACGGTTTCGTCCTGCACCAGAGTCGTGCCGCCCACGTACCGCTCCCCTCGCCGTACCTGCTCACATTTCCCGCATTACGCGACAACTACGAGCAAGCACGGCGAGTTACGGCGCAGTCCCGGACACGGCGGAGATCCACTCGATCCGGTGAGGGAACCAAGGGCCCCCGGGCACCTGGGACTTACTTCTCGACCTCGGTCGCGAGCTTGGCGAGCAGCTCGTCGTAGATCCGGCCGAGACCCTTGGGCGCGAAGGTCTTCTCGAAGAAGCCTCCGATACCGCCGGCGCCCTGCCAGGTGGTGGTGACGACGACGAGGGACTTGCCCTCACCGGCCGGGGTGACCCGCCAGGTGGTGACCATGGAGGAGTTGCGGTCCTTCTCCACGAGCTCGCCGTCGGTCGGCTCGCTGACCTCCAGGAGGCAGTCGCGCACGCGCTTGCTGGTGGCCTGGAGCTTCCAGTGGACGAGGGTGCCCTCGCCGTCGCCGCCCTCACGCACCTCGTATTCGCTGAAGTGCCCGGGCAGCAGCTTCTGCCGCGTGCCGCTGTAGTCGGCGAGGGCGTCGAACACCTTCTCCGCGTCCGCCGCGACGACCCGCTCCGTAGTGGCCTCGACCTGCGCCATTGACTTCCTCCAGGACCTGAATGCTCGGGGGTTGGAGCAAGCCAACCACCCCGCTGCCGGACCGCCCAAATCGGGGTCCCGATCAGCTCTCCGAAGCGATCGCACAGTGATCGAAAACGAAGCCCGGAGATAGGTCGCACGATCAAGGGAACATGTGTTCTATTCTGAGGGCAGTGCTACCGAGGAGGCCTCATGCGCTGGGAGAACCTCACCCTGGAGTCCGACCACAGCCGTGCCGACTCCGCGCTGTTCGGCGCGGACGCGGTGGTCACCCGCACCTTCGACACGCCCGAGTTCGCCGGGATCACGTTCCACGAGATCCGGGCCCGCTCGATCCTCAACCGGGTGCCGGGCGCCTCGCGCATGCCCTTCGAGTGGACGGTCAACCCCTATCGGGGCTGCTCGCACGCGTGCGTGTACTGCTTCGCCCGCAAGACCCACAGCTATCTGGACCTGGACACGGGCCTCGGCTTCGACTCCCAGATCGTGGTCAAGGTGAACGCGCCGGAGCTGCTGCGCCGCCAGCTCGGCTCGCGCCGCTGGCAGGGCGATCACATAGCGATGGGCACGAACGTCGACTGCTACCAGCGGGCGGAGGGCCGCTACCGCCTGATGCCGGGGATCCTCGCCGCCCTGCGCGACCACGCCAACCCGTACTCGATCCTGACCAAGGGCACGCTGATCCTGCGCGACCTGGAGCTGCTGAAGCAGTCCGCGCAGGTGACGGACGTCGGCGTCTCCGTCTCTGTCGGCTTCATCGACCCCGAGCTGTGGCGCACCGTGGAGCCGGGCACACCCGCCCCCGAGCGCCGTCTGGACGTCGTACGGACGCTGACCGAGCACGGGCTCGGATGCGGTGTGCTGATGGCGCCGGTGATCCCGTTCCTGAGCGACAGCCCGGCCCAACTGCGGGCCACCGTCCGCGCGATCGCCGCCTCCGGCGCCACCTCGGTCACGCCCCTGGTGCTCCATCTGCGGCCCGGGGCACGCGAGTGGTTCATGGCCTGGCTCGGCCGGGAGCACCCCCATCTGGTGCGCCGGTACGAGCGGCTGTACGCGGACGGCGCCTACGCGCCGAAGTGGTACCAGCGCCGGGTCACCCGTCAGGTGCACGACCTGGCGGAGGAGTACGGCATAGGCCCCACGCGCGCGGGGATGCCCCGGCGGATCCGGGAGCCGGAGCCGGCCCCCGCGGAGCACGCGCCGTCCGAACCGACCCAGCTCTCGCTGATCTGAGAGCGTTGGCGGGCATTGGAGCGCATCTCTCGGCCCAATAGGGTCAAGTCTTGCCCGAAGCAGTTCTTCCAGGCGCCCGTTCCGGGATGAATGCGGCCGGGATCGTGGCCTTCGCGGTCCCGCACCCTCCGTCCTGGGAGGACCCCATGGGAAGACGCGCAGCCGTGCTGTGCGGCGCCGCCGTCGTCATGGCCGCAACCGTGACGGCCGTCCCCGCCGGAGCGAGCGCCACCGACACCGCGGACACCTTCAAGACCGCACCTCTGACCTGGAAGAAGTGCGGCACGACGAAATACCCGACGCTGCAGTGTGCGTCCCTCGACGTGCCGCTCGACCACACCGAACCGCGCGGACGGCAGATCACCCTCGCGCTGTCCCGCGTCCCGCACACCGCGAAGAAGTACCAGGGCCCGCTGCTGGTCAACCCGGGCGGCCCCGGCGGCAGCGGTCTCATGCTCGCCGGATTCGTCGCCTCCGCACTGCCCAAGGCGGTGGCGGCCCAGTACGACGTCATCGGCTTCGACCCGCGCGGCGTCGGCAGGAGCAAGCCTGCCGTCAACTGCAAGCCCGGCCACTTCGCCCCGGTGCGCCCGGACTCCCTGCCGAGCACACCGTGGATCGAGCGGGCCAACCTGCTGCGCGCCAAATCCTTCGCGAGGGCCTGCGGCAAGAAGTACGCGGACGTGCTGCCGCACCTCAACACCGTCAGCGCCGTGCGCGACATGGACCGCATCCGCGCGGCACTCGGGGCACAGCAGATCAACTACTTCGGTTACTCGTACGGCACCTACCTCGGCGCGGTCTACGCCAAGCTCTTCCCGCACCGGGTGCGGCGTGCGGCCCTCGACTCGGTCGTCGACCCCACCGGCGTCTGGTACGAGGCCAACCTCGCGCAGGACGTCGCCTTCAACGACCGGCACCGCGCGTTCCTGGCGTGGGTCGCCAAGTACGACCGGACGTACGGGCTCGGCACCGATCCGTCGAGGGTCGAGGCCGCGTGGTACCGGATGCGGGCGGCCCTGGCCAGGACGCCGGCCGGCGAGAAGGTGGGCGCCGCCGAGCTGGAGGACACCTTCCTGCCCGGCGGTTACTACAACGGCTACTGGCCCTACCTCGCCGAGGCGTTCGCCTCGTACGTGAACGACGGGAACGCCGACCCGTTGGTCGAGGCGTACGAGAGATTCGGCGCCGCCAACGCGTCCGACGAGAACAGCTACAGCATCTACGCCTCCGTGCAGTGCCGGGACGCCGCCTGGTCCCGCGACTGGCAGCAGTGGCGGACGGACAACTGGTCCGTGCACGCGAAGGCACCGTTCATGACCTGGAACAACGCCTGGTACAACGCGCCGTGCGCGTTCTGGCCGCAGGACCCGCTCCCGTCGGTGAGCATCACCAACGGCAAGGTGCCACCGGTGCTGCTGTTCCAGTCGACCGACGACGCGGCCACCCCGTACCAGGGCGCCGTGACGGTGCACCGGCAGCTGGCCCGCTCCAGCCTGGTGGTCGAGCGGGGCGGTGGGAACCACGGCGTCACGCTGGGCGGGAACTCCTGCCTGGACAAGCACCTCGCGGCCTACCTCGCCGACGGCACGGTGCCGCGCGGCGCAGGTGAGGTCGACGCGGTGTGCGAGGCGCGGCCCGACCCGAAGCCGCTGAGCTCCAAGGTCGTGTCGGCGGCGGCGCGCGGCGCGGAACTGCACCGGCTGGTCGGCTTCCGCCACTGAGCGCTTGATCGCCGGTCGCCGGTCGCCGGTCGCCGGTCGCCTGACGGTCCGTCGGGGGCGTTGTCAGACCCATGGTCCACCATGGACGCATGAGTGAGCTGGCCAGGATTCCCGCCCCCGACGGGGTCGCCCCCGCCGCCCAGTACACGCATGTCGTGCTCGGCACCGGCCGCTTCGTCGCCGTCTCCGGCCAGCTCGCCCTGGACGAGGACGGCAAGCTGGTCGGCGAGGGCGACCCCGCGGCCCAGGCCCGCCAGGTCTTCGAGAACCTGAGGCGGTGCCTGACCGCGGCCGGCGCGACCTTCGACGACGTCATCAAGCTCACCTACTTCGTCACGGACATGGCCCACATGCCCGCCCTCCGCACGGCCCGCGCCGAGCACATACCCGACGACCGGCTCCCGGCCGCGTCGGCGGTCCAGGTCGCCGGCCTGGTGCGCCCGGAGTTCCTTATGGAGGTCGAGGCGTTCGCGGTGCTGCCCGGTTAATCGGGAGCAGGCCGGGGTGGCGGGTGGCTACGGTGCTGTCATGGATGGCGACGATGGATGACGACGGGATTCGGATCCGCCCCATGGCCCTGGCCGACTGCGACCGCGTCGCCGAGATCCGCATCGGCGGCTGGCGGACCGCCTACAAGGGCCTGATCCCGCAGTCGCACCTGGACGCCCTGGACGTGGCCCGGGACGCCGAACGCCGCCGCGGCTACTTCTCGCAGGCCGACGGCAGTGTGGTCGACCTGGTCGCCGAGCAGGACGGCCGGATCGTCGGCTGGGCCTGCCACGGCCCGTACCGCGACGGCGAGGTGCGGACCGGGGAAGCCGAGTTGTACGCCATCTACGTGGACCCGGTGCGATACAGGGCCGGCATCGGGCAGGCCCTTCTCCAGCAGGCGGTACGCCGGTGCACCGCCGCCGGACACGCCCGCATGTTCCTGTGGGTCCTCAAAGACAACGACCGCGCCCGGCGCTTCTACGAACGCGCGGGCTTCCGGCCGGACGGGGCCGAGGAGCCCTTCGAGGTGGATGGCGTCGAGGTGCCCGAGGTACGGTACGCGCGTGCGCTGAGGGTCGGCTGACAGGGGCGTCGCTCGTGCGCGTTGCCCCCCGTTCTTGCGCGTTGCCGCCTGTCGGCCGGGGCCTCACCGCTGGTGCGGGATGCGCGCCAGCGCCCGTACCGCCGCCTCCGCGAGGGTCGGGTGGGCCAGGGCCTCGTTCAGAATGCGTCTGGCCCGGGTGTCGCCGAGGGTGCCGAGGCCGTCCACGCAGGCGAGGGCCACGCGGCGATAGGGGTCGTGCGGGCGCAGGCGTCGCTCCAGGGTGGTGATCAGCGCGGGCACGGCCTCGGGGGCACGCAGTTCGACCAGGAGCCGGACCGGGTGCAGGGCGTAGGCGACGCGGAGTTCGTTGGTGGCGAGGGCGGCGGCCGCGCGGGCGGTGCGCGGGTCGCCGAGGCGGGCGAGGGCGTGGGCGGCGGAGGCGCAGCGTTGCGGGTCGCGATGGTTGAGGAGCAGGACGAGGGACTCGAAGGCCCGCCGGTCCCCGGCGATGCCCAGCCGGAACGCGGCCAACTCCCTGGCCCACAGCGGCTGCCCCGGCGCGGTGAGCACGTCGGCCAGTTCGCCCAGGTCCTCGGTCGTCACGAGGCGGTCGTACGCGGCGGACGCCCCGGACTCCTGCCGTAAGCGCTCCGTGAGCGATCGCAACTCTTCGTCCATGAAGGCGAGCGTATGCAAGCGGCCCGCTTCTCGGGACCTACATCACAAAGACGGGGGCTGGCGTGCTCGTTACCCACCGGTTAAGCTCATACGAGCGAGTCACCCACTCGCAGATTTGCTTGCAGCGGCCTGGTGACGCAGCCGCCGCGAGTGCTGGTCGGTTCGGTACTTCGAGTACCTCAGTACGACTCGGCTCCGGGACAGGGCCGGTCGGATCCTCCGTTCCCCGGGGCGTGTGCACGCCCCTCGGCGACGGCACCGGGCGTGTGCGCCAGTAGCCCGGCAACACCCGCACTCACTCCTCTTCGCACCCGGTGCGCTCACAGTTCGGCCCCAGTGGGGCCGGCCTCGGCGCACCCGGGCGCGCTCCCAGTCGTCACCCTCATTCCTGGAGTCCCGCGATGGCCACTCCCCTGTCCGACACCCCTCTGTCCCCGCTGAAGACCGTTGCCGTCGTCGGCCTCGGCACCATGGGCACCGGCATCGCCGAGGTCCTCGCCAAGGCCGGCCGCGACGTCATCGGCATCGACATCAGCGAGGCCGTGACCGCCAAGGCCGTCGCCGCCCTGGAGTCCTCGACCGCCCGCGCCGCGGAGCGCGGCAAGCTGACCGAGGACGAGCGCGCGGACCTCCTCGCCCGCGTCCGCACCTCCACCGACCTGCGGGCCGCGGCCGACGCCGACCTGGTCATCGAGGTGGCGCCGGAGTCGTACGAGATCAAGCAGCAGATCTTCCGCGAGCTGGACGGCATCGTGCGCCCGGAGACGATCCTGGCGACCGGCACCAACGCCCTCTCGGTCACGCGGCTGGCCGCCGACTCCTCCCGCCCGGAGCGGGTGCTCGGTCTGCACTTCTTCAACCCGGCGCCGGCGATGCGGCTGGTCGAGGTCGTCTCCTCCGTACTGACCGCGCCGACCGCCGTCTCCGCGGTCACCAACCTCGCCCTGGACCTCGGCAAGGAGCCCGTCGCGGTGGGCGACCGGCCCGGATTCGTCGCCGACGGGCTCCTGTTCGGCTACCTCAACCAGGCGGCCGCGATGTACGAGGCGAAGTACGCCTCCCGCGAGGACATCGACGCCGCGATGCGGCTGGGCTGCGGGCTGCCGATGGGCCCGCTGGCGCTGCTCGACCTGATCGGCATCGACACCGCGCGCAAGGTCCTGGAGGCCATGTACGCCGAGTCCCGCGACCGCCTGCACGCCCCCGCGCCGATCCTCAAGCAGCTCAGCGAGGCGGGCCTGACGGGCCGTAAGTCGGGCCGCGGCTTCTACACGTACGAGGCGCCGGGCAGCGCCGCCGTCGTGCGGGACGCGCTGACGCCGCTGGACGGCGCCGCACTCACGCCGGGCCGTGAGGTCCGCTCGGTCGGTGTCGCGGGCTCCGGCACGATGGCGTCCGGGATCGCGGAGGTCTTCGCGAAGGCCGGGTACGAGGTCGTGCTCGCCGCCCGCAGCGAGGAGAAGGCGCAGACCGCGAAGGCCCGTATCGGCAAGTCCCTTTCTCGCTCTGTCGACAAGGGCCGGATGACCGCCGAGGTCGCCGCGCAGACCCTGGATCGGATCACCGCGGCGGGTTCGTACGACGCGTTCGCCGACGTCGATCTGGCCGTCGAGGCCGTCGCCGAGGACCTGGAGATCAAGCGGCAGCTGTTCGCGACGCTGGACAAGGTCTGCAAGCCGGGCGCGGTGCTGGCCACCACCACCTCCTCGCTGCCCGTCGTCGCCTGTGCCCGCGCCACTTCGCGTCCGCAGGACGTGATCGGCATGCACTTCTTCAACCCGGCGCCGGCGATGAAGCTGGTCGAGGTCGTCCGCACGGTGCTGACGGCCGACGACGTCCACGCGACGGTCCGCGAGGTCTGCGGCAGGATCAGGAAGCACGCCGTGGACTGCGGCGACCGGGCCGGATTCATCGTCAACGCGCTGCTGTTCCCGTACCTGAACAACGCGATCAAGATGGTGCAGGAGCACTACGCGACGCTGGACGACATCGACGCGGCGATGAAGCTGGGCGGCGGCTACCCGATGGGCCCGTTCGAGCTGCTGGACGTCGTCGGGCTCGATGTGTCCCTTGCGATCGAGAAGGTCCTGCACCGCGAGTTCCGCGACCCGGGCCTGGCTCCGGCGCCGCTGCTGGAGCACCTGGTGGCCGCGGGCTGCCTCGGCCGCAAGACGGGCCGTGGCTTCCGCGAATATGCCCGGCGCTGAGCGGCCCGGGGACTGGTTCGGAGCGGGTCAGGAGTGGGGCGGGCTGCTGGATCCCGGCAGCTCTCCCCCGACCACCCGGTGCGGCTCGGCCCCGCCCGCCGAACCCGGCGTTCCCCCGCCCGCCGAGGGCGGGGGAAACCCCGTACATGCGCATCAAGCTGCGCACATGCAGTACGTTCGGGTCATGCCCCAGCCCGCCAAGTCCTCACGTACACCAGCCGCGCCCGACGCACCGGAAAGTGCCGCAGGCAGTCGCGCGGCCGCCCAGCGGCTCAAGATGCGCCGCGAACTGGCGGCCGCGGCCATGGAGCTGTTCGCGACCAAGGGGTACGAGGCAACCACCGTCGACGAGATCGCGGCGCAGGCCGGGGTCGCCCGCCGCACGTTCTTCCGCCACTTCCGCTCCAAGGAAGAGGCGATCTTCCCCGACCACGACGACACGCTGATCCGCGCGGAGGCGGTGCTCAACGCGGCGCCCGCGCACGAGCACCCGCTCGACACCGTGTGCCGGGGCATCAAGGAAGTCATGAAGATGTACGCGGCCCGGCCGGAGATCTCGGTGGCCCGCTACAAGCTCACGCGCGAGGTGCCCACCCTGCGGGAGGCGGAGATCGCGTCGGTGGCCCGCTACGAGCGCCTGTTCACCCGCTATCTCCTCGGCCACTTCGACGAGCACGCCCACGACGACGACGCCAATGACGACCCGCTGCTGGCGGAGGTCGCCGCGTCGGCCGTGGTCACCGCGCACAACCACGTCCTGCGGCGCTGGCTGCGGGCCGGCGGACAGGGCGATGTGGAGGCGCAGCTCGACCACGCCTTCGCGATCGTGCGGCGGACGTTCGGGACGGGGATCGGCGCGGGACGGGAGACCGCGCCGCGTACGGTGCCGGCCTCCGTGGCCGGCCAGGGCGAGGTACTCGTGACCGTGGCGCGGACCGACGCGCCGCTCGACGAGGTGATGCGGACCATCGAGCAGGCGCTGAAGGAGCGGGCGTAGAGCGCCACCGGGAGGCGGGAGGCCTCCTGCGCTGTGGGGGCCTTCTGGCGGCGAGGCCCTCCGCGGGAACCAATGGCCCGACCCGTCCGTCCTCCATGTCGACGTGGGGCTGCCCTGAGCGATGACCGCTCGGGGCGGGCGTCCCAGCCTCGCGGCGGCATGATCAGCCGGACAGGCCCTGTCCCCGGCGCAGCCGGACCGATCGGGACGGGGCGAACCTCGACGCCAGTCCCGGGTCCGCCTCCCTCGTGAGCGGCCCCGCCACCAGCCGTCCCGTCGCCGGGGCCGGCATCAGGCCCAGCATGGTGTGGCCGGTGGCGAGCAGGATCCGGGGGCGGCCCGGTACCGGGCCGATCGGGGGCAGGCCGTCCGGGGTCATCGGGCCCTGTCGGAAGCGGTCCGGGTCCCGGTCGAACTCCATGGTCCCGGCGGCCATCTCGATCCGTACGCCGAGCGAGGCGCACACGTCCCGGGACCAGACGTCCGCGGCGATCACGACAGCGTCCGCCGTGTAGGTCCCCGCGCCGGTACGGACCTCGACGCGATCCGCGTCCTCCCCGACCGCCGTCCCCCGAGCACCCTCGACCAGCTCGGCCCCGTCGCGCCGCAGTCGCTCGGCGAGCGTGTCGACGAACTGCCCGGGATCCACGGTCCATTGACGCTCCACCAGGAACCCGGCGCCCGGGCGACGGGCCCGAGAGCGGGCTCCGTCTCGGCCGGCGCCGCACTCCGGAGCACCCCCTCGGGCGCGACCGGTGCGCCCAGCCGGCGGAAACCCGCCAGCCCGTGCGCGGCGCCCTCGTACGACGGGTGCCGGGGCGTGCTGCGCTCGTGCGGACCGCGGAGCGCCTCGCCGTCCCCTGCAACACCCTGCTCCACCGGCTGACGAAGATCGAGGTGCTGAGCGGGCGCGCGTACGGGAGGCGCGCACCCCGCGATGGCCATGTACCTGGCATGTCTGGCCGATGCCCTCCAGGCGACCGACTGACGACGATTGGTGACCGATAGCGCCCGATTACCGCCTACTCGTCGGTAGCTTTGATCGATCATCGCTCATTTGTTACGTAAAGATTTCATCTGAGAGCAAGTTCTGGCACCCAGTGCCTTGCCGGATGACACGCCGTGCCATACGTTGAAAGTGTCCGGGCGGCCGGCGTGCAGAGACCTTTCGTACGTCGGCTGTCCCCGCAAACCCCTCCCGGGGCCTGCGCGCCCGGACGCCTGCGTCACAGGCAACCTCCCGCGCCACAAAGCGCTGCCGAACAGCACAACAGCCGAACCGACGGCAACCACCAAAACCCTCAGCAGCACCGACGTAACCCTCAGCACCCCTCCCTCAGGGTGCGTATCGCCGGAGGCAACACCGTGACCGTGAAGGACATCCTCGACGCGATCCAGTCGCCGGACTCCACGCCCGCCGACTTCGCCGCCATGCCGCTCCCCGAGTCGTACCGCGCGATCACCGTGCACAAGGACGAGACGGAGATGTTCGCGGGCCTGGAGACCCGCGACAAGGACCCGCGCAAGTCGATCCACCTCGACGACGTGGCGCTGCCCGAGCTCGGCCCGGGTGAGGCCCTGGTGGCCGTCATGGCCTCCTCGGTCAACTACAACTCGGTGTGGACGTCGATCTTCGAGCCGCTGTCGACCTTCGGGTTCCTGGAGCGCTACGGCCGGCTCTCCGAGCTGACCAAGCGCCACGACCTGCCGTACCACATCATCGGTTCCGACCTCGCGGGTGTCGTCCTGCGCACCGGCCCGGGCGTCAACTCCTGGAAGCCCGGTGACGAGGTCGTCGCGCACTGTCTGTCCGTCGAGCTGGAGTCCAGCGACGGCCACAACGACACGATGCTCGACCCCGAGCAGCGCATCTGGGGCTTCGAGACGAACTTCGGCGGCCTCGCCGAGATCGCGCTCGTCAAGTCCAACCAGCTCATGCCCAAGCCGGGCCACCTGAGCTGGGAGGAGGCCGCCGCTCCGGGCCTGGTCAACTCCACCGCGTACCGCCAGCTGGTGTCCCGCAACGGCGCCGGCATGAAGCAGGGCGACAACGTCCTGATCTGGGGCGCGAGCGGCGGACTCGGGTCGTACGCCACGCAGTTCGCGCTGGCCGGTGGCGCCAACCCGATCTGTGTCGTCTCCAGTGAGCAGAAGGCGGACATCTGCCGCTCGATGGGCGCCGAGGCGATCATCGACCGCAGCGCCGAGGGCTACAAGTTCTGGAAGGACGAGCAGACTCAGGACCCGAAGGAGTGGAAGCGCTTCGGCAAGCGCATCCGCGAATTCACCGGCGGCGAGGACATCGACATCGTCTTCGAGCACCCCGGCCGCGAGACCTTCGGCGCCTCGGTCTTCGTCACGCGCAAGGGCGGCACCATCACCACCTGCGCCTCCACCTCGGGCTACATGCACGAGTACGACAACCGCTACCTGTGGATGTCGCTGAAGCGGATCATCGGCTCGCACTTCGCCAACTACCGCGAGGCCTGGGAGGCCAACCGGCTCATCGCGAAGGGCAAGATCCACCCGACGCTGTCGAAGGTCTACTCCCTGGAGGAGACCGGCCAGGCGGCCTACGACGTGCACCGCAACCTCCACCAGGGCAAGGTCGGCGTTCTGTGCCTCGCCCCCGAGGAGGGCCTCGGCGTGCGCGACGAGGAGATGCGCGCCAAGCACATCGACGCCATCAACCGCTTCCGCAACATCTGAGACACCCGAGGTCATAGATGACTGAGCGTCAGCCCGCCGAAGGCAAGCGGGAGAAGGACCGGCCGTGGCTCATGCGCACGTACGCCGGTCACTCCACGGCCGAGGCGTCCAACGAGTTGTACCGGCGCAACCTCGCCAAGGGCCAGACCGGTCTGTCGGTCGCGTTCGACCTGCCGACACAGACCGGCTACGACTCCGACCACATCCTCGCCCGCGGCGAGGTCGGCCGGGTCGGCGTACCGGTGGCCCATCTCGGTGACATGCGCCGGCTGTTCCAGGACATCCCCCTGGAGCAGATGAACACCTCGATGACGATCAACGCCACCGCCATGTGGCTGCTGGCGCTCTACCAGGTCGTCGCCGAGGAGCAGGGCGCGGACATCACCAAGCTCCAGGGCACGACCCAGAACGACATCGTCAAGGAGTACCTGTCGCGGGGGACCCATGTCTTCCCGCCGGGGCCCTCACTCCGGCTGACGACGGACATGATCACGTACACGGTCTCCCACATCCCGAAGTGGAACCCGATCAACATCTGCAGCTACCACCTGCAGGAAGCGGGCGCCACGCCGGTCCAGGAGATCGCGTACGCGATGTCCACCGCGATCGCGGTTCTCGATGCCGTACGCGACTCAGGGCAGGTCCCCGCCGAGAAGTTCGGGGACGTCGTGGCCCGTATCTCCTTCTTTGTGAACGCGGGCGTCCGCTTCATCGAGGAGATGTGCAAGATGCGGGCGTTCGGGCGGATCTGGGACCAGGTCACGCGCGAGCGCTACGGCATCGAGAACCCCAAGCAGCGCCGCTTCCGGTACGGCGTCCAGGTCAACTCCCTCGGTCTGACCGAGGCGCAGCCGGAGAACAACGTCCAGCGGATCGTCCTCGAGATGCTGGCCGTGACCCTCTCGAAGGACGCACGCGCGCGTGCCGTGCAGCTGCCCGCCTGGAACGAGGCACTGGGTCTGCCCCGGCCCTGGGACCAGCAGTGGTCGCTGCGCATCCAGCAGGTGCTGGCGCACGAGAGCGATCTGCTGGAGTACGAGGATATCTTCGAGGGCTCGCACGTCATCGAGGCGAAGGTCGCGAAGCTCGTCGAGGAGTCTCTCGCCGAGATCGACCGGATCCAGGAGATGGGCGGTGCGATGGCCGCCGTCGAGTCGGGCTACCTCAAGTCGCAGCTCGTCTCCTCGCACGCGGAGCGCCGCGGTCGTATCGAGTCCGGTCAAGAGAAGATCATCGGCGTCAACATCTTCGAGACGACCGAGCCGAATCCCCTCACCGCCGACCTCGACACGGCGATCCAGACGGTCGATCCGGCCGTCGAGGCCCGTGTCATCGGCTCCCTGGAGCACTGGCGCGACACCCGCTACCAGCCGCCCTTCAACCACCCGCGCCCGTGCAAGGCGCTGGACCGGCTGAAGGAGGCCGCCAAGGGCACCGCCAACCTCATGGAGGCCACCCTGGAGTGCGCCCGCGCCGGTGTCACGACCGGCGAGTGGGCCGGGGCGCTGCGCGAGGTGTTCGGGGAGTTCCGGGCGCCGACGGGCGTGTCGTCAGCGCCGGTTGCCGTCCCCGCGGAGGAGGGCTCGGCCATGGCCGACGTCCGCCGCAGGGTCGACCTGACGGCGAAGGACATGGGCGTCGGCAAGCTGCGGTTCCTGGTCGGCAAGCCGGGCCTGGACGGACACTCCAACGGCGCCGAGCAGATCGCCGTGCGGGCGCGTGACGCCGGCTTCGAGGTGGTCTACCAGGGCATCCGCCTGACGCCCGAACAGATCGTGGACGCGGCCCTCGCGGAGGACGTGCACGCGGTCGGCCTTTCCATCCTGTCCGGCTCGCACGCCCAGCTCGTGCCGGACGTGCTGGAGCGCCTTCGTGTGGCCGGTGCCACAGAGATACCCGTCATCGCCGGTGGGATCATCCCCAATGGCGACGCCGAGCAGCTCAGGGCCGCGGGTGTGGCCGCCGTCTTCACCCCGAAGGACTTCGACATCACCGGAATCATCGGCCGCATCGTCGACGAGATCCGGAAAGCGAACAAGCTCGACCCCCTGGAGGTCCCCGCATGACCGTCAACCGTCTGCGTCCCCGCCGCTCGTGTCTCGCGGTCCCGGGAAGCAACCCCCGCTTCCTCGAGAAGGCGCAGGGCCTGCCGGCGGACCAGGTCTTCCTCGACCTGGAGGACGCGTGCGCCCCGCTCGCCAAGCCCGAGGCGCGGCACACCATCGTCAAGTTCCTCAACGAGGGCGACTGGACGGGCAAGACGCGGGTCGTGCGCGTCAACGACTGGACGACCGAGTGGACGTACCGTGACGTCGTGACCGTCGTCGAGGGTGCCGGCCAGAACCTCGACTGCATCATGCTGCCGAAGGTGCAGACCGCCCAGCAGGTCGTCGCCCTCGACCTCCTGCTGACCCAGATCGAGAAGACGATGGGCTTCGAGGTCGGCAAGATCGGCATCGAGGCGCAGATCGAGAACGCGCAGGGCCTGAACAACGTCAACGAGATCGCGACGGCGTCCCAGCGCGTCGAGACGATCATCTTCGGCCCGGCCGACTTCATGGCGTCCATCAACATGAAGTCGCTGGTCGTGGGCGAGCAGCCGCCCGGCTACCCGGCGGACGCCTACCACTACATCCTGATGAAGATCCTGATGGCCGCCCGCGCCAACGACCTCCAGGCGATCGACGGCCCCTACCTCCAGATCCGCAACATCGACGGCTACCGCGAGGTCGCCCAGCGCGCCGCGGCCCTCGGCTTCGACGGCAAGTGGGTGCTGCACCCGGGCCAGGTCGAGGCGTCCAACGAGATCTTCTCGCCCTCGCAGGAGGACTACGACCACGCCGAGCTGATCCTGGACGCGTACGACTACTACACGTCCGAGGCGGGCGGCAAGAAGGGCTCGGCGATGCTCGGCGACGAGATGATCGACGAGGCCAGCCGCAAGATGGCGCTGGTCATCTCCGGCAAGGGCCGCGCGGCCGGCATGCAGCGCACGAGCAAGTTCGAGATCCCGGAGGCCTGAGCGCGATGCAGTTCGGACGCACCTACGAGGAGTTCGAGGTCGGGGCGACGTACAAGCACTGGCCGGGAAAGACGGTCACGGAGTACGACGACCACCTGTTCTGTCTCCTCACGATGAACCACCACCCGCTCCACATGGACACCAACTATGCGGAGAAGACGACGGACTTCGGCAAGAACGTCGTCGTGGGCAACTACATCTACTCCCTCCTGCTCGGCATGTCGGTCCCGGACATCTCCGGCAAGGCCATCGCCAACCTGGAGATCGAGTCGCTCAAGCACGTGGCGCCGACCTTCCACGGCGACACGATCTACGGCCAGACGACCGTGCTCGACAAGTGGCCGTCGAAGTCGAAGAACGACCGCGGCATCGTCTACGTCGAGACCAAGGGCTACAAGCAGGACGGCACGCTCGTGTGCGTGTTCCGCCGCAAGGTGATGGTGCCGACCGAGACGTACATCAAGGAGCGCGGCGGCGAGCAGCCGGGCCGCCCCGAGCTCACGGAGCAGGAGAAGTAGCCATGGCGCGACTCGCCCAGACCGCCGGTCTGACCGACATCCAGCAGGAGATCCTCTCCACCGTCCGCGACTTCGTGGACAAGGAGATCATCCCGGTCGCCACCGAGCTGGAACACCGCGACGAGTACCCGCAGCAGATCGTCGACGGTCTGAAGGAGTTGGGCCTGTTCGGCCTGATGATTCCCGAGGAGTACGGCGGTCTGGGCGAGTCGCTCCTGACGTACGCGCTGTGCGTCGAGGAGATCGCCCGCGGCTGGATGTCGGTGTCCGGCATCATCAACACGCACTTCATCGTGGCGTACATGCTCAAGCAGCACGGCACGCAGGAGCAGAAGGACCACTTCCTGCCGCGCATGGCGGCCGGCGACATCCGCGGCGCCTTCTCGATGTCGGAGCCGGGCCTGGGGTCCGACGTGTCGGCCATCACGTCGAAGGCGGTGAAGGACGGCGAGGAGTACGTCCTCAACGGCCAGAAGATGTGGCTGACGAACGGCGGCACGTCCTCTCTGGTCGCCGTTCTCGTCCGAAGTGACGAAGGACACCCCGAGGGCACCGCGCCCCACAAGTCGATGACGACCTTCCTCGTCGAGAAGGAGCCCGGCTTCGGAGAGGTCCGCCCCGGCCTCACCATCCCCGGCAAGATCGACAAGATGGGCTACAAGGGCGTCGACACGACCGAGCTCATCATGGACGGCCTGCGCATTCCGGCCAATCGGGTGCTCGGCGGCGTCACCGGCCGAGGTTTTTACCAAATGATGGACGGCGTCGAGGTCGGCCGCGTCAATGTGGCGGCGCGTGGCTGCGGCGTCGCTCAGCGTGCCTTCGAACTCGGCGTCCGGTACGCCCAGCAGCGTCACACCTTCGGCAAGCCGATCGCCCAGCACCAGGCCATCCAGTTCAAGCTGGCCGAGATGGCTACCAAGGTCGAGGCGGCGCATGCCATGATGGTGAACGCGGCACGCAAAAAGGACTCCGGGGAGCGAAACGACCTTGAGGCTGGGATGGCGAAGTACCTCGCCTCCGAGTACTGCAAGGAGGTCGTCGAAGATGCCTTCCGGATCCACGGCGGCTACGGCTTCTCCAAGGAGTACGAGATCGAGCGCCTCTACCGAGAGGCTCCGATGCTGCTTATCGGTGAAGGTACCGCCGAGATCCAGAAAATGATCATCGGTCGCAGGTTGCTCGAAGAGTATCGGTTCCAGGGATAGATGTGCGGGTTCGGGGTGTTTTCTCCGAGAAGAAGATCACACCCCGTCAACACTCTTCAGCCGCCGACTCGGCTTCCTGGCTTGCCCAGTTGTGGCCCGCGCCCGGTACGATCCCCGGAAAGCCGCCGTCCCCCGTCGAAGCGCGGCATCATCCGCTACGAAGGTCATCCATGCCCCACAGCCAAACCTCTGCACCTCGCGACAGCCGGGCCGGCGTACGCCTCGCGCGCGGAGCATCGCCGTGGCTTCTCCCGACCGTCGCCACCGCAGCCCTCAGCCTGGCCCGCGCACGCCGCTCCGGCGTCGCCAAGGCCGTGGCCGTGCCCGCCACCGCGCTCGCGGCGGGCATGCTGTGGTTCTTCCGCGACCCCGAGCGCGAGATCGCCCAGGGCCGGGTCATCTCGCCCGCCGACGGTGTGGTGCAGAGCATCATGCCGTGGAAGGACGGCCGCACTCGCGTCGCGATCTTCATGAGCCCGCTCAACGTCCACGTCAACCGTGCGCCGCTCTCCGGAACGGTCACGTCCGTGGAGCACATCCCTGGCGGGTTCGTTCCGGCGTTCAACAAGGAGAGCGAGAACAACGAGCGCGTAGTCTGGCATTTCGACACCGAACTCGGCGACATCGAGATGATCCAGATCGCCGGCGCGGTGGCCCGTCGCATCGTTCCTTACATCCCGCAGGGCACGAAGGTCGAGCAGGGCGACCGTATCGGTCTGATCCGCTTCGGCTCCCGTGTCGACATCTACCTGCCCGAGGGCGTGGAGGTCGCGGTCGAGGTCGGGCAGAAGACCGTGGCTGGGGTGACTCGCATTGACCGTGATTGATCCTGAGACACAGCCGGGCTGGGTGCCCGAGGCCGACGAGGTCGACGAAGAGGAGGAGATGCCTCTTTCTCTCCGCCTGTCGATAGCGGACACCCTCACCCTCGGCAACGCCACGTGCGGCTTCATGGCGGTGTACTTCACCACCACCGGCATCCTGATCCCGCACCTCACCGGCAGCCAGGAGACCGGCATGGCCCGCCACAGCGCGGCCACGGCGGTCATCCTGATGCTCTGCGCGGCGGTCTTCGACCTGTTCGACGGCCTGGTCGCGAGGAAGCTCCGCTCCTCCCCGATGGGCGCGGAGCTGGACAACCTCTCCGACCTGATCAGCTTTGGTCTGGCCCCGGCGTACTTCGTCCTGGTCTACGGCATGGTCGCCGACGACGCGCACCAGCGGGTGGCGGCGGTCGGCGCGATCGTCGTACTGCTCGCGGTGGTGCTGAGACTCGCGCGCTTCTCCTGCGTGACGCCACCGAACGGCATGTTCCAGGGCATGCCGTCGCCGTTCGGCGCGCTGACGGTGGTCTCGATCGTCCTGCTGGAGCTGCCCTTCGTCGCGACCCTGCTGGCGATCCTGGGCACGGCCTGGCTGATGGTGAGCCGCGTCGAGTACCCGAAGCCGCGCGGCCGCCTCGCGGTGGCGATGCTCGGCTGGATCGTGGTCAGCATGGGTCTGCTCGCCGCCTGGGCCTTCGAAGCCCCCAGCGGCCAGCTCCTGCTCCAGACGGGCTGCGCGCTGCAGCTCGTCATGGGCGCGGTCATCCCGTTGTTCGCCACGGCCCGCCGGGTGAACAACTTCCGCGACAACCGACGTGAGGCGCGGGCGGCACAGATCCCGTAAGCAGCCGTGCCGAAGCCGTACGCGACCGTACGACACCAGGAAGGGCCCCCAGCCGGTCGGCTGGGGGCCCTTCGTCGTATCGTGCGTCGGCTCAGCTCAGGAAGTCCCCGGCGATCCGCTCCGCCACCCGCTCCAGAATCGGCCCCGCGTCCGCGATGCACTTCGCCACGTCCGGCTCGACGTCCGTCAGCGGGTACGCCCGCCGGATCCCGGCACGCCCCAGCGCCTCCGGTGCCAGTGCCAGGCGGCCGCAGACCGCGACGACCTCCTTGCCGGCCGCGCGGGCTGCGGCGGCGACGCCCGCCGGGGCCTTGCCGTGCAGGGTCTGCTCGTCCAGGGAGCCCTCGCCGGTGATGACGAGATCGGCCCGCTCCAGCGCGGGCGCGAAGCCCAGGACGTCGAGCATGACCTCGATGCCGGCGCGGAAGCGGGCGCCGATGAGGAGGGCGCCGTAGCCGATGCCACCGGCCGCGCCGGCACCCGGTGCGGCGGCGTGCTCGGCGGCCTTGGCGCCGACCGACTCCTCCAGCACCTTCGCGAAGTGCGCGAGCGCCGCGTCCAGCGTCGCCACGTCGTCCGGCGAGGCGCCCTTCTGCGGGCCGTACACCGCCGGTGCGCCCTTCGGGCCGGTCAGTGGATTGTCGACGTCGCTGGCGAGCACCAGTTCGACCGAGGCGAGCCTCGGGTCCAGGCCGGAGAGGTCCGCGGTGGCCAGGTCGCCCAGGCCTCCGCCGCCCGGCGTCACCGGCTCCCCGTCCGCGTCCAGGAACCGCGCGCCCAGCGCGCCCAGCATTCCGGCGCCGCCGTCGGTGGTGGCGCTGCCGCCGACGCCGAACACGATCGTGCGGGCGCCCGCGTCCAGCGCGGCCCGCAGCAGCTCGCCCGAGCCGTAGGTGGACGCCGTGAGCGGCGCGAAGACGCCGGCGGGCAGCCGCTGCAGGCCGCTCGCCTCGGCCATCTCCACGACCGCCGTGTCGCCGCGGAGCGCGAACGCCGCCGTCACCTCGTGCCCGAGGGGCCCGGCGACCCGTACCTCCCGGCGCTCGAAACCGGCCGCGACCGCCGCGTCCACGGTTCCGTCGCCGCCGTCGGCCACGGGCATGGCCTCGACCCGGACGTCCGGCACGACCCGGCGCAGGCCGGCCGTCACCCGCTCGGCGACCTGCACGGCCGTCAGCGACCCCTTGAACTTGTCCGCGGCGATGAGCACGCGCTGTGTCACCAGTTTTCCCCTTGCTCTCCGGGCCTCGCGCATGTCAAGGCCAGTCGCGCCGCTGCGACCTTAACCGGAGGAGGCCCGTGACGTCATGCCCTGCCCGGAGCCTGAGAACGCCCTGCGGGCCCGCTGTGCGGACCGGCCGAACCCGGAGCGGACGCCCCCGGAATTGGGTAAACCGGTCCTATGACCCCTGTGGGCACTGAGCCGGAGCTCGCCGACCGCGTACTCGGAGGCTGGCTCGGCCGGATCGCGGGCAACATGCTCGGCAAGCCGGTCGAGCAGGGCGACCTGTGGACGCGGGACCGTATCGACCGCTATCTGCGGCAGGCCGCAGCCCTGCCCCTCACCGACTATCTCCCCGAGCCGGTCAGCGAGGACGACGGCTTCGAGCTGCGCCCCGAGTGGCGCCAGTGCGTGCGCGGCCGTATCCACGGCAGCTGCCGCGACGACGACGTCGACTACGCCATCCTCGGCCTCGACCTGCTGGAGACCCACGGCTTCGGCTTCAGCACCGAGCAGGTCGGCGACCTGTGGCTGCTGCGGCTGCCGTATCTGCAGACCTTCACGGCGGAGCGGGCCGCGTACCGCAACCTCGCGAACGGTCTGAAACCGCCGCTCACCGCCACCTACGACAACCCTTACCAGGAGTGGATCGGCGCCCTCATCCGCGCCGACATCTACGGCTGGACGTGCCCCGGCGACCCGCGTCGCGCCGCCGCCCTCGCCCGCCGGGACGCGGTGCTGTCCCACACCGGCAACGGGGTGTACGGCGCGATGTGGGCGGCGGCGCTGGTCTCGGCGGCGTTCACGGCGTCCACGGTCCGCCAGGCGGTCGACAGGGCGCTCGCCGTCATCCCGGCGAGCAGCCGGCTCGCCCGCACCGTGCGCCGCGTCGTCTCGCTCCACGACACCCGGATGACCTGGGAGGACACGCTCGCCACCGTCGCCGAGGAGACCGCCGGGCTCGGCTGGATCCACACCATTCCGAACGCGGCCGTGCTCACCGCGGGGCTGCTGTACGGCGACGGCGACTTCACCCGCAGCATCACCCTCACCGTGCGCGGCGGCCTGGACACCGACTCCAACGGGGCCACTGCCGGCTCGGTCGCGGGGGTGCTGACCGGGGCGGAGGCGATCCCGGACCAGTGGACCGGGCCGCTGGAGGACACCGTCCGCAGTGCGGTGTTCGGGTTCGACGGGATGCGGATCAGCGAGCTGGCGGAACGGACGGTGCGGCTGGCGGAGGCGCAGGCCGAGGCGGCGGTCTAGCCGGTCCGGGCGACGGACGGGGCCGGTTGCCCGGGCTGGTTACGCTTCCCCCATGACCACCACGCCTGACTTCGCCGCGTACATCGCAACTCTCCCCCGCATCCTCGCCGGTGCCGCCGCCCTGTTCCGGGACGCCGAGGGCCGGGTGCTGCTCGTGGAGCCGAACTACCGCGAGGGCTGGGCGCTTCCGGGCGGCACGATCGAGTCCGACGACGGCGAGACGCCCCGCCAGGGGGCGCGCCGGGAGACGGCCGAGGAGATCGGCCTGGACCGTGACCTGGGCCGGCTGCTCGCGGTGGACTGGTCGCACGGCACGGGGCGGCCGCCGCTGGTGGCGTACCTGTACGACGGTGGGGTCCTCGGCGAGGACGACCTCAAGGCGATCCGGTTGCAGGAGGAGGAGCTGCTGTCCTGGCGGCTCGTTCCGCGCGAGGAGATCACGGCTCATCTGCCGGGCTCTCTGGGCCGCCGCGTCCTGGCCGCACTGGACGTGCTCGCGGTCGGCGGGGGAACGGTGGAGCTGGAGAACGGTCACCGGGTGGGCTGACCTGCGGCGGGCCCACCGGATCGGCCGACGGCGGCGGGCTCGGACCGCCTCGAATATCCATTCGCGGCCCGTACGACGCCCGTCCTACCCTCGGCAGCATGACCAAGCCCCTCGTCGCCCTCCTCAGCGGCGCCGGTATCTCGACCGACTCCGGCATCCCCGACTACCGCGGGCCGAACGGGCTGTGGCGGCGGGACCCCGAGGCCGAGAAGCTCGTGACATACGAGTACTACATGGGCGACCCGGAGATCCGGCGGCGCTCGTGGCAGATGCGGCGCAAGAACCGCACGCTCAAGGCCGAGCCCAACGCGGCGCACCGGGCGGTGGCCGAGCTGGAGCGGACCGGGGTGCCGGTGCGGGTGATCACGCAGAACGTGGACGGGCTGCACCAGCTCGCCGGGATGCCCACCCGCAAGGTGCTCGAACTGCACGGCAGCGCGCGGAGTGTGGTCTGCACGAAGTGCCACGCCCGCGGGCCGATGCAGGACGCGATCGCGCGGGTCGAGGCGGGGGAGGACGACCCGCCGTGCCTGGAGTGCGGCGGTGTCCTCAAGTCGGCGACCGTCATGTTCGGCGAGCGGCTCGATCCGGTGGTGCTCGGTGAGGCGGTCGCGATCACCAAGGCGTGCCAGGTGTTCATCGCCGTGGGCACCACCCTCCAGGTGCAGCCCGCCGCCGGCCTCGCGGGCGTCGCCGCCGACCACGGCGCCCGGCTCGTCATCGTCAACGCCGAGCCGACGCCGTACGACGACCGCGCCGACGAGGTGATCCGCGAGCCGATCGGCACCGCGCTGCCAAAGCTGCTGCGCGGCCTGGGCGAGTAGCTCAGAATGCGATCATGACTTCTCGGATACGCCATGTGACGATCGACTCCGCCGACGCCTACGCCCTGGCCGGCTTCTGGTCCCAGGTGCTCGGCCTGCCGGTGCACAAGGACGACGAGCCCGGGGACGAGGAAGTGCTGATCGAGGGCGCGGGCCTGCTGTTCGTCACCGTCCCGGAGCGCAAGACCCTCAAGAACCGGATCCATGTGGACCTTCAGCCGCAGGACCGCACCCGTGACGAGGAGGTCGAGCGGCTCCTCGCCCTCGGCGCCACCCTGATCGGCGACCGCCGCACCCCGGACGGCCGGGGCTGGGCGGTCCTGGCCGACCCGGAGGGCAACGAGTTCTGCGTGGAGCGCGGGGCTGCGGAGCGGGTCGGCTAGCCGGGGCTCAGAACAGCGCGCCTGCGTTCTCGAAGTCCAGCAGGCGCTGCTTGCGGTCCAGGCCGCCGCCGTAGCCCGTGAGGCTGCCCTTCGCGCCGACGACGCGGTGGCAGGGGACGATGATGCCGATCGGATTCTTGCCGTTGGCGAGGCCGACCGCACGGGAGGCGCCGGAGTTGCCGAGGGCGTCGGCGAGTTCGCCGTAGGAGCGGGTCTCGCCGTACGGGATCTTCCGCAATTGCTCCCAGACGCTGCGCTGGAACGGCGTTCCGTCCAGACGGAGTTCGAGGGTGAACTCCTTCAACTCACCCGCGAAATAGGCCTCCAGCTGGTCCTCGGCCTCCCGGAAGAGTGACTCGTCGCGGGTGCCGAAGGTCTTCTCGGGTGGTCGGTGCCGTTGGTCGGTCATGTAGAGGCCGCACAGGACGCCGTCCTCGGCGACGAGCGTGAGGGGGCCGTACGGGCTGTCGATGAGGGTGTGCTGCTTCATCAGGAGGTCCTTGACGTGCTCAGACGGGGAGGAAGTTGATCGGGTGGCTGTCCGTGGCCCAGAGGTACTGAACGGCGTACGCCCGCCACGGGCGCCACGCGGCCGCCCGGGCCGTGAGGGCCGCGGGAGTGGACGGCAGGCCCAACTCCTGGGCTGCGCGGCGGATTCCGAGGTCGGTGGGGAGGAAGGCGTCGGGGTCGCCGAGGGCGCGCATCGCGATGACGTCGACCGTCCAGGGGCCGAAACCGGGCAGGTCCAGGAGCCTGGCCCGGGTCTGCGGCCAGTCGCTGTCCGGGCCCAGGCGGACGTCGCCGTCGGCGAGTTGGCGGACCAGGGTGGTGAAGGTCGTACGGCGGGAGCGGGGCATCGCCAGTGTCTCCGGGTCCAGCGAGGCCAGCGCCTCGGGGGCCGGGAAGAGGTGGGTGAGGCCGCCCTCGGGGTCGTCGACCTGCTCGCCGTGGGCGGTGACCAGACGGGCCGCGTGGGTGCGGGCGGCCGCCGTGGAGACCTGTTGGCCGAGCACGGCCCGTACGGCGAACTCCGCCTCGTCGACCGTGCGCGGCACCCTCCGGCCGGGCGCCTTGTCGACCAGGGGCGCCAGCAGCGGATCCATGCGCAACTGGTCGTCGATCGCCACCGGATCGGCGTCCAGGTCCAGCATCCGCCGGCACCGGCTGATCGCGACGGTCAGATCGCGCAGGTCGCTGAGGGTGAGGCGGCAGGCGATGTGGTCGGGCTGGGGGGTCAAGGACACGATGCCGTGGCCGTACGGCAGCCTGAGCGTGCGCCGGTACGCGCCGTTCCGCCACTCCTCGACGCCGGGGACCGCGGTCGCCGCGAGGTGGCCGAAGAGGTTGTCGGGGTTGAGGGGGGCGCGGAACGGCAGGCGCAGCGTCAGGGCGCCGGCGGTGTTCGCCGAGACGCCGGGGATCCCCGAAGGTCCCGAAGTCACCGGGCTGCTGCGCGGTACCGCGCGGGTGCGGAGCTCGGTCGGGGCGAGGGCGTAGACCTCGCGCACGGTGTCGTTGAAGGTGCGGATGGACGCGAACCCGGCCGCGAAGGCGATGTCCGCCATGGGCAGGGGCGTCGTCTCGATGAGGAGGCGGGCCGCCTGGGCGCGCTGGGCGCGGGCCAGGGCGAGGGGGCCTGCGCCCAGTTCGGCGAGGAGCTGGCGTTCGATCTGCCGGGTGCTGTAGCCGAGCCGGGCGGCGAGGCCGGGGACGCCCTCGCGGTCCACGACTCCGTCGGCGATGAGCCTCATCGCGCGGGCGACGAGATCGGCGCGCTGGTTCCACTCAGGTGAGCCGGGGCTGGTGTCCGGCCGGCAGCGCTTGCACGCCCGGAATCCGGCCTGCTGGCAGGCGGCGGCGCTCGGGTGGAACCGCATGTTCTCCGGCTTGGGCGGGACCACCGGGCAACTGGGCCGGCAGTAGATCCCGGTCGTGACGACCGCGGTGAAGAACCAGCCGTCGAAGCGGGCGTCCTTGGACTGGACGGCGCGCACGCAGCGCTCGGTGTCGGTGTGCATCCCCTTCTGCATGGGTCCAGCATCGTCCACGCGAGGCCAGGCGGGCTGGCGAGAATCCGACATCAAC
The DNA here is from genome assembly GCF_036173045.1 of Streptomyces sp. NBC_00299. Lineage (GTDB taxonomy): Bacteria > Actinomycetota > Actinomycetes > Streptomycetales > Streptomycetaceae > Streptomyces > Streptomyces machairae. Next base: position 1,892,368 of record NZ_CP108039.1, read on the forward strand.
CTCGGCTGTGCTGGGAGCCGCCGGATCACCCGAGCCCCGCCCGGGCCCGATCCGAGACGCATGAAGAAGCATTCATGTGTTCATGTACGATGAGTAAGATACCCGGCATGGGTCATGGAGCCGTCACCGCCGCGCAGGACGCCGCCGAGCGCGTACGCCTGGACGCGGCCAACGTCGCCAAGGTGGCCACCACCCTCCAGGCCCTCTCCACCCCCTCCCGCCTGCTGATCCTGGCGCGACTGCGCGAGGGGCCGCTGCCCGCCACGGAACTGGCGGCCGAGGTGGGCATGGAGCAGTCCGCCTGCTCGCACCAGCTGCGGCTGCTGCGCAACCTGGGGCTGGTGGTGGGTGAGCGGCGCGGTCGTTCGGTCGTCTACGCGCTGCACGACCACCATGTCGCCGAGCTGCTCGACCAGGCCGTCTACCACGTGGAGCATCTGCGCCTGGGCATCAGCGACGCGGCGGAGTGAGCCGCGCCGGACGACCCGGGGCGGCCTGAGCCGACGGCGGCGCTACGACGCGCTCGGCGCGGGCTTCGGGCCCACACCTCGCAACTGCTGGATTCTTCCGCCCAGTTGGGGCCGGAGCCGGTCCAGCACCTCCGGCTTCGCGCTGACCACCCAGCGGGTGCCCACGAGGTACTTGCCGCCGTAGACGGCAGCCGCGTCCAGCCAGGTGAGCTTGAACTTCTCCTGCGGGAACGTGGTGATGAGGTAGTCGCCCTTCTTCGTGTGACAGACGCCCTCGCGCAGTTCGTCGGCCTCGGTCCGGATCTTGACCGTGCAGCCCGTCAGGTCGGCGATCACCTCGACCTTCGCCGGGGCCACGACGCCGGCGACGGTGGCGGAGACGTTCGCCGGAGTGCTCTTCGCGGCGGCTTTGTCGTCCTCACCTCCGCCGCACGCGGTGGTCAGGAGCAGGAGGGCCAGACTGCCGACCGTCGCGATACGGCCGATGCTTCCTCGGTGTGACTGCACGATTCTTCCCCGGTGCTTCCTCGGTGTGACGGCGCGCAGAGTGGTACGGATCAGCGCCACGAGCCGTTCACCCGCGGTGTCCCGCGGTGGCGACAGGCAGCCAGCGGGCGGCGCGGGCGCGCAGCCCGTCCGGGTCGGCACCGCGCGCGGCGTAGCCATTGACGGGGTGAGCGCCCACCCCTAACTTCTGGTCGCAGTTACGCATGCCGTCCGAGATTCCGAACCAATGGGAGCCCTGCATGACCCCCGACACCGCACACCGTCGCGCCGCCGTGGTCGGTCTGGGTGCCCGTGCCCGGCTGTTCACCGAGGCCCTGGCCGGTCCCTACGCGGACCGGTTCGAGCCGGCCGGATTCTGCGATGTCAACTCCCACCGCATGGCCGTCCACAACGCCTGGCTCGCGGATGCCCACCCGGGCCGGGCGCCCGTGCCGTCGTACGGTGCCGGGGACTTCGACGAGATGCTGCGGCGCGAGCGGATCGACCTGGTCGTGGTGTGCACGGTGGACCACACCCACGACGACTACATCGTGCGGGCTCTGGAGGCGGGCTGCGATGTCGTCACCGAGAAGCCCATGACCACGGCAGCCGACAAGGCCCGCCGTATCCTCGACGCACAGCAGCGCACCGGCCGCGAGGTGCGGGTCGCCTTCAACTACCGTTACAACCCGGTGCATTCGGCGGTACGGGAGATCGTCGCGTCCGGGGAGATCGGCGAGGTCGGCTCGGTGCACTTCGAGTGGCTGCTCGATCTGCGGCACGGCGCCGACTACTTCCGCCGCTGGCACCGCGACAAGGCCAACTCCGGCGGCCTGATGGTGCACAAGTCCACACACCACTTCGACCTGGTCAACTGGTGGTTGGGCAGCCGTCCCGAGACCGTGTACGCGCAGGGCGGCCTGTTCTTCTACGGCGACGAGGCCGGCCGGCGCCGCGGCCTCGCCCGTGACTACGACCGCGCCCACGGCTCCCCCGCCGCCGCGACCGACCCCTTCGCCGTACAGCTGGCCGACTCGCCCCTGCTCAGTGCCCTGTACCTGGACGCGGAGGCGGAGGACGGCTACCACCGCGACCGGAACGTGTTCGCGCCCGGCGTGAGCATCGAGGACGACATGGCGGTCCTGGTCCGCTACGCCACCGGCGCCACCCTCACCTACCACCTGACCGCGTACTCCCCCTGGGAGGGCTACCGGATCGCCTTCAACGGCAGCGAAGGGCGCCTGGAGCTGCTGGTGGAGGAGTCGACCTGGACCCGGCCCCGGCCGCGCACGGACACCTCCGGCCCCGTCCTGCACGGCGCCGAGGCGGAGGAGACCGCCGGACGCACCGAGCTGCTGCTGCGCCGCTTCTGGGAGAAGCCGCGCGAGATCAAGGTGGCGACCGGCGAGGGCGGGCACGGCGGCGGTGACGTACGCATGCTGGAGGACCTCTTCGGCACCCGGGCACCGGACCCCCTGCACCGCGCGGCGGACGCGGCCGACGGCGCCCGCTCCCTGGTCACCGGCCTCGCCGCGAACCGCTCCTTCGAGACGGGCCTGCCGGTACGGACGCGGGATCTGCTGGACCTGTGACGGCGGACCGCGCTCAGCCGACCTGCCGGGCGAACTCCTCGTACGCCGCCTCGTCGAAGAGGACGAATCTGACCTCCTCGACCGACGTGTCTGCCGCCCGTACGGTCGCGACCGCGATCCGGGCGCCGTCGTCCATCGGCCAGCCGTAAATGCCGGTGGAGACGGCGGGGAAGGCGACCGTCCGGGCACCCAGCTCGTCGGCCACCCGCAGCGACTCCCGGTAGCAGGAGGCCAGCAGCTCGGAGCGGTCCTCGGTGGCCGCCCAGACCGGGCCCACCGTATGGATCACCCAGCGTGCGTCCAGCTCCCCCGCCGTCGTGGCGACCGCCTGCCCGGTCGGCAGACCCTTGCCGTACCGGGAGGCGCGCAGCTTGCGGCACTCGTCGAGGATCGCCGGGCCGCCGCGGCGGTGGATGGCGCCGTCGACTCCTCCCCCGCCGAGGAGGGAGGAGTTCGCGGCGTTGACGATCGCGTCGACGGACTCTCGCGTGATGTCGCCCTGGACGAGCCTGATGGTGGTCATGACTGCCTCTATAGCAGCCATGGGCACCGTCGGCCGGTCATGACCAGGCGACCGGCAGCGAGCGCACCCCGTGGACCGTGCTCGCCGACAGGGCGAGCGACTCGGGCGGGGCCGTCATGCGCAGGTTCGGAAGCCTGCGGAACAGGGTGGACAGGCCGAGGCGGAGTTCGGCGCGGGCCAGCGACTGGCCGAGGCACTGGTGCAGGCCGTGCCCGAAGGCGACATGGCCGCTCGCGTCCCGCCGGACGTCGAGGGCGTCGGGGTCGGCGTACACGGACGGGTCGCGGTTGGCGGACTGCAACGCCACCACCACGCCTTCCCCCGCGCGGATACGGACGCCGGACAGGTCGACGTCCTCGGAGGCGACCCGCCGTATCCCGGAGTGGATGACGGTCAGATGGCGCAGGAGTTCCTCCACCGCGCCCGGCCACAGCGAGTCGTCGGCGCGCAGCGCGTCCAGCCCGGCGGGGTTGTGCAGCAGGGCGATCACGGCCAGCGGGAACATGTTCGCCGTCGTCTCGTGGCCGGCCAGGAGGAGCAGGGAGACCATGCCGGTCGCCTCGTCGAGCGTGGCCTCGCCGGTCGCGACGCGTTCCGTGGCCAGGCGGGAGATCAGGTCGTCGGCGGGGTCGTGCGTGCGCCGCTCGATGAGGCCGCGCAGATAGCCGTAGAGCGCCACTCGGGCGGCCATCGCCTCGCCAGGGTCGCCGGCGACGCTGGTGAGGGCGGTGGACTTCTCCCGGAAGAAGCCGTGGTCCTCGTAGGGGACGCCGAGCAGTTCGCAGATGGCGAGGGTGGGCAGGGGCAGGGCGTACGAGGCGACCAGGTCGGCCTCCGTCGCATCGCAGCCGGTCATCGCGTCCAGGAGGTCGTCGCAGATCCGCTGGATGGCGCCGTCCAGCTGCTCGATGCGCCGGAAGGTGAAGTCGGGGATCAGCATGCGGCGCAGCCGGGTGTGGTCCGGCGGGTCCATCTGGTGGAAGAGGCCGGGGGCCTGCGGCGGGGCGCCCGGGCGGGTGTGGGGGAAGTCGGGGTGGTTGGCGTCGGCGCTGAAACGCTCGTCGGCCAGCACCGTACGGGCGTCCTCGTACCGGGTGATCAGCCAGGGGCTGTTGTCGCCCCAGACCGTGACCCGGCGGATCGGCTCCTCGGACTGCCACTTGGCGTATTCGGGGGCCGGGTCGAGCAGGGGCCGGATGGTGGGGAGCGGCGGGTGGATCGTCATTTCTCCGTTCCTTCCGTGGGCAGGCCCGCGAGGTCCAGGAGCAGCGACTTGACCTCCGTCGCCGCGTACGCCTCCCTCGCTCCGTCCGGCTCCGAGCACAGCAGTACGGGGCCGTGGTCGGGGTCGGCGGGCAGCCGGCCGTGACTGCCGCGGACGCCGGACGGGTTCAGCGGGACGGTCTTGAGGCGGTAGCGGAAGCCGAGCTTCTTGCGGGCGACCTGACCGACGGCCCGCAGCTTCACCGCGGGGACGGTCTCGTCGTAGAGCAGCTCGGCGGGGTCGTAGCCGGGCTTGCGGTGGATCTCGACCTGGCGGGCGAAGTCGGGGGCCCGATCGTCGTCCAGCCAGTAGTAGTACGTGAACCAGGCGTCGGGGTCGGCGAGTGCGACGAGCTCGCCCGAGCGCTCGTGGTCCAGGCCGTGGGCCGCCTTGCCGTCGGCGTCCAGCACCTGGTCCACGCCGTCGAGTTCACCGACCAGTTTCGCGACCGCGTCGATGTCGGCCGGGTCGCGGACGTAGACGTGGGCGACCTGGTGGTCGGCGACCGCGAAGGCGCGCGAGGTCCAGGGGTCGAGGTACTCCATGCCGTCCTGCGTGTACACCTCCAGCAGGCCTGCCCGGCGCAGGGCGCGGTTGATGTCGACCGGGCGGGAGACGGGCGTGATGCCGTACTCACTGAGCGCGACGACGGTGGCGCCCTCCCGTAGGAAGTGGTCAATCAACGGGCCTAGCGCGTCGTCGAGTTGGCGGGCCGCGGCGATGGTGGCGGGTGAGTCCGGGCCTGAGCGCTGGGGTTCGTAGTCCATCTGCGGGATGTAGACGAGCGTGAGGTCGGGGCGGTGTTCGTCGAAGACCTGGCGGGCGGCGGCCAGGATCCACTGGGTGGAGGGCATGCCCGCGTTCGGACCCCAGTAGGTGAACAGGGGGAACGGGCCGAGCCGGTCGGTGAGTTCGTCGTGCAGGGACGGCGGCCAGGTGTAGCAGTCCGGTTCCTTGCGGCCGTCGGAGTAGTAGACGGGGCGCGGGGTGACGGTCCAGTCGACGTCGGCTCCCATCGCGTACCACCAGCAGATGTTGGCGACCTTGTAGTCGGGGTTCGCCTTACGGGCCGTCTCCCAGATCTTCTCGCCGCCGACGAGCGCGTTGTGCTGGCGCCACAGCATGACTTCGCCGAGGTCGCGGAAGTACCAGCCGTTGGCCACGGCGCCGTGCGTGGCCGGGGGTTCGCCGGTGAGCAGGGTGGACTGGACGGTGCAGGTCACGGCGGGGAGCACGGTGTCGAGGCGGGACTGGAAGCCGCGCTCGCCGAGGGCGGCCACGGCGGGCATGTGCCGGAGGAGGTTCGGGGTCAGGCCGACGATGTCGAGTACGACCACGCGGTTCGCCGATGCGGTCATGAGGGGTCCTCCTTGAGGCCGAGGCCGGTCAACCGGTCCCGGACCCAGGCGAGTTCGGCGGCGATGCCGCCGGGCAGGTCGGTGGGCGGTTCAGGGAGGACGGACCAGGTGTAGGTCTCGACCTCGATGTGGTCGCAGCCGGCCGAGGCTCCGCCCAGCAGCCCGGCGAGGACCTGGTCGAGCTGGCCGGCGGTGGTGCGCAGCGGGGGTTCGGGCTCGGTGTGCAGCGGGGCGTGGAAGTGGACCCGCCAGGGGCCTCCGTCGGCGGGCAGGTCGCCGTCGAGGGCGTCCGGGAGGTCGTCGACGGCGAGGACGTCACCGTCGGCCGGCGTGCGGGTCTGGTGCAGGAACCGGGGCTCGGCGAGCCGGTGCAGGGCCGCGCGGGCGGCCGGGTCGGCCGGGTGCTCGGCCTCCACCGCGCAGGACGCCTGGAGTTTGACCACGGGCAGCCCTGCCTCCGCGAGGCGCCGCAGCGCCTCGGCCGGCTCCTCGAACTGCACGGCGAGATGGCAGGCGTCGAGGCAGACGCCGAGCCGGTCGGGGTCCAGTCCGCGCAGTTCCCGTACCGCCTGTGTGGTGGTCTCGACGACGCACCCGGGTTCCGGTTCGAAGCCGACGCGGATACGGCGGCCCGTCCACGCTTCCAGCGCGGCGAGCCCGGTGGTCAGCCGGTCCAGGGCGCGCCTGGCCTCGTCGGCGCAGGCGGGCGTCCACGGGGTGCGCCACGCGAGCGGCAGCGTGGAGACGCTGCCGTGGCCGACGCCGTCCGGGAGGAGCGCGGCGAGGACGCGGGCGCAGTCCAGGGTGTACTTCAGCCGGGCCTCGTCGGCCCAGTCGGGCAGGTAGACGTCCTTCTTGACGACCTCGCGGTGGAATCCGGCGTACGGAAAGGCGTTGAGGGTGACGGTCTCCAGGCCGCGTGCCCGCAGCTCCGCCTTCAGTCGCTCCAACGCGGCTTCGTCGTCGGCGAGTTCGGTGACCACGGGGCGCGCCAGCCACAGGCCGATCCCCAGGCGGTCTGCGCCGAGGCGCTCGCGCACGGGCTCGGCGTACTGCGCGAGCTGGGCGATCACGCCCTTGAGGTCCTCCGCCTGGTGGACGTTGCTGCAGTAGCCGAGGTGGACGGTCGTACCGTCCGGATGCAGGAAGCGCATCGGATGCTCACGCTCCCCCGCGGCGTATGGAGTTGCCCTGGAAGGTGGCCGCCTCGTCCGGCTTGGGCTCCTCCAGCTCCAGCCGCCCGCTCCGGCCGTAGAAGGCGACGGGGTTGCGCCACAGCACCTCGTCCACGGCGTCGTCGTCGAACCCGGCGGCGAGCATGGCGTCGGCGGTCCTCCGCGTCTTCAGCGGGTCCGAACGCCCCCAGTCGGCAGCGGAGTTGACCAGCATCCGCTGTGTCCCGTGCTCCTTGAGGATCTCGACCATCCGGTCCTCGCTCATCTTGGTCTTCGGGTAGATCGAGAACCCGGCCCAGCAGCCGCTGTCGAGGACCATGCCGACGGTGAGCTCGTTGAGGTGGTCGAGGACGACGAGTTCGGGGGCGATACCCGACTCCCGTACGACGTCCAGGGTGCGCCGGGTACCGGCGGCCTTGTCGCGGTGCGGGGTGTGCACGAGGGCGGGCAGCTCGTGCTCGATGGCGAGCTGGAGCTGACGGGCGAGCGCCTCGTCCTCCTCAGGGGTCATCGAGTCGTAGCCGATCTCGCCGACGGCGACGACCCGGTCCTTGGCGAGGTAACGGTCCAGTTCGTCGAGGACCGGGAGGCAGCGGGGGTCGTTCGCCTCCTTCGGGTTGAGCGCGATGGTGCAGAAGTGCTGGATGCCGAACTGGGCGGCGCGGTGCGGCTCCCAGCCCAGCAGCCCGTCGAAGTAGTCGTAGAAGCTCTCGGGCGAGGTGCGGGGCTGTCCCAGCCAGAAGGCGGGCTCGACGACCGCGCGCACCCCGGCGGCGTACATCGCCTCGTAGTCGTCGGTCGTCCGGGAGGTCATGTGGATATGGGGGTCGAAGATCCGCACGGTCAGCCCTCTTCCTTGAGTGCCTGGTTGAGTTCAGCGCCGATGACGTCCGGGAAGGCACGGACGACGGGCAGGATGTCCTCGGGTACGTCCCGCCCGGCGACGATCCGCTCATGGGCGAAATCGGCGAGCATCCGGGCCAGTTCGCGGTCCGCGCGGGCGCCGAGGCCGCTGACGCGGTCGAGCGGGATCTCACAGAAGACGCACTTCAGTACGGCCTGGCGGTACTCGGCGTCCGGAAGGTGCGCGGCGGCGTACGGGCCGAGGGCTGCCTCGATCAGGGTGGTGTCGTTGCCGCGCAGGGTTTCCCGTACGAGGGGCAGCGCGAGGTCGCCCAGTTCGAGCAGCGGCAGGGTGCGCAGGACGGCGCGCTGCTCCGCCGGGTCGCCGTGCCGGTGGAGGCCGGCGACCTCGTCGGCGAGGGCCTGGCCGCGCAGGGGCAGGGCCGTGAGCAGGACGGCCCGGGCGGCCTCGTCGACGGTCCAGTATGCGGTGAGGCGCCCGTGTCCGCAGCGCCTTCGGGCGGCGGGGAAGAGACGCCGCACGGCGGCCGGTTCGGCGGCGACCTTGGCGGCGCCGTCGTCCAGCCAGGTGCGGGCGGTGGGGTCCAGTACGTCGGTCAGGGCGGGGTGGGGGTGGTCCGGCGGGGCCGTGGAGGAGCCGGTTTCGACAACCATGGGGGACAACTTCCGGGAGGGTGGGACGAGTCGAGCCGAAGGGAGGTAGGGGGCTAGACGCGTGCGCCGGCACGTTCGGCCGCGCGCAGGAACTCGATCGAGCGGCGGGCGACGTCGGGCGCGTCGAGCGAACCGCCCTGGATCTCCACGGAGACCAGACCGCGGTGGTTCAGATCGCGCAGGGCATCCAGCACAGGCGGGAAGTCGATCTCGCCGGCGCCGAATTCGAGGTGCTGGTGGATGCCGCGCCGCATGTCCTCGATCTGCACGTTGCGCAGGATCGGCGCCGCCCGGTGCACGCAGTCGAGCACGGAACGCTCCTCCACGCAGTGCGCGTGGCCGACATCCAGGGTGATACCGAACAGCTCGTGCCCGCCGACCAGTCGGGCGAGTCGCAGACAGCGTTCGACGGTGTCGACGAACATGTACGGCTCCGGCTCGAAGGCCAGCGCCACCCCGTACTTCTCCGCCGACTCCAGCACGGTCCCGACACCGGCCGCGAGCCGCTTCCACGCGTCCCGCTCGGACAGCCCGACGGGCGCCGGGCCGCTGCACAGATGGACGGTGGGCGAGCCGAGGTCGGCGGCGATCCGCAGGGCACGGCGCAGCAGGTCGATCCTCGGCTCGCGGCCGTCCGACATCAGCGTGGGCAGGTGCTTGCCCCAGGGGTCGAGGAAGTACGGCGCTCCGGTCTCCACCGTCACGTCCAGGCCGTGCCGCGCGAGTTGCCGCGCGAGGGCGGTGACCCGCCGGGGCAGATCGTCGGCGTACGGGTCGAGGTGACCGTGGTCGAGGGTGAGCGCGACGCCGTCGTAGCCGAGGTCGGCGAGGACGACGAGGACGTCGGTCAGCCGGTGGTGGGTGAAGCCGTTGGTGCCGTAGCCGAACTTGAGTGGGGTGGGGGGAGGTCTCACAGTGCGGGTTCCTCACACGGAGGTGGTGGGTCTCAGGTGGGGGATATACGTCTGGCGAGCCGTCGCGCGAGGGGGTGGACGACGCCGAGCGCGGCGGCAACGGCAGGCGCCCCGCCACGTGCGGTCAGCGCCGCCTGAAGGGGCATCAGCCCCATGATCCCGGCCCCGACGGCCCGCCGTACGTTCTCGGCCGAGGGCTTTTGGACGGCACGTGCCTGGGCGGTGCCGTAGGTGCCGAGATAGGCAAGAGCACCGGCGGCGGTGACGGCGATCCGGAACTTTCCGGAGGCGGTGGTGAGGGCGGTGCGGACCATCTTGGAACGAGCGGCAACGGCAACGCCCTTCAGGGGCGCGGGGAACTGCGCGACCAGCCCCGACGGCGCGGCAGACGACACACAACTCTTCGCGGCACTCCCGGCTTCGCCTCGGACCACTGGAACAGCCGTGGCAATCGCAGTCAGTGCCGACACAGCAAGAGTCCCGACAGGAACCCGCACCGGCGCCCCACCGATCTCGTGCCGGCTGAGCGCCATCAACGTGCCGGTATGGACGCCGACCAGCCCGGCAGGCACGGCGGCCCGACGAAGCGCGACGCCGACCGACTCCGCACCCGGCCCAGGCACAACCGCTCCCGCCAACACGTCCAGAACCCGAGCCCCCGCCATGGCGAAGCCCCCCGCCGGGGTCGACTTGAGCTTCAGGTCATACGCCCACACCAGCCCGGCCAAGGGCAGCGCGGCGCCCACACTGCGACGACCCCCCGCGGCGGCCGCAAGCCCGAGTCCCGCCGCGGTGAGCCCGCCGGCCACCGCGAGAGCGGCACGCCGAGGGATCCGGCCCGACGGCACCGGTCGTTCGGGTCTCTCGACGGAGTCGACCGTGGCGTCGGCGTAGTCGTTGAGGGCCATGCCGGCCCAGTAGAGGCAGACGGAGGAACCGATCACGCCGAACGTACGGGCGCCCAGCGGGCGTCCGGCGGCGGTTGCACCCGCGATCACGTCACCGGGGACACTCAGCGCGGCCGGCGCCCTGACCAGCTGCGCGAGGTCGGCGAGGCGCACGGCAGACCGGGATCCGAAGCGGACAACCGCTTTCCGATCTTTCATGGCCGCACCCTACTCGGGGGCTACTGACCGTTCAGGTACCTACCCCCCGGTAAGAGAAGTGACAAAGAGAACACGGATTTCTCTTACCGCACGGCCCCAACTACCGGTAAAGGTGGGTCGTTTGAGCAGGCTCGGCCTCAGGGCTCCTGGCGCAGCCGCCGCCACACCGCCTTGGCCGCGTTGTGCCCGGACATGCCGTGCACGCCGGGACCGGGCGGGGTGGCCGACGAGCAGATGAAGACCGCCGGGTGCGGGGTGCGGTAGGGGAAGAGCGACAGCTTGGGCCGAAGCAGGAGTTGGAGTCCGGAGGCCGCGCCGGAGCCGATGTCGCCGCCGATGTAGTTGGCGTTGCGGGCGACGAGTTCGGCCGGGCCCGCCGTCGCGCGGGCGAGGACGCGGTCGCGGAACCCCGGGGCGTAGCGCTCCAGTTGACGTTCGAGGGCGTCCGTGAGGTCTCCGGTCCAGCCGTTCGGCACGTGCCCGTACGCCCAGAAGACCTGCTTGCCCGCGGGGGCCCGGGTGGGGTCGACGACACCGGGCTGCACCGTGATCATGAACGGCTTGCCGGGTGCCCGGCCCTCCCGGGACGCGGCGCGCAGCGCGGTGGCAATCTCCGCGCTGCTCCCGCCGATCTGCACGGTGCCCGCGCGGCGGGCGTCCGACGACGTCCACGGCACCGGGCCGTCCAGCGCGTAGTCGATCTTGAAGACGCCGGGGCCGTAGCGGAAGCCCTCGTAGTAGCGGCCGAAGCCGGCGATGCGGGCCAGTGCGGTGGGCGAGGTGTCGAAGACGTACGCCCGCGCGGGCGGCAGATCGTCGAGCCGCTTGACCTCGTAGTCGGTGTGGACGGTGCCGCCGAGGTCCTTGAGATAGGCCGTGAGGGCGTCGGAGATGGACTGGGAGCCGCCGCGGGCCACGGGCCAGCCGCGGGCGTGCGCGGCGAGGGCGAAGACCAGGCCGATGGCGCCGGTGGCGAAGCCGCCCAGTGGCGCCATGACGTGCGCGACGAGGCCGGCGAACAGGGTCCTGGCCCGCTCGTCGCGGAAGCGCCGCATCAGCCACGTCGACGGCGGCAGCCCGACCAGGCCGAACCTGGCGAGCGTCACCGGGTCCCGGGGGAGCGCGGTGAGGGGCAGGGACATGAAGTCGCGGGCAAGGGTGTCCCACTTGCTCAGGAACGGATCCACCAGCCTGCGGTACGTGCCCGCGTCGCGCGGGCCGAAGGAGGCGGCGGTCTCGGCGACCGACCGGGCCAGCACGGCCGCGGTGCCGTCGGCGAAGGGGTGGGCCATGGGCAGCTCGGCGTGCAGCCACTCGAGGCCGTAGCGGTCGAGCGGCATGGTCCGGAACACGGGCGAGTTGATTCCGAGGGGGTGCGCGGCGGAGCACGGGTCGTGCCGGAAGCCGGGGAGGGTCAGCTCCTCGGTGCGGGCTCCTCCGCCGACCGTGTCACGCGCCTCGAACACGGCCACGGAAAAGCCGCGACGGGCCAGCTCCACGGCAGCGGTCAGTCCGTTCGGCCCCGCACCCACCACGACCGCATCGAGCATCGACGGCACCTTCGGACTCCTTCGTCAGCCGATGGCCATTGAGGGTCAGGATATGCCGGGCCACTGACAGCCTCAGGGCACGGGTAAGGTCCGCCGGGTGACGCGCCGCTTTCTCATCCACGTGCCCGAGGACGATGTCCGGCACTGGTTCGAGGTAGGGGCCACGGGCCGGGTGGTGCGGCAGATGTCGTTCCGGGGGCACGCCTCGCTGCCGGTGGTCGCCGTCGAGGCCGCCGAGCTCGCCATGGCCCGGCAGACGTGCGGGGACTGGGGCGTTCGGCTGTACGAGGTCGTGTACGGGGTGCCGGCGCGAGAACCGGTCGTGGAGCCGCCGGACGCACGGCCGGTGGACCGTCGGGAGTTCGACCTCGCGTGGGGCCGCGCCCGGTCCCACCGCCAGTGCGAGGTGCGGCACGACAGCGGTCCCCTGCCCGTCGGCACGCGCCTGACCGGCACCTTCACCAGGTCACCCTGGGGGCCCGGGGTGACGGGCGTGTTCGTCGACGTGGGTCTGCCCGCCCTGGGCTTCGTGGACGCCGCGGTGCTCCTGGAAGCGGGGTGCCAGTGGCCCGGGGACGGCACACGCGCGGAGTTCGAGGTGGTCGACCTGCGTGTCGGCGGCCGCTCCCACCCGCAGATCAGGCTCCGCCCGACAGCAGTTCCACCACCCGCCGAGCCGTGGCCGCGTCCCGGGCCGTCGTGAACGGCAGATCGTTGCCGCCCGTGATGCGGAACGGCTCGCCCGTGCGGGTCAGGTGGGCGCCGCCGGCCTCCTCGACGAGGAGGATGCCCGCCGCGTGGTCCCAGGCGGCCTCCCAGCTGAACGCGGTCGCGCCCAACTCGCCCCGGGCGACGGCGAGATACTCCAGCCCCGCCGAACCGCAGGCGCGGGGCTGTACGCCCTCAGTCCACAGGCCGAGCAACGCCTGCTTCTGCTCGTCGGTCGTGTAGTCCGGGTGGGACGTGGCCACCCGCAGGTCACGGCCGGGATCCGGCGCGCCGGACTGCAGTCGCCCGCCGTCCAGGAAGGCGCCCTTGCCCCTTACCGCCGTGGCCAGTTGGTCGCGGGCCGGGGCGTAGGTCCAGGAGGCGAGCAGGACGCCGTGCCGGGCGAGCGCGACCAGGGTGCAGAAGCCGTCGTCCCCGTGCACGAACTGGCGGGTGCCGTCGACGGGGTCGACGATCCAGACCGGGGCGTCGCCGCATATCGCGTCGTACGACGCGGGGTTCGCGTGCACCGCCTCCTCGCCGACCACGACCGAGCCGGGCAGGAGTGCGCCGAGCGCCTCGGTGAGGTACTGCTCGGCGAGCCGGTCGGCGTCGGTCACCAGGTCGTGCGGTCCGCTCTTCTGGTCGACCTCGTGTGCGGCGAGCTGCCGGAAGCGGGGCATGATCTCGGCCGCGGCCGCCTTGCGGACCGCTTCTTCCACGTCTGCCGCGTGCTGTGCGAGAAACTCGTCGATGGTTTCGTTGTTTTCGATCACCCCTCCATAAGAGCACGTCCCACTGACAACCCCCGCCCGCCGAGTGGACGGCGGATGGCATGGCCGTGAACTCGTGGTGCCGATATCGGCAGGTCAGCGGCCTACCGCGTACCCCTGCATCCCCCGCGGATTCGCCGCCGCCGACAGGACACCGGTCTCCGGGTGCCTCGCGACGGCGCACAGCCGGCCCTCCGACCAGTCGTCACCGATGGTCACCGCATGACCACGCCGCCGTAGCTCCTCCACCACCCCGGCGTCCATCCGGGACTCCACCGTGACGCTCCCCGGTCGCATGCCGCGCGGGAAGAAGGAGCCGGGGAAGCTGTCGTTGTGCCAGTTCGGGGCGTCGATCGCGCCCTGGAGGTCGAGGCCGCCGCGGACCGGGGAGCGCAGGGCGACCGCGAGGAGGAAGTGCAGCTGCCACTGGTCCTGCTGGTCCCCGCCGGGCGTGCCGAAGGCCATGACGGGCACGCCGTCGCGCAGGGCGATGGAGGGCGTGAGGGTGGTGCGGGGCCGCCGGCCCGGGGTGAGCGAGTTCGGCAGGCCCTCCTCCAGCCAGGTCATCTGCAGGCGGGTGCCGAGCGGGAAGCCCAGTTCGGGCACGACGGGGTTGGACTGGAGCCAGCCGCCGCTGGGCGTGGCCGCGATCATGTTGCCCCACCGGTCGACGATGTCGAGGTGGCAGGTGTCACCGCGGGTGCCCCCGTCGGCAAAGACCTCGGGCTCGCCCGGCACCGGGGAGGTCGGCCGCTTGGCGACCGTCGGTTCCCCGCCGCCCAGCGCGTCGAGGCCGGGCCCTTCGGCCGCCGCCACGCGCGCGTGCGCGCACAGCCGCGGGGCGAGGCCGCCCGGGCTGCCGGGCCGCAGCTCGTGGGAGGCCTTCTCGCCGACCAGCTCCCGCCGGTCCGCGTTGTACCGGTCGGACAGCAGCGCGGCGAGCGGTACGTCGGCCGCGTCGCCGTACCAGGCCTCCCGGTCGGCCATGGCAAGCTTGCAGCCCTCGATCAGCAGATGGACGTACTCGGCGGACCCGTACCGGGGCAGTTCGGGCGGGAGCAGCGCGAGCTGCTGGAGGAGGACCGGGCCCTGGCTCCAGGGGCCGGCCTTGCACACGGTCCAGCCGTTCCAGTCGTACGTCGCCGGTGCCTCGTAGGTCGCGGACCAGGCGGCGAGGTCGGCGGCCGCGAGTGTGCCGGAGTGCCGCTCGCCGCTGGTGTCCATCGTGGGGCGCCGGGCCTGCCGTACGAGGGCCTCGGCGATGAAACCGGAGCGCCACACCTGCCGCGCGGCCTCGATCTGCGCGACCCGGTCCCCGGCCCCGGCGACCTCGTCGAGCAGCCGCTTCCAGGTGGCGGCCAGGGCGGGATTGCGGAACAGCTCCCCGGGCCGGGGCGCCTTGCCGTCCCGCAGGTACACGTCGGCCGACGACGGCCACTGCGTCTCGAACAGTTCCCGCACGGTCTCGACGGTCTCGCCGACCCGCTCCACGGGCGCGTGCCCGTGTTCGGCGTACCCGATGGCGTACTTGAGCACGTCGGCGAGCGGCCTGGTGCCGTGGTCCCGCAGCAGCAGCATCCAGGCGTCGAACGCGCCGGGCACGGCGGCGGCGAGCGGTCCGGTCCCGGGTACGAGGTCCAGTCCGAGCCCCCGGTAGTGCGCGACGGTCGCCCCGGCGGGCGCCACGCCCTGCCCGCACACCACCCGCACCTCGCCGTCCGCCGGGGCGATCAGGATCGGCACCTCGCCGGCCGGGCCGTTGAGATGCGGCTCGACGACGTGCAGCACGAACGCGCCCGCCACGGCGGCGTCATACGCGTTGCCGCCGCCCTCCAGTACGGCCATCGCCGACTGCGAGGCGAGCCAGTGGGTGGAGGACACCATGCCGAACGTGCCTTGGAGCGTGGGGCGGGTGGTGAACATCGGGTCTGACACCTCGCTGTCGCGCGGATCGGTCCATCCGATCTTCAGGGACTACCCGTTCGGGGTTCAACCTTCAGGCCGGGGCCGGTTCGGTGTGAGTGGTGAGTGGCCCGTGAGTGATCGTCCGATTCATCGTGCGCGCCTCGGCGGAGTGAAGGTGTAGAGGTCGAGCACGTCGGGGCAGGGTGCGACGCCGGGGCCGCCGGCCCTGACCCAGGTGATGATGTCCTCGGTGGCGTCGGAATCGTTGACGAGGCCGAGCCAGACGGGGCGGCCGCCCGCTGCGCGGCCCGCGGCGGAGGGCTGGACGACGATCACATTGGCGTGTTCGCACACGCCGAGGCAGTCGGAGATGCGCACCGGCGCGTTCTCGGCGAGTCGCGCGGTCTGCTGCGCGTGATCGACTCCGGGCACCTTCGCGGTGCCGCAGCAGCAGTCCCGGCACACCACGATCCGGCTGGGCACCGGCTGTTCCGAGGGTGTCCGCACGTCAGCACCGCCCCACGGGGCCGGCCGGGCGCAGGAAGCGGATCACCGGGTGGCCGGGGTCGTCGGTGACCTCGGCACGGACGCCGTAGACCTGCTCGATGAGCGCCGGTGTCAGCACGTCGGCCGGGGTGCCCTCGGCGACCGCACGTCCTTCGCGCAGCACGAGCAGGCGGTCGCAGTACATCGCGGCGAGGTTGAGGTCGTGCAGGGCGATCACGCTGGTGACCGGGAGGTTCGCGACGAGGGCCAGCAGGTCGAGTTGGTGCTGGATGTCGAGGTGGTTGGTGGGTTCGTCGAGCAGGAGCTCGCGGGGTTCCTGGGCGAGGGCGCGGGCGATCTGGGTGCGTTGGCGTTCGCCGCCGGAGAGGGTGTGCCAGGACTGGGCGGCCCGGTCGGTGAGGCCGGTGCGGGCGAGGGCCGCGGTGACGGCCTCGGCGTCGGCGGCCGTCGGTGGCGTCCAGGCACGGCGGTGCGGGATGCGGCCGAGGGCGACGACGTCGCGGACGGTCAGTTCGGTCTGGGTGTGGGCGTGCTGTTCGACGGTGGCGACCCGCCGGGCGGTGGCGCGGCGGCCGACCTCGGGCAGCGGGCGTCCGTCCAGGGTGACGACCCCGGCCGTGGGGGCGAGGACCCCGGCGAGGAGTCTCAACAGGGTCGACTTGCCGGAGCCGTTGGGGCCGAGCAGGCCGACGGTCTCGCCGGGAGCCAGGGTGAGGGTGACGCCGTCGACGACGACCTTGTCGGCGAGGCGCCGTACGACACGGTCCGTGCGCAGGCTGGTCATGCCGCCGTCCTCCGTCCCCGGTAGAGCACGGCGATGAAGGCCGGTACGCCGATGAGGGACGTGACGACGCCCACGGGGACCTCCTGGGGATCGAGGACGGTGCGGGCGACGGTGTCCACCCACACCAGGAAGACGGCGCCGGTCAGTGCCGTGACCGGCAGCAGACGGGCGTGGCCGGAGCCGGTGAGGGCCCGGGTGGCGTGCGGCAGGACCAGGCCGACGAAGCCGATCGCGCCGGCGCAGCTGACCAGGGCGGCGGTGAGCAAGGCGGTCGCGCAGAGCAGGACCAGCCGGGTGCGGGCGACGCGGACGCCGAGTCCGGCGGCGGCGTCGTCCCCGAAGGCGAAGGCGTCCAGGGTGCGGGCGTACCCGAGGCAGAGGGCGAGGGCCACGGCCAGTACGGCGGTGCACAGCAGGACCTGTCCCCAGTCGGCGCCGGTGAGCGAGCCCAGCAGCCAGAACAGCACGCCCCGGGTGGTCTCGGCGTCGGCGGAGGTCAGCACGATGAACGAGGTCAGCGCGGAGAACAGCTGCATGGCCGCGACCCCGGACAGCACGACCCGGTCCGTGCTGCCGCCGAGGACGTGGCTGAGCAGCAGCACCATGGCGAAGGAGAGCAGCGCGCCGAGGAAGGCGCCCGCCGACAGCGAGAGCACTCCCCCGCCGACCCCCAGCACGACCACGGCGACCGCTCCCGTGGACGCGCCGGAGGACACGCCGAGGACGAACGGATCGGCCAGCGGATTGCGCAGCAGCGACTGCATGACCGCCCCGCACACGGCGAGCCCGGCTCCGCACACCGCGGCGAGCAGCGTGCGCGGCATGCGCAGGTTCCACACGATGCCGTCCCGCAGCGGCGCCAACGTGCCCTCGCCGAGGCCGAGACGGGCGGCCACGGACGCCCACACGTCCGCCGTGGAGATGTCGGCCGGCCCGATCGTCACGGCGACGGCGACCGACGCGAGCAGCGCCGCCAGGCCGCCGAGGGTCAGCAGCGGCGTACGGACGCTCACCTGGCGGGTCCTGCGGGCCCGGCGAGCCCGAAGTCGCGCAGGCCCGCGGCGACCTTCTCGATCCCTTCGACCGTGCGGATGGACGGGTTCATCGCCTGCCCGCTGAGCAGGACGTACCGCTTCTTCTTCACGGCGGTCAGATTGCGGGTGGCGGGGTTGGTCTCCAGGAAGCGGATCTTGGCCTCGGCGGTCTCCGCGGTCTGCTGCTTGCGCGTGAGGTCTCCGATCACGAGGACGTCGGGGTCACGGTCGGCGACGGTCTCCCAGCCGATCTGGGGCCACTCGTCGTGAGTGTCGGAGAAGGCGTTGTGCGCGCCGACGGCGCGGGTGATGGCACCCGGCGCGCCGCAGCAGCCGGCGAGGTAGGGCGACTGGGAGTTGGCGAACCAGTACATGAGGGTGACATCGGAGGCGTCCAGCTGGGCGGTGGACTTGCGCACCCGCTCCTTCAGCTCGGCGACGAGCTTCTCGCCGCGGTCGGCGACGCCGAACGCGCGGGCCAGGTCGCGTATCTCGCCGTACACGGTGTCGAGGGTGAGCGGGGTGGAGCGCGAGCCGTCGCCGCCGCTGTCGTTGTCCTTGCCCGCAGAGCAGTCGGAGGGCGAGACGTAGGTGGGCACGCCCAGCGTCTCGAACTGCTCGCGGGTGGCGACGCCGCCCTTGCCGAGGGTGGAGACGAAGGAGGAGGTCACGAAGTCGGGTTCGGCCTCCAGGACCTTTTCGAAGGAGGGCGCGTTGTCCGCGAGCCGCGGCACGGAGGCGTTCGCCTTCTCCAGGCCCTTCATCACCGGGTCGGTCCAGGTCGCCGTGCCGGCCACCCGGTCGGCGAGGCCGAGGGAGAGCAGGATCTCCGTGGTGCCCTGGTTGAGGGACACGGCCCGCTTCGGGGGCGACTTCAGGGTGACCTTGTGGCCGCAGTTGTCGAGGGTGACGGGGTAGCCCGCGGCGGCGGACTTCCCGGTGTCCTCGGCGCTGCCGCTCCCCGAGCCGCCACACGCGGTGAGCAGGAGGGCGGGCGCGAGCAGCAGGGCGGCGGGACGGAGGGCAGAACGGTACACAGGCGTGCCTCGGTTGTCGGGGCTCGTACGCGGAGCCTGGCCTACGGACGTCCTCCGCGCGCGGGCGTGGAGGTGCCAGCAGGTCTTCGGACTCGGGTTCGTCCCGACGGGGCGCCTTCCCGGTCTCCCAGTGGCGTGCGTCTGTGCCCCGCCGGTCCCCCTCACCGCTGCGCGTCAGTTCCGGATTCGCACCGGATTCCCTGGCCTCGGGTGTGGCTCGACTGGCTCTCGGAGGCTATCAAGCCCAGCTCGTGGCCGGGTCGTTCGTCCGGGTTTCCGGAGGCCCGACAGGGTGCGGAGACTCAGGTCACAACCTGGAAGAGGGCAAGGTCACAGCCGTGCCCTCTGCTGCTCCTTTGATGATCTGACCTAGCATCCGAGCATGACGGTCCTGCCTGACGACGGGCTCTCGCTGGCCGCCGAGTTCCCTGACGCAACCCATGAGCAATGGCAACGCCTGGTGGAAGGCGTGCTGCGCAAGTCGGGCAAGGACGTCTCGGGCCCGGCTGCGGAAGACGCCCTGTCCACTGCGTTGGAGGACGGGCTGCGCACCCGCCCCCTCTACACCTCGCGCGAAGCCGCGCCCGATCCCGGCCTGCCCGGATTCGCCCCGTTCGTCCGCGGCGGTCGCGCCGAGGGCAGCACGGCCGGCGGCTGGGACCTGCGGCAGCGGCACACGGCGCTCACGGACGGCCTGGTGCTCGCGGACCTGGAGAACGGCGTCACCTCGCTCTGGCTGGTCCTCGGCGAGGGCGGCATCCCGGTGTCGTCGCTCGGCCGGGCCCTGGAGGGTGTCTATCTCGACCTGGCCCCCGTCGTCCTCGACGCCGGAGCCGACGTGGAGACCGCCGCGCGGGAGCTAATGCGGCAGTACGAGGAGCGGGGCGTCGCCAAGGAGGCGGCGCGCGGCAACCTCGGCGCCGACCCGCTCGGCCATGAGGCCCGTACGGGCACGTCCTCGCAGTTCGCGCCGGTCGCCACGCTGGCCCGGCAGTGCGCCGAGGAGTACCCCGGGCTGCGGGCGCTGACCGTGGACGCGCTGCCGTACCACGAGGCCGGCGGCTCGGCCGCCCAGGAGCTGGGCTCGTCGCTGGCGACCGGTGTCGCGTATCTGCGCGAGCTCACCGAGGCGGGGCTCACGGCCGAACAGGCGTGCGCCCAGCTGGAGTTCCGTTACGCGGCCACCGCCGACCAGTTCCTGACGATCGCCAAGCTGCGGGCCGCGCGCCGGCTGTGGGCGCGGGTGACCGAGGTCTGCGGGGCGCCCAGCGCTCAGGTGCAGCATGCCGTCACCTCGCCGGTGATGATGACGCGCCGGGACCCCTGGGTGAACATGCTGCGCACGACGGTCGCCACGCTGGCCGCCGGGGTCGGCGGCGCCGACGCCGTGACCGTGCTGCCCTTCGACCACGCGCTCGGCCTGCCGGACGCGTTCGCGCGGCGCATCGCCCGCAACACCTCGACCATCCTCATCGAGGAGTCGCACCTCGCCCGAGTGATCGACCCGGCGGGCGGCTCCTGGTACGTGGAGTCCCTCACCGACGAACTGGCCCGGGCGGGCTGGGCGTTCTTCCAGCGGATCGAGCAGGCCGGCGGCCAGGCGGCCGCGTTGCGCTCCGGTCAGCTGGGCCAGGACCTCGCCGAGACATGGCAGGCGCGCACCGGCAAGCTCGCCAAGCGGCGCGAACCGATCACCGGCGTCAGCGAGTTCCCGAACCTCACCGAGCCGCCCGTGGAGCGTGCGCCCGCGCCGGAGCCCCGGTCCGGCGGCCTCCCGCGGGTCCGCCGCGACGAGGCGTACGAGGCCCTGCGCGCCCGCTCCGACGCCCACCTGGCCGCCACGGGCTCCCGGCCGCGGATCTTCCTGGCCGCGCTCGGCCCGGCCGCCGCGCACACCGCACGCCTCACCTTCGCCTCGAACCTCTTCCAGGCGGGCGGCGTCGAGCCGGTCACCGAGGGCACCTTCGAGGAGAGCGGCGCCACGGAGGTGTGCCTGTGCTCCAGTGACGCCCTCTACGAGGAGCAGGCCGAGGCCGTGGCCGCCGAGTTCAGGTCGGCGGGCGCCACGCACGTGTTCCTCGCGGGCCGCCCCGGGCAGTACACCGATGTCGACAGTTACGTCTTCGCGGGCTGCGACGCGGTCGCCGTGCTGTCCGCCGCCCTCGACCGCATGGGAGTGTCCTGATGGGAATCCCCGACTTCTCCGGGATCGAGCTGGGGACCCCGGCCGCCGCGGGCGGCGCCGACGAGTGGCGCACGGCCGTCAAGCAGGCCACGGGCGGGGACGAGCCCCTGTGGGAGACCCCGGAAGGCATCGCGGTCAAGCCGCTGTACACCGGCCGTGACCTGGAGGGCCTGGACTTCCTGGGCACCTTCCCGGGCATGGCGCCGTATCTGCGCGGCCCGTACCCGACGATGTACGTCAACCAGCCCTGGACGATCCGCCAGTACGCGGGCTTCTCCACCGCCGAGGAGTCCAACGCGTTCTACCGCCGCAACCTGGCCGCCGGCCAGAAGGGTCTGTCGGTCGCCTTCGACCTGCCGACCCACCGCGGCTACGACAGCGACCACCCGCGTGTGACGGGCGACGTCGGCATGGCGGGCGTGGCGATCGACTCGATCTACGACATGCGGCAGCTCTTCGACGGCATCCCGCTGGACAGGATGACCGTGTCGATGACGATGAACGGCGCCGTGCTGCCGGTGCTGGCGCTGTACATCGTGGCGGCGGAGGAACAGGGCGTACCGCCCGAGAAGCTGGCCGGGACCATTCAGAACGACATCCTCAAGGAGTTCATGGTCCGCAACACCTACATCTATCCGCCGAAGCCGTCGATGCGGATCATCTCCGACATCTTCGCCTTCACCTCGCAGCGGATGCCGCGCTACAACTCCATCTCCATCTCCGGGTACCACATCCAGGAAGCGGGTGCCACGGCCGACCTGGAGCTGGCGTACACGCTCGCGGACGGGGTGGAGTACATCCGCGCGGGCCGTGAGGCGGGCCTGGACGTGGACGCGTTCGCGCCCCGGCTGTCGTTCTTCTGGGCGATCGGCATGAACTTCTTCATGGAGGTCGCCAAGCTGCGGGCGGCGCGGCTGCTGTGGGCGAAGCTGGTGAAGCAGTTCGACCCGCAGAACTCCAAGTCGCTCTCCCTGCGCACCCATTCGCAGACCTCGGGCTGGTCGCTGACCGCGCAGGACGTGTTCAACAACGTCACGCGCACATGTGTCGAGGCGATGGCCGCGACGCAGGGCCACACCCAGTCGCTGCACACCAACGCCCTCGACGAGGCGCTCGCGCTGCCGACCGACTTCTCGGCCCGCATCGCGCGCAACACCCAGCTGATGATCCAGCAGGAGTCGGGCACGACCCGGGTCATCGACCCGTGGGGCGGCAGCGCCTATGTGGAGAAGCTGACGTACGACCTCGCCCGCCGTGCCTGGCAGCACATCCAGGAGGTCGAGCAGGCAGGCGGCATGGCCAAGGCGATCGACGCCGGCATCCCCAAGCTGCGCATCGAGGAGGCCGCGGCCCGCACCCAGGCCCGGATCGACTCCGGACGGCAGCCGGTCATCGGCGTCAACAAGTACCGCGTCGACAGCGACGAGCAGATCGACGTGCTCAAGGTCGACAACTCCTCCGTGCGCGCCCAGCAGATCGAGAAGCTGCGGCGGCTGCGGGCGGAGCGGGACGAGACGGCCTGCCAGGACGCGCTGGACGCGCTCACCCGGGCCGCCGGCGGCGAGGGCAACCTGCTGGAGCTCGCGGTGAACGCGGCCCGCGCGAAGGCCACCGTAGGGGAGATCTCGGACGCACTGGAGAAGGTGTACGGCCGACACGCGAGCCAGATCCGTACCATCACCGGCGTGTACCGCAACGAAGCCGGGGAGTCGCCGTCCGTGGACCGCACCCGAACCCTCGTGTCCGACTTCGAGGAGGCCGAGGGCCGCCGCCCGCGCATCCTGGTCGCCAAGATGGGCCAGGACGGCCACGACCGCGGCCAGAAGGTGATCGCCACCGCCTTCGCCGACCTCGGCTTCGACGTCGACGTCGGCCCGCTGTTCCAGACCCCGGCCGAGGTGGCCCGCCAGGCCGTCGAGGCCGACGTGCACATCGTCGGGGTGTCGTCGCTGGCCGCAGGCCACCTCACCCTCGTCCCGGCGCTCAAGGAGGCGCTGGCCGAGGAGGGCCGCGAGGACATCATGATCGTGGTCGGCGGAGTGATCCCGCCGCAGGACGTCGCGACGCTGCTGGAGATGGGCGCGGCTGCGGTGTTTCCGCCCGGGACGGTGATCCCGGACGCGGCCTTCGACCTGGTGCAGCGGCTGGGTGCCGACCTCGGGCACGAGCTGTGATCGATCTCGACGCGTATGTGAAGGGTGTGCTCGACGGGAAGCGGGCGATCGTCGCACGCGCCATCACGCTCGTCGAGTCCACCCGCCCCCAGCACCGGGTGCTGGCCCAGCAGTTGCTGACCGAGCTGCTGCCGCACAGCGGGCGGGCCCGGCGGATCGGCGTCAGCGGGGTGCCGGGGGTCGGGAAGTCCACGTTCATCGACGCGTTCGGCACGATGCTCACCGCGCTCGGCCACCGGGTCGCGGTGCTGGCCGTGGACCCGTCGTCCAGTCGTACGGGCGGTTCGATCCTGGGGGACAAGACGAGGATGGAGCGGCTGTCCGTCGACCCGGCCGCGTTCATCCGCCCCTCCCCCACCGCCGGCACGCTGGGCGGGGTCGCCAAGGCCACCCGCGAGTCGATCGTGGTGATGGAGGCCGCTGGCTACGACGTGGTGCTGGTGGAGACGGTCGGGGTGGGCCAGTCCGAGACCGCGGTCGCGAACATGGTCGACTCCTTCCTGCTGCTCACCCTTGCCCGCACCGGCGACCAGCTCCAAGGCATCAAGAAGGGTGTCCTGGAGCTGGCCGACGTGCTCGCCGTCAACAAGGCGGACGGCCCCCATGAGCGCGACGCGCGGGCCGCCGCGCGCGAACTGGCGGGCGCGCTCAGGCTGATGCACGGCAAGGACGCCGCCTGGACGCCGCCCGTCCTGCACTGCAGCGGACGCGAGTCGATCGGCCTGGACGGCGTGTGGGACCGGCTCGAACAGCACCGGACCCTGCTCGACTCCACCGGCCGGCTCGCCGCCAAGCGCCGTGACCAGCAGGTCGACTGGACGTGGACCATGGTCCGCGACGAACTCCTCGGCCGCCTGCACGCCGACCCGGCGGTCCGGGCGCTCGCGCCGGCACTGGAACAGCAGGTCAGGAACGGCGAGTTGACGGCGACGCTGGCCGCCGAGCGGATCCTCGCGGCGTTCGAGGTGGCACCGTCGGGGCGGCCGTAGGGCCCGGCGGCTCAGCACGCCGACGCGTCGGAACCCCGCGGAGCCACCAGTCCCGACTCGTAGGCGAACACGACGAGTTGGGCCCGGTCGCGGGCGCCGAGCTTCGTCATCGCCCTGCTGATGTGGGTCTTCGCCGTGAACGGGCTGATCACCATGTGCGCGGCGATCTCCTCGTTGGTGAGCCCGCGCGCCGCCAGCGCCGTCACCTCACGCTCGCGGCGGGTCAGGCACTCCAGGCCGGGTGCCGTGGCCCGGTCGGGTGGCCGCGAGACGAACTCACCGATCAGGGTGCGCGTCACCGACGGCGACAGCAACGCCTCGCCGCCCGCCACCACCTCGATCGCCTGGAGCAGGTCGGCCGGTTCGGTGTCCTTCAGCAGGAATCCGCTCGCACCGGCCCGCAGCGCCTCGAAGACGTACTCGTCGTGGCCGTAGTTGGTGAGGATCACGACTCGGACTCCGGACAGGGCCGGGTCGGCGGCGATGTGGCGGGTCGCCTCGATGCCCGTCATCACCGGCATCTGTACGTCGATCAGCGCGATGTCGGGCACCTGCGCGCGGATCAGCGCCAGGCCCCGCTCACCGTCCGCCGCCTCGCCGACCACCTCGATGCCGTCCTCGGCGTCCAGCAGGGCCCGGAAGCCGGCCCGCATCAGCGCCTGGTCGTCGACCAGCACCACCCTGATCGCACCGTCCGTCATCCCGCCTCCCCCACGGGCAGCCGTGCCCGCACCGCGAACCCGCCCTCCTCACGCGGGGCGGCGTCCAGAGTGCCGCCGAGGGCCGTGACGCGTTCGCGCATGCCGGTCAGGCCGATGCCGGGGGTGGGCGGACGGGACGGGTCGGCGGCGCCGTCGTCCTCGACGCGTATCGTCAAGTCGCCGTCGTCGTACGCGAGTTGAACGCTCACCTTCGCCGGTCCCGCGTGCCGGGCCGCGTTCGTCAGTGCCTCCTGGACGATGCGGTACATGGCCCGGTCGACCGTCGCGGGCAGTGGCCGCTCCTCCCCCGTCACCGTCAGGTCGACCGCGAGCCCCGCAGCCCGCGCCCGCTCCACGAGCAGCGCCGGTGTGCCCGTCGACTCGTCGGTGCGCAGCACCTCCAGCGTGGCCCGCAGCTCGCGCATGGCCTCGCCGCTCGCCTCCTGAATGGCGAGGAGGGCGGGTGGCACCTCCTCGCGGCGCTTGCGGGCAAGGTGCACGGCGACGCCCGCCTGGAGCTTGACGATCGAGATGCTGTGCGTGAGGGAGTCGTGCAACTCCCTCGCGATTCGCAGTCGTTCCTCGCCCGCCCTGCGCAACGCCGCTTCCTCCCGGGTGCGTTCGGCCTCCAGGGCGCGCTGTTCCGTCTGGCGCAGATACGCCTGCCAGTTGCGGTCGGCGAGGCCCGTCACCACCGCGCACAGGAACCAGCCGGCCAGCAGCAGCGTTTCCTGAGCGATGGCCGAGGTCGCCGAACCCGCCGCCACATAGCCGCCGAGGAACAATGCGGCGGTCGCCGCCGCGGTGCCCCGGTGTCCGGTGCGCGACGCCGTGTGCACCGCGCCCACGACGGGGATGGCCAGGGTGGCGGCGGGCCCGGCATGGAGCACTTCGGCGAGCAGAGCGCCGGTGGTGACGGCGAGGACCACGCGCGGGGCCGTGCGATGCGCGGCCAGGGCCAGCGAACCGAGCGCGATCAGCGCGCAGTCGAGGAGCCCGGCACGGTCGTCCGCCACCGCGGCGAGCAGCACGATCACGCCGACCACGACCCCGGCGGCCATGTCGACGAGCCGCTCGCGTGTGACCCGGTGCTCGCTCATGCCCGCACACTAGACGGCGCCACCGACAGCGACGTCACCCCTGTGGACGGCTCTGCGACTACTCCCCACGCAGTAGTACCCGGCACCGGCCCGCCCCGCCGTCGCAGCGCCGACTGCCATCGCCGGTACGACGACCCGGCCCACCCCGGCGGCGCAGGCTACTGCCCATGTCCACACCCTTCCGTTACACCGAGCCCCTCCCGCCCAAGTCGGCCACCGGCACCGTCGCCGAGGTGTACGCGCAGATCGCCCTCGACTTCGGCATCGCCGAACCCGTCACCTTCGTGGTGCTGTCCTCCGCGCCCGGACTGCTCGCCCCCGCCTGGGCGTTGCTGCGCGAGTCGCTGATCGCGGGGGCCGGCAGCCGGACCGGCAAGGAACTCGCGGCCCTCGGGGTGTCGCTCGCCAACGAGTGCCCGTTCTGCGTGGACGCGCACACCGTGCTCCTGCACGCCACCGGAGACCACGCGCTCGCCGAGCGGCTGGCCCGCGGCGAGCAACCGGAGAACGAGGAGCACGCACGCGTGCTGGCCTGGGGACGGCACACGCGCGTGCCCGGCGCCGACCTCACCCCGTACCCGTTCCCGCGCGAGCACGCCCCCGCCTATCTCGGCACCGCGCTCACGTTCCACTTCATCAACCGCATCGCGTCGGCCCTGCTGACCGAGAACCTGCTCCCGGCCGGCGTCCAGCGGTTCCGGGCGGTACGCAGCCTCGCGGGCCGTACCCTCGCCCGGTCCGTACGCCGCCCCGCCCGACCCGGCGTGTCCCTGCCCCTGCTCGACCCGATGGACCCCGGCGAGGCCCCCGCGTGGGCGGCCGGGACGCCCGTCGGCCTCGCGTACGCGGCGCTGCTCAGGGCGGCCATGTCGGGCGCGGGCCTCCTCGACGCCGACGACCACGACCTCGTGGAGGCGACCCTTCAGGACTGGGACGGTTCCCATCCGCCGCTCACTCTCGACGGGTTCCCGGACCGCAGGGAGCGTCCGGGGGCGCGGCTGGCACTGCTGGCCGCCCTCGCGCCGTACCGCATCACGGACGAGGACGTGCGGGCGTGGCGCCGGCCGGAGCACACCGACCACTGTCTGGTGCACCTCGTCGCGTACGGCGCCTTCACGGCCGTGGACCGCATCGAAAGCTCTCTTTCCTCGCAAATCGTCCGGGATGCCGAGCAAGTGGCCCAGGGCACCACGTAATTGCGGCCGACCGACGACCCGGCGGTAACCGCGTCAGCACGGAGCGAGTTGGCACTTCCGCCCCACAGAGAGTCATGTGACACTGGCGTCCCGTCCGCAGTGCGGACTCCCTCCGCACCGTCCCCCACGAAATGTGCGCCGTGCGTTCTCTTCCCTTGCCGCTCGCCCTCACCGCGCGCCTGTCGCCCGTCGTCGTGCTCGCCGCGGCGGGCTGGGCACTGTCGTCCGGACCCGCGACACCGGCCGCCGAAGACACGGCGACGCAGAAGAGCGGGGACGAGTCGCCCTCGGCCCCCGCGACGGCCGCCGTGTCGAAGACGTACGCCGCCGCGCCCGCACCCTGCGACAGCCTGAGCTCGAAGTCGGTCAAGGATCTCGTCCCGGGCGCCAAGACGGCCGGCAAGGAGATCCCGTCCACGGACGCGAAGGTGCGCCGCACCTGCTCGTGGAACGCGCTCCAGGGCTTCGACTACCGGTGGCTGGACGTGTCCTACGAGGTCACGGAGTCCGACGAGGCGGCGGAGAAGTCCTACAAGGAGCGTGTCGCGGACAAGAGCGGCGGCGGCGAGGTCCCCGGTGTCGGCGACGCGGGGTACTCCGTCGTGAACCTCACCACCGAGGACGAGCAGCAGACCCGCGAGGGCGTGGTGCTGGTCCGCGCGGCGAACGCGCTTGTCTCCATCACCTACAGCGGCAGTGACTTCGAGTCGAACAAGGCGCCCGCCACGTCCGAGATCAACAAGGGCGCGATCAAGGCGGCCAAGGAGGCGGTGGCCGCCTTGGAGGACGGTCAGAAGGGCTGACCGTCCTCCGTCCGAGGCTCAGGCCTCGACGCGTTCCTTGTGGCCGGCCATCAGCACCACGTACAGCACCAGCGAGGCGCCCAGGCCCACCGCCCAGCCGTAGTCGGCCAGCGGCTTGAGGAACGGGATCAGTCCGTCGGCCGGGAACGGTCCGGTCTTCGAACCGTCGGCGCCGACGCCCGAGTACGAACCGCCGACCGCCAGGACACCGCCGACCAGGAACGCCAGGATCGCGCGCCAGTTCCAGCCGGACGAGTACCAGTAGCGCCCGCCGGGCGTGTACAGGTCCGCGAGATGCAGAACCGTACGGCGGACGATCCAGTAGTCGGCGATCAGGATGCCCGCGACCGTGCCGAGCAGGCCGCCGACCACGCCGAGCCAGGTGAAGATGTAGAACTCCGGGGTGGAGATCAGCTTCCACGGGAAGATCAGGATGCCGACGACACCGGTGATCAGCGCGCCGGTACGGAAGTTGATGAGCTTCGGCGCCAGGTTCGCCAGGTCGTACGCCGGGGAGACGACGTTCGCCGCGATGTTCACGGAGACGGTCGCGACGAGGACGACGATCAGGGCGAAGAGCAGACCGAAGGTGCTGTCGGTCTTGGCGGCGAGGGTGACCGGGTCCCAGATCGCCTCGCCGTAGACGACCTCGGACCCTGAGGTGACGAGGACGGCGAGGACCGCGAACAGGGTCATGGTGGTGGGCAGGCCCAGCGACTGCCCCCAGGTCTGCGCCTTCTGACTCGCGCCGAAGCGGGTGAAGTCGGGGATGTTGAGGGACAAGGTCGCCCAGAAACCGATCATCCCCATCAGGGACGGGAAGAAGACCGGCCAGAAGTCGGGGCCCCAGCCCAGCTTCGACGGCTGGTCGAGCAGCGCGCCGAACCCGTCCGCCTTGACCGCGATCCAGACCAGCAGCACGAGCGCGCCGACGATCACGAAGGGCGCGGCCCAGTTCTCGAAGTGCCGCAGGAAGTCCATGCCGCGGTAGATGATCGCGATCTGCAGCGCCCAGAAGAGGAGGAAGCACAGCCACAGGGGCCATGGATTGCCCGCGATCTTCCCGGCGTTCTCCCATCCGCCGCCGGTGAGCTTGGACCCCAGCGCGAAGATGCCGCTGCCGCCGATCCAGGTCTGGATGCCGAACCAGCCGCAGGCCACGGCCGCCCGGATCAGCGCCGGGATGTTGGCGCCCCGCAGCCCGAAGGAGGCCCGCGCCAGCACCGGGAACGGGATGCCGTACTTGGGCCCGGCGTGCCCGGTGGCCAGCATCGGCAGCAGCACGATGACATTGGCCAGGGCGATGGTGAAGACGGCCTGCTTCCAGTCCATGCCGAGGGCGACCAGGCCGGAGGCGAGTGTCCAGCTGGGGATGCAGTGGGCCATGGAGATCCACAGGGCCGCGAAGTTGTACGTCGTCCACTTGCGTTCGGCGACCGGGACGGGACGCAGGTCCTCGTTGGCGAAGGGGCTGTCGGCGGGGAATGCCTCGGGGGCGAGCTCGATCCGTCCGCCGGCGTCGGCGGACTGGGATATCGGCGACCCCGTGGGGACTGTTTCGGTCATGGGCAGGCCAATCGATCAGAACGGGACGGGAAAGGCCGCGCGGGGGCCTTGGGCCCTCCCCGAGGACGGCGGCGGGGAGGCCCTGACCGCGGGGAGGGAGACAAGGGGTGGGGGGTCGGGGGCGCCGGGTTGCGGGCCGGGATCAGGAGTTGATGGCCGGGATGACCGACGCACCGTAGGCGTCGATCACGGCTTCCTGCGCGTCGTGCATGTCGTAGACGGCGAACTGGTCGACGCCCAGCTCACGCAGCGCGTTCAGCTTCTCGATGTGCTTCTCGACCGGGCCGATCAGGCAGAACCGGTCGACGATCTCGTCGGGCACGAACGCGGTGTCGGGGTTGTCGGCGCGTCCGTGGTGGGAGTAGTCGTACCCCTCGCGGGCCTTGATGTACTCGGTGAGTTCGTCGGGCACGGCGGCGGAGTGCTCACCGTACTTCGACACCAGGTCGGCCACGTGGTTGCCGACCATCCCGCCGAACCAGCGGCACTGCTCGCGGGCATGGGCGAGCTTCTCGGGAGAGTCGTCCTCGGTGACGTACGCCGGCGCCGCCACGCAGATCTTCACCTCGGACGGATCACGGCCGGCCTCGACCGCGGCCTGCTTCACCGCCTTGACCATGTACTCGGTCAGATAGAGGTCGGAGAGCTGCAGAATGAACCCGTCGGCCTCCTCGCCGGTCATCTTCAGGGCCTTCGGTCCGTACGCCGCCATCCAGACGGGGAGTTGGGCGCCCGGCTTGATCCACGGGAACCTGACGACCGTTCCGCCGCCGAGGTCGGCCTCCTGGCCGCTGCCGAGCGCGCGGATGACCTTCATGGCCTCGCTGATGCGGGCCAGGGTGTTGGGTTTGCGGCCGGCGACGCGCATGGCCGAGTCGCCGCGGCCGATGCCGCAGACCGTGCGGTTGCCGAACATGTCGTTGAGGGTGGCGAACGTGGAGGCGGTGACCTCCCAGGTACGGGTGCCCGGGTTGGTCACCATCGGGCCGACCGTCAGATTCTCGGTGTTGGCGAGGATCTGGCTGTAGATGACGAACGGTTCCTGCCACAGCACGGCCGAGTCGAAGGTCCAGCCGTAGCTGAAGCCGCTGCGCTCGGCGCGTTTCATCAGGCTGACGACCCGTGAGGCCGGCGGGTCGGTCTGCAGGACGAGTCCGAAGTCCATGTGCTCCGCTCCTAGTTGAGGTACTGACAGGTGGAGCGGGGGGTGTAGACGCCGTGCCCGGCGCGCCCGGTGTACTCCCGCTCGGTGATGACGAGTTCGCCGCGCGAGAGGACCGTCTCCACCCGGCCGGTGGTCTGCTTGCCCTCGTACGCCGAGTAGTCGACGTTCATGTGGTGAGTGACGGCGGACATGACCTGCTCGGCCTGCGGGTCGTAGATCACGACGTCGGCGTCCGCACCCGGCGCGATGGTGCCCTTCTTCGGGTACATGCCGAACATCCGGGCCGGGGTCGCGCAGGCGATCTCGATCCAGCGGCGGCGCGAGATGTGACCGTCGACGACGGCCTGGTGCAGCAGGTCCATCCGGTTCTCGACGCCCGGCAGACCGTTGGGGATCTTCGAGAAGTCGCCCCGGCCCAGCTCCTTCTGGCCGACGAAGCAGAAGGGGCAGTGGTCGGTGGAGACGACCTGGAGGTCGTTCGTCCTGAGCCCCTTCCACAGCTGGGCCTGGTGCTCCTTGGGCCGAAGGGGCGTCGAGCACACGTACTTCGAGCCCTCGAAGTTGGGCTCGGCGAGGTTGTCGGTGGACAGGAACAGGTACTGCGGGCAGGTCTCCCCGAAGACGTTCAGCCCCTCGTCGCGCGCCCGCGTCAGCTCGGCCACCGCCTCCGTGGCCGAGACGTGCACGACGTACAGGGGAGCGCCGGCGACCTGGGCGAGCCTGATGGCCCGGTGAGTGGCCTCGGCTTCGAGGAGCGCCTTGCGGACCTCGCCGTGGTAGCGGGGATCGGTCTCGCCCCGCGCCAGCGCCTGCTCGACCAGCACGTCGATCGCGATGCCGTTCTCGGCGTGCATCATGATCAGGCCGCCGTTCTCGGCGGAGCGCTGCATGGCGCGCAGGATCTGGCCGTCGTCGGAGTAGAAGACGCCGGGGTAGGCCATGAACTGCTTGAAGGAGGTCACGCCCTCCTCCACCAGCAGGTCCATCTCCTTCAGCGTCTCCTGGTTCACATCGGAGACGATCATGTGGAAGCCGTAGTCGATCGCGCAGTTGCCCTCCGCCTTGGCGTGCCAGGCGTCGAGGCCCTCGCGCAGCGAGTGGCCCTGGCTCTGCACGGCGAAGTCGACGATCGTGGTCGTACCGCCCCAGGCGGCGGCCCGGGTGCCGGTCTCGAAGGTGTCGGAGGCGAAGGTGCCGCCGAACGGCAGCTCCATATGGGTGTGGACGTCGACGCCGCCCGGGATGACGTACTTCCCGGTGGCGTCGATGGTCCGCTCGGCCGTCCAGGCCTCGGCGGCGGACGTTCCGGCGGCGGCGAGGGCGGCGATACGGCCGTCCTCGATCAGGACGTCGGCGTGCATCTCGTCGGACGCGGTGATGACGAGGCCGCCGCGGATTACTGTTCGGCCGGTCATGTCGTGGTCGCTCCTCACGGTTTCACAGTTGCGGTTGTGTGGGGCTGGTCGCGCCGACGCGGCGGAGCCGCATATCGATGCAGCCCCGCGCCCCTTGGCGGCGTTGCCGCTACCGGCGTTTTCAGGGTGCTGTCAGCGGGCCGTACGCCCCCGGCGCGCGGTCCCTGTAGAACTGCCAGCGGTCGCGGACCTCGCGGAGCTTGGCCAGGTCCAGGTCGCGTACGACGAGCTCGGTCTCCTTGTCGCTCGCCACCTCCCCGACGAACTGGGCCTCCGGGTCCACGAAGTACGTGGTGCCGTAGAAGTCGTTGTCGCCGAGGTCCTCCACGCCGACCCGGTTGATCGCGCCCACGAAGTACTCGTTGGCGACGGCCGCCGCCGGCTGCTCCAGCTGCCACAGGTAGCGGGAGAGCCCGCGGGAGGTGGCCGAGGGGTTGAACACGATCTCGGCGCCGCCCAGCCCGAGCGCCCGCCAGCCTTCCGGGAAGTGGCGGTCGTAGCAGATGTACACGCCGATCTTCCCGACGGCCGTCTCGAAGACCGGCCAGCCGCTGTTCCCCGGGCGGAAGTAGAACTTCTCCCAGAATCCCTGCACTTGGGGGATGTGGGTCTTGCGGTACTTGCCGAGGTAGGAGCCGTCCGCGTCGATCACTGCGGCGGTGTTGTAGAGGACCCCGGGCTGCTCCTCCTCGTACATCGGCAGCACGAGGACGATGCCCAGCTCCTTGGCCAGCGCCTGGAAGCGGCGGACGGTCGGGCCCTCGGGGATCTGCTCGGCGTACTCGTAGAACGCCTTGTCCTGGACCTGGCAGAAGTAGGGCCCGTAGAACAGCTCCTGGAAGCACAGCACTTGAGCACCTTGCGCGGCCGCGTCGCGGGCCGCCTGCTCGTGTACCTGGATCATCGATTCCTTGTCGCCCGTCCACGCGGTCTGGAAGAGGGCGGCACGGATCACTCGGCTCATAGGGACCTCCGGTCGCTCGGTGTGCGAGAAGGCTAGGAAGTCCCCTGCGCCGGTTTGAGTTGCACGGTGTCACGTCTACGGGCATGCGGCGTGCCACGGTGTCACCCTGTCGTGATCCCATGTTTCACCGCCGTTTTCCCAGGTCGTGGCAGGTTTCAGGCTTGTTGCGCGTCGTGCGCGAGGAGTGCGATGTGCACGGATGCGGCCTGCTCGAAGTCGTCGAGGTCGACGCCGAGCCGCGTCTGTATCGCCTCCAGGCGGCGATAGAGCGCGGGCCGCGAGACATGGTGGAGCTGGGCGGTGCGGGACTTGTTGCGGCCGGTCGCGAGATACGTCCGCAGTACGGCCAGCATGTCGTCGTCGGCCGCGCACAGCAGCCCGTCCAACTCCCGCTCCGCGAACGACTGGACCTGCGGATCGTCCCGCAACAGCCGGATCAAGCCCCGCAGATGGACGTCCTTGAGGCGGACGACGGCCGGGAGGTCGAGGGCGGCGGAGGAGTCGGCGACGGCTTCGGCGACATGCTGGGCCTCGCGCAGTCCGGCGGGCACGTCGTCCCAACCGCAGCGGGCGTCGGCGGCGGCCACGACGGTCTGTTCGGCCCCGGATTCGGAGCGCACCCGGGCGGCGAAGTTCGCGGCGAGCACGGCGGCGTCCTGGTCCCGGGCGAGGCTGAGCAGCACGGCGGTCGCCCCGTCGGCGAGTTCGGCGGCGATCCCGGGCAGGCCCAGCATCCGCAGCACGCGCTCCAGTTGGGTCGGCTCACAGTCCCGCACGACCAGCGGTACGAAGGTACGCCGGTTGACCGGCAGACCGGCGGCTCGCGCACGTGGCAGCAGCTGCCTCGCCGGTACGACCCCGCTGACGAGGTCGGTCAGCAGGCTCTGCGCGGACTGCTCCTCCCAGCTGTGCGCGGAGTTGCCGCCCAGCATCCGGTGCAGGACGAGGGCCTCGGCTGCGCGCTCGGCGAGCAGCCGCCCGGTGGCGGTGTCACCGCGATGGCCGCACAGCATGATCTGGCCCCACCGCTCCCCGCGCCCGCCGAGCTCGGCCCGGATCCAGCCGTCGCCCTCGCTGCCGCCGGCCTGACGGGCGATCCGCTCCCAGTCGCGCAGCACGTCGTCCACGGCCGACCGCTCCCCCGCCGTGGCGAGGACGCGGTGCGCGAGGTTGGTGACGACGACGGGGCAGGCGCTGTGCGAGGCGACCTCGTCGAGGAGCCGTTGCAGCGGGGCGCCCGCGGTGATGAGTCCGGTGAGTGCGGTCCGTACGGCCTCCGAGAGGCTGACCGCGGCGAACTTCCGCCGCACGAGCCGCGACTGGACCTCCTCGGTGAGCTCGGCGAAGGGGAACGGCCGGTGCAGGACGACCATGGGCAGCCCGCACCGCTCGGCGGCCCGCCGCATCACGTCCGGCGGTGCGGGGAACGCCCGGCCCAGGCCCAGCACGACGGCCGCCGCCTCGGCCCGGTGCAGGGAACGGATGTACTCGGCCTGCTTGTCCTCGTCCCCGGCGAGCAGCACCCCGGTGGTGAGCACCATCTCGCCGCCGCTGAGCATCACCCCGACGTCCGGCGCCTCGGCGACATGCACCCAGCGCACCGGCCGGTCGAGCTGACCGGCGCCGGCCACCACCTCGGGCTCCCCGGCGAGCACCCGCTCCAGGGTGAGGACCTGACGAACCGACAGAGCGGGTTCCAGGGGTTCCGAAGGCTCCAAGGGCTCCCAAGGCTCCGAGGCGATGGTCATGGCGGCGTTCCCTTGCTCAGGTACTCACAGGTACTCAGATGACTCCTGCTAGATGCTCCTCAGAGCGTTCTCGAGGATCGCGGCGCCTTCCTCGGCCTCCGCCACGGTGAGGGACAGGGGCGGGGCGACGCGCAGGGACGTGGTGTTGTGTCCGCCGCCCTTGCCGATGAGGAGGCCGCCCTCGCGGGCCGCTTCCAGCACCGCAGACGCTGCGACCGGGTCGGCTTCGTCGGTGCCGGGCCGGGTGAGTTCGATGCCGAGCATCAGGCCCCGGCCGCGTACCTCCCGTACGTGCGGCACCTGCGCCGCGACGGCCCGCAGCCGTTCGAGGAGCAGTCCGCCGACGCGCCGGGCGTTGCCCTGGAGGTCGTGTTCCAGCAGGTACGACAGGTTGGCGAGGCCGGCCGCCATGGTGATCTGGGTGCCGCCGAAGGTCGAGATGCTGTTGGCGTCCAGGCAGTTCATGATCTCGCCACGGGCGACGACACCGCCGATGGACATGCCGTTGCCGATGCCCTTGGCGAAGGTCAGGATGTCCGGCGGACCCGACCGGCCGTGCGCCTGCCAGCCCCAGAAGTGGTCGCCGGTGCGGCCCCAGCCGGTCTGCACCTCGTCGGCGATCCACAGGATCTCGCGCTCGGCGAGCACCTCGCGGAAGGCGGCGTACAGCCCGTCGGGCCCGGATGTGAAACCGCCGACGCCCTGGATGGGCTCGGCGATCAGGGCCGCGGGCGGGCGGGTGTGGCCGAGGACGTCCTTCAGGTCGTCGACGCAGGCGGCGATGAAGTCCTCGTCACTGAGTGAGGCGTACGGGCCACGGGTGCGCACCCCGCCGTGGACGTACAGCGTCTGGAGCGGGGACAGCGAGGTCGGGGACCAGCCGCGGTTGCCGGTGATGCCGACGGCGCTGAATGAGCGGCCGTGATAGCTGTTGCGCATCGCGAGGATCGTGTTGCTGCGCCGGTAGGCCGTCGCGAGCAGCAGGGCGGTGTCGTTGGCCTCGGTGCCGGAGGTGGTGAAGAAGACGCGGGCGTCCGGGATGCCGCTCAACTGGGCGATGCGCTCGGCGAGTTCGACCATCGGACGGTTGAGGTACAGGGTCGAGGAGTGGATGATCCGCCCGGCCTGTTCGCTGACCGCCTTCGTCACCTCGGGCAGCGCGTGCGCGGTCATCGTCGTCAGGATGCCGCCGAAGAAGTCGAGGTACCGGTTGCCCGCGGCGTCCCACACGTGGCGGCCCTCGCCGTGGGTGATCTCCAGCGGCTCCTCGTAGTACAGGGCGAGCCAGTCCGGCATGACGGCGCGGTGGCGTCCCAGCAGGTCCTTGGTCACGGCTGCACCAGCCCTTCGTAGGCGTCGGGGCGTCGGTCGCGGTAGAAGGCCCACTGCTGCCGCACTTCTTCGATCACGTCGAAGTCGAGGTCACGGACGACGAGTTCCTCGTCCTTGTCGCTCGCGGTCTCCCCGACGAACTGGCCGCGCGGGTCCACGAAGTAGGACGTCCCGTAGAAGTCGTTGTCGCCGTACTCCTCGACACCGACCCGGTTGATCGCGGCGACGAAGTACTCGTTGGCGACGGCCGCGGCGGGCTGTTCGAGGCGCCAGAGGTAGGAGGAGAGCCCGCGGTGGGTGGCCGACGGATTGTAGACCAACTGGGCCCCGTTGAGGCCGAGTTGCCGCCAGCCCTCCGGGAAGTGGCGGTCGTAGCAGATGTAGACACCCACCTTGCCCACCGCCGTGTCGAAGACGGGCCAGCCGATGTTGCCGGGCTTGAAGTAGTACTTCTCCCAGAAGCCCTTGACCTGCGGGATGTGGTGCTTGCGGTACTTGCCGAGGAAGGATCCGTCGGCGTCGATCACTGCGGCGGTGTTGTAGTAGAAGCCGGCCCCCTCGACTTCGAACACCGGCACGACGACGACCATCCCGGTCTCGCGGGCCAGTTCCTGCATACGGCGCACGGTCGGCCCGGCGGGGACGGGCTCGGCCCAGCTGTAGTGCTCGGGTTCCTGGACCTGGCAGAAGTACGGGGCGTTGAAGACTTCCTGGAAGCCGATGATCTTGGCACCCTGCCGGGCCGCCTCGCGGGCGTGCTCCTCGTGTTTCGCCACCATGGACTCGGTGTCGCCGGTCCAGGTGGCCTGGACCAGAGCGGCGCGTACGACGTTGGCCATGAGCTGCTCCTTCGACGGGACGTCAGAGCCTCTACGCCCGTAGAGGGGGGCCGTAGAGGCTCGAAAGTAAGCCCCTGGAACAGCCTTGCCAAGACCATCGTCGTTAACCCGCTGAGTCGATCAC
Source organism: Streptomyces sp. NBC_00299 (assembly GCF_036173045.1). Classification (GTDB taxonomy): domain Bacteria; phylum Actinomycetota; class Actinomycetes; order Streptomycetales; family Streptomycetaceae; genus Streptomyces; species Streptomyces machairae. The sequence continues at coordinate 1,929,373 of NZ_CP108039.1, forward strand.
GTTTCACACTCCTGCGGGTGATGGATGGGGCCGGTGGGGTGGGTGTGGACGGAGTGGCGCGAGGGGGGACGGCACTCAGGAGCGCCTGTCGCCGGCTGCCGAGGGCGTCACGCCGTGAAGCCGGCCACCCGCAGGGCGTGGACGAGATCCCACCGGCACTCGTCCGAGACGCCCTGGGCGGCTGCGAGGAGCAGCGGGACGAGCGTCTTCGGGTCGGGTGCGGCGCTGCGGGCGGCCTCCTCCGGGGCGCGGACGCGGACGTATGCGTCGAGCAGGGCGCGGACCTCGCGGTGCCGTCCCGCACCGGCCAGCCCCACGACGGCCTGCCCGATCTCGTTCGCGGGCCGCCCCACGCCCTGGCGCAGGATCTGCTCCCCGTCGTCGGCTCGCCCCGCCGCGGTCAGTGCGTCGGCCGCGGCGACGAGCCGCTCGGCGGGCAGCGAGGCGGCCTCCCACAGCAGGGTCGCCCAGTCGGCTCCGAGACCGGCGCGCTGCATCTCGGCGGCGAGCAGCGGGATGCGGTGGGCGGGCCAGTACGCGGCCTCGACGAGCAGCGCGTGCGCCTCACCACTACGCCCCGCAGCGCGCAGCCGCACCAGCGTCTCCACGACGCCGGCGACCGCACGCCGCTCCTCGGCATCGTCGGGCCCGGCCTGCGGCTGGAGGTCCGGGGACGCGGGCGCTTCCTCGGCGACACCGGCGAATCGGGCTCCACGTGGCGTGCGGCGGGCGGTGACGGGCGGCGCCGGGAGGCTGGGCAGGTCGGTCGGCGGAACGGCCGCGGGGGCGGCCTCCTCCTCGACGATCCCGGCGAAGCGGGCGCTGCCTCGACGGCGTTTGCGCGGCGCCGGCCGCTCGTCGGGCCGGGCGGTTTCGCGGACGGAGGAGTCTGCCTGCTCCTCGACCGGGAGCGCCTCGTCAGCCATCGGCTCGGCCGCCGACCGGGCAGAGGCATCTCCACGCCCTCCGCCCCAGGTTTCCGGCGCCGCGGACGCCCTCCCACGCTCCGCCGCCCCGGCTCCCGGCTGCGCGGTGCGCTGACGCGGCACGGTGTGACTGCCGCCTCCGGAGGAATAGGCCTCGCTCGGCTGCGCGTGATCGACGGCCGCGGGCCCTTCGCCGCCGAAGCCGTCGCTGACCGCGCCTGCAGTGGCGGACCGGTCACTTCGGGGGCCCCCGTCCCCGGACGGGCCGCGTCCGGAGCCGTCACGCCCGAACCTGTTGCCTCCGGGCCCGCCGTCCCCGAACCCGGCGTCTCCGGGCACGGTCGATCCGGAGACGCCGGCACCCTCATACCGATCGCGTCCGGGCCCGCCGTCCTGGAGGCTGCCCCCGACGCCCTCACGTCCGAATGGGCCGCCGCCGGGTCCACCCCCGCCGAACCCGTCACCTCCGGACCGGCCTCCCTCGACGCCGGCGCCCCCGAACCCTTCGTCTCCGAACCGTGCGCGCCCGGCGCGGGCATCACCGAACCCGCCGCCCCCAGCCCCCTCACCCTCGAAGCCGCCACCTCCGGAGCCCTCAGCCCCGAACCGGTCACCCCCGGAGCCCTCGCCCTCAAACCCGACGTCGGCCCGGGAGAGGCCCTCCTCCCCCGGCCGGCCCCGTCGTATCGCCTGCCCCCGCGCGCTCGCCGCCCTGCGGTCCGAGTCGGCCATCCGTGCGCGGAGTTCGGCGCATCGAGCGGTGGCACGTTCGTGGTCGTCGCGGGCCCAGGCGAGGTCCAGGCGGATGGTGTCGACATCGCGGGGGTCGGGGGCCGAGGCGAGCAACCGGCCCAGTTCTGCCTGCCGTTCGGCGGCGTAGCGCTGTTCGCGGAGCATGACGTCGAGGCGGTCCCCGAGGGCGTCACGGCCGCCGGGCCGGGCGTCGTACGTGGCGAGGGCACCGGCGTGCAGGGCACGGGCAAGTTCCGTCTCGGGGCCGGCGCCGCCTGGGCCGTACTGGCCGGCGAGGTCGTGCAGGAGTGACTCCACCACGTCCCAGGGCGGCACTTCGCGTCCGTCGAGGCAGGCCTGCATGCCCTCCGGGTCACGCTGCCAGAACACCCCGCACCAGCCGCCGCCCTGGTCCAGGCGCGCCACGAGGCCGTCCAGGTAGTTCACGAACTCCCGCATCCGAGCCGGGAGTTGATCCACTGACATCGCCCAACTCCCGCCAGACCGGAGCACTCCGGTCCGTTAGGCAACACCAGTGATGTTACGAGCGCGCTACGGGGAGTTTTCCGGCTGGACGCAGAGTACGCCGAGGCTGCCGGAGCGTGACGTGCAGACCCTCTCGGGCCGCACCGTCGGGGCGACCTCAGGCGGCCGCTTCGACAACCGGAGCACAACGCCCGACCAGTTCGTCCATCGACAGGCCGAGGGCATGCGCCACCGCCGCCACCGTGAAGAAGGCCGGCGTCGGCGCCCGGCCGGTCTCGATCTTGCGGAGCGTCTCCGCGGAGATGCCGGCGCTCGCCGCGACGTCCGTCATGCTGCGGCCGCCGCGGGCTTCACGCAGCAGCCGGCCGAGCCGCTCGCCGCGTTCACGCTCTTCGGGGGTGAGAGGGGTGCGCACCATGCGACCATTCTAATACCGGTATAGTAATTGGCATGGTGGAGCTGAAGACGAACCGGTCGATCGAGGCGATGTACGAGGCGGGGCAGGTCGTGGGCCAGGCCCTCACCGCCGTACGCAAGGCCGCCGACGTGGGGGTTTCCCTGCTGGAGCTGGACGAGGTGGCGCGCGAGGTGCTGCGCGACGCGGGGGCGACGTCGCCCTTCCTCGGCTACCGCCCCTCCTTCGCCCCGGTGCCCTTCCCCGCGGTCATCTGCGCCTCGGTGAACGACGCGATCGTGCACGGCATCCCGACCGGTTACCGCCTGCGCGACGGCGACCTGGTCTCCATCGACTGCGGCGCCGAACTGGGCGGCTGGACCGGCGACTCGGCGATCAGTTTCACGGTCGGCAGCGCGCGCCCGGCCGACGTACGCCTGATCGAGACCGCGGAACGGGCGTTGGCGGCGGGCATCGGGGCGGCCGTCGTCGGCAACCGACTCGGCGACATCGCCCACGCGATCGGCTCGGTGTGCCGGACGGCCGGGTACGGCATCCCGGACGGCTTCGGCGGGCACGGCATCGGCCGCAAGATGCACGAGGACCCGTCGGTGCCGAACGAGGGCCCTCCAGGCCGGGGCATGCGGCTGCGGGCCGGCCTGGTCCTCGCCATCGAGCCGATGCTCATCGCCGGCGGCGATGACGGCTACCACGCGGCACCGGACGGCTGGACCCTGTGCACGAACGACGGCTCCCGCGCCGCCCACGCGGAGCACACGGTGGCGGTCACGGAGTCGGGGCCCCGGATCCTGACGGCACGCTGAGGCGGCGCCCCCGCCGGTGCGGCTCGGCGGGGGCCTCGGGCGCCGTTTCCCTGAAGGTGCCCCCGGCCACCGATCGTGCGAAGGTGTTCTACGAACGCGGCCAGGTGTAACCGGCTTGCGCCCGGGTTACCCGACTCCGGCACGTCGATGAGCGAGGGCGACCCTGCCCGCGCAGGGACGCCGGATGGGAACGCCATGACCAGCGGCTTCACTGGTGGTCCGGAAGACTACGACCCCTTCGGGGAATTCCTCGCCCGCTTCTTCGGCGGACCGCGCCCCGGCCCCCGTCAGATCGACATCGGCCGCCTGCTCAGTCAGCCGGCCCGCGAGCTGGTGCAGGGCGCCGCCCAGTACGCCGCCGAGCACGGCAGCCGCGACCTGGACACCCAGCACCTGCTGCGCGCCGCGCTGTCCGCCGAGCCGACCCGGAGCCTGCTCACCCGGGCGGGCGCGGACCCCGACTCGCTCGCGACGGAGATCGACGAGCGGTCGGGCCCGGTCCAGCACCCGCCGGGCGAGGTCCCGCCGCCGACGTCGCTGTCCCTCACCCCGGCCGCCAAGCGGGCCCTGCTCGACGCGCACGACCTGGCCCGGGCGCGGGGCACCGGCTACATCGGCCCGGAGCATGTGCTCAGCGCCCTCGCCGCGAACCCCGACTCCGCCGCCGGCCACATCCTGAACGCGGCCCGCTTCGCCCCCTCCGGCCCCGGCATGCCTCCCGAGGCCTCGGACAGCTCCCAGTCCCGGCCCCGGGTCGACCAGCGACCGCGCGTCGAGACCGGTACGCCCACCCTCGACAAGTACGGCCGCGACCTCACCGACCTCGCCCGCCGGGGCCGTATCGACCCGGTGATCGGCCGGGACGAGGAGATCGAGCAGACCGTCGAGGTGCTCTCCCGGCGCGGCAAGAACAACCCGGTGCTGATCGGCGACGCGGGCGTGGGCAAGACCGCGATCGTGGAGGGCCTGGCGCAGCGGATCGCGGACGGCGACGTGCCCGACATCCTCGGCGGCCGCCGGGTGGTCGCACTCGACCTGACGGGCGTGGTCGCAGGCACCCGCTACCGGGGCGACTTCGAGGAGCGGCTCAACAACATCGTGGGCGAGATCCGCACCCACTCCGACCAACTGATCGTCTTCATCGACGAGTTGCACACCGTCGTGGGCGCCGGGGGCGGCGGCGAGGGCGGCTCCATGGACGCCGGGAACATCCTCAAGCCGGCGTTGGCCCGCGGCGAGTTGCACGTCGTGGGCGCGACCACGCTGGAGGAGTACCGCAGGATCGAGAAGGACGCGGCCCTCTCCCGCCGCTTCCAGCCGATCCTCGTCCCCGAGCCGACCACTGCCGACGCGATCGAGATCCTGCGCGGCCTGCGCGACCGCTACGAGGCCCACCACCAGGTCCGTTACAGCGACGAGGCGCTCGTCGCCGCCGTGGAGCTCTCCGACCGCTATCTCACAGACCGCCGCCTGCCGGACAAGGCGATCGACCTGATCGACCAGGCGGGCGCCCGGGTCCGGCTGGGTGCACGGAGCAAGGGGACGGACGTACGGACCCTGGAGCGCGAGGTCGAGCAGCTGTACCGGGACAAGGACCAGGCGGTCAGCGACGAGCAGTACGAGCAGGCCACGCAACTGCGCGACCGTATCGTCGAGTTGAAGCAGCGCATCGCGGAGGCCTCCGACAACGAGGAGGCCGACGAGGGGCAGCATCTGGAGGTCACCGCCGAGGCCATCGCCCAGGTCGTGTCCCGGCAGACCGGCATCCCGGTGAGCAGCCTCACCGAGGAGGAGAAGGACCGGCTGCTCGGTCTGGAGGAGCACCTTCACGAGCGGGTCGTCGGCCAGGACGACGCGGTGCGCGTGGTCTCCGACGCGGTGCTGCGCTCCCGGGCCGGACTCGCGAGCCCCGACCGGCCGATCGGCAGCTTCCTCTTCCTCGGCCCGACCGGCGTCGGCAAGACGGAGCTGGCCCGCGCCCTCGCCGAGGCGCTGTTCGGCAGCGAGGAGCGGATGGTCCGCCTGGACATGAGCGAGTACCAGGAACGGCACACCGTCAGCCGCCTGGTCGGCGCCCCGCCCGGGTACGTCGGCCACGAGGAGGCCGGGCAGCTCACCGAGGTGGTGCGCCGGCACCCGTACTCGCTGCTCCTGCTCGACGAGGTCGAGAAGGCCCACCCGGACGTCTTCAACATCCTGCTGCAGGTCCTGGACGACGGCCGGCTGACCGACTCCCAGGGCCGCACGGTCGACTTCACCAACACGGTCATCGTGATGACCAGCAACCTGGGTTCGGAGGCCATCGGCCGCGGCGGCAGCGGGATCGGGTTCGGCGCGGGGGACGAGGAGGCCGACGAGCAGGCGCGCAGCGAGCGGGTCCTGCGGCCGCTGCGCGAGCACTTCCGGCCCGAGTTCCTCAACCGCATCGACGAGGTCGTCGTCTTCCGCCGTCTGACCCCGGAGCAGTTGGAGCGGATCACCAACCTGCTGCTGGACAAGACCCGTCGCCTGCTGCACGCCCAGGGCGTCTCGGTCGACTTCACCGGCGCGGCCGTCGACTGGCTCTCCGAGCGCGGCTACCAGCCCGAGTACGGCGCCCGGCCGCTGCGCCGGACGATCCAGCGGGAGGTCGACAACCAGCTCTCCCGGTTGCTCCTGGACGGCCGGATCGGCGAGGGCGGCCGGGTGACGGTGGACGTGGCGGACGGAAAGCTCACCTTCCGTGCGGAAGAGCTGCCGCCCGCCCCCGAGTTGTGACGCCCGGCGCGGGCGCTACGACGCCGGCCGCACCACCATCGCCGAGCCGCCGCCCCGCCGTACCGTCTCGGCGGCGGCAAGCCACTTCCCGTTCGGCAGCCGCTGCACAGCGGTGGCGGCGCCGATCTCGGGGTTGGCCTTGAAGGAGTGCCCGATGGCCTCCAGCCGGGCCTTCGACTCGCTGTCGAGCCCGGGTTCCAGCTCGGTCTGGGCCGCGTTGCGCTGGCTGGCGCGGGGCGCGGCGATCGCGTCGACCAGGGGCAGTCCGCGGTCGAGGAAGCCGGTCAGGGTCTGCAGCACGGTTGTGATGATGGTCGCGCCACCGGGCGAACCGAGCGCCACGACGGGCTTGTCGTGCCGGTCGAGGACGATGGTCGGGGACATCGAGGAGCGCGGACGCTTGCCCGGACCCGGCAGGTTCGGGTCGTGCACGGCCGGGTTGGCGGGCGTGAAGGAGAAGTCCGTGAGCTCGTTGTTGAGGATGAAGCCACGGCCCGGGACGGTGATCCCGCTGCCGCCGGTCTGCTCGATGGTGAGCGTGTAGGAGACGACGTTGCCCCACTTGTCGGCCACCGTGAGGTGGGTGGTGCTGTCGCCCTCGTACGTGGTCGGGGCCGCCGTGCCGCCGGCGCCGCAGGCCGCCGGGTTGCGCGGGTCGCCCGGCGCGACCGGGCTGGTCAGTACCGCGTCGTCCTTGATCAGGCACTCCCGCGAGTCGGCGTACCGCTGCGACAGCAGGTCCTTCGTCGGTACGTCCTCGAAGGCGGGGTCGCCGACCCAGCGCCCGCGGTCGGCGAAGGCGATCCGGCTGGCCTCGATGTAGCGGTGCAGGTACTGGGCCTTACTGGCCTTCGACAGGTCCGTGTTCTCCAGGATGTTCAGCGCCTCGCCGACGGTCGTGCCGCCGGAGGAGGAGGGCGCCATGGAGTAGACGCCGAGTCCGCGGTACGAGGTCCTGGTGGGCGCCTGCGACTTGGTGCGGTAGGTGGCCAGGTCCTTGGCGGTGAGGTCGCCGGGGCGGGCCTTCCAGCCGGAGCCCGGGTCCACGGGCGGGCGGTTGACCGTGTCGACGATGTCCTCGGCGATGTCGCCCCGGTAGAGCGCGCCGACGCCCCTCTTCGCCAACTCCGCGTAGGTGCGGGCGAGATCGGGGTTCTTGAAGGTGGAACCGACGACCGGGAGTGCGCCGTTCGGCAGGAACAGCTCGGCGGTGTCCGGGAAGTATCGGAACCGGGTCTCGTTCGCGGCGGTCTGCGAGCGGAAGGTGTCGTCGACGGTGAAGCCGTCCCGGGCCAGCCGCTCGGCGGGCTTCAGCACGGTGGCGAGCCGTTTGCTGCCCCACTTGTCGAGCGCCTTCTGCCAGGTGGCGGGCGTGCCCGGGGTGCCGACGCTCAGGCCGCTGGTGACGGCCTCGGCGAAGGGGATGGCCTTGCCGTTCTCCACGAACAGGTCGGAGTCCGCGCTCAGCGGCGCGGTCTCGCGGCCGTCGATGGTGCGCACCGTACGGGACTTGGCGTCGTAGTAGACGAAGTAGCCGCCCCCGCCGACGCCGGCGGAGTAGGGCTCGGTGACGCCGAGCGCGGCGGCGGTGGCCACGGCGGCGTCGACGGCGTTGCCGCCCTTGCGCAGCACCTCGACGCCGGCCGCGGAGGCGTCCGGGTCGACGCTCGACACGGCGCCGCCGTAGCCGACCGCCACGGGGACCTTCTCGGGGCTGCTGTGCGCGGCAGGGGGCGCTGCCGCACCCACCGACAGCACGGCGGCCGAGACCGCCAGGACCGACAGTTTCCGCGCGACAGGGCGACGCATCCGCACCTCCAGGCAGGGGCTGTTGGCGCAGCCTAATCGATCGCCATGCCCCCGTCAGGAGCGCGTGGCCCCGTGTGTCGAACAACGGTTTGCGTTGGCCCGCTACCATGCGCGCCCATGAATGACGACGTGCGCAACATCGTTCTGGGCGTGGTCGCGGCGGCCATCAGTGCCGCCCTCGGCTGGCTTGCCCGTACGTACCTGTGGAAGCGGAAACTACGCCGCAAGCAGGCGTTCTTCGGGCTGCCCGACAATGCCGAGTCCCTGCTGGTGGTGAACCGCGGGGCCGGCGGACCCGAGCTCACGGTGATGCGATACGACGTCTTCGCGCTGCTCGAACTCGCGGCGCTGATCAAGGACTGCCACGCCCACGCCCAGATCATCCCGCACGACGCGGCACGCCAGGGTTTCGGGGAGCGCACCGAGTTCTGCGTCGGCGGCCCGTCGTCGAACCGCCGCATGACGGCACACCTGGCCTCCCTGCTGCCCGGGGTGCGGGTGAACGTCGACGCCGAGCCAGGCCCGGACCGGGGCGCCCTCCAGATCGGCTCCGAGCGCTACCGGGTGGAGGTCGGCAAGGAGGAGTACGCGCTCCTCGCCCGGCTCACCGTCGGCGAGAGCCAGGGCCCCCGCCCCGTCTTCCTGTTCTGCGGGCAGACCGCGATCACCAACCAGGCGGCCACCCGCTACCTCGCCCGCAACCACGAGCGGCTGACCCGCAAACACGGCACCGGCTCCTTCGTCCTGCTGCTGAAGGTGGTCAACTCGCAGGCGTACGGCCCGGATGTCGTGGAGCTGATCGCGGACGTCACACGGGCGGCGCAGGCACCGTTGCCGACACCCGCGCCCGCGCGGAATAGCCATCGGTCCTCCTGAGGTCCAACACATTCCGGTAATCGTTACTGGCACGTAACTTACCGACGGGTTACTTGCGGTAAGAGGCCGCGGTTACCGTCGGGTCACTTTGCACTGACACGAGTGAGGAGTGACCCGTGGGACACCAAAGCAAGGCCCTGCGCACGACCGCGGTGGGCGTCGTCTCCGCGACCCTGGTCGCCGGTAGCGCCCTCGGGCTCGCCCCCGCCGCCCAAGCCGCCCCGAACGGCGTCCGCTTCGTCGACATCACCGGCGACGGCGGCACCACCCTCAAGGCGAACGTCGTCACGCCGACCGGCGCCGACGGCTCGCGCCGCTACCCGCTGCTCGTCATGCCCACGAGCTGGGGCCTGCCCCAGGTCGAGTACTTCGCACAGGCCCAGAAGCTCGCGAACTCGGGCTACGTCGTGGTCAGTTACAACGTGCGCGGCTTCTGGCAGTCGGGCGGCGAGATAGAAGTGGCCGGCCCGCCCGACATAGCCGACGCGTCCAAGGTGATCGACTGGGCGCTCGCCAACACCCCGTCCGACGCGCAGCACATCGGCATGGCGGGCGTCTCGTACGGCGCCGGCATCAGCCTCCTCGCCGCCGCGCACGACAAGCGGGTCAGGGCGGTCGCCGCCCTCAGCGGCTGGGCCGACCTCATCGGCTCGATCTACGCCGGCCGCACCCAGCACCTCCAGGCCGCCGGACTGCTGGACGGCGCGAGCCTGGTCACCGGCCGCCAGAGCGCCGAACTCCGGCAGATCTTCGACGACTTCTACGCCTCCGACCTGTCCAGGGAACAGGACATCATCAACTGGGGGAAGAAACGTTCGGCCGCAACATACGTGGATCAACTCAACAAGAGCGGCGCCGCGGTCATGATGGCCAACGCCTGGGGCGACACGGTCTTCCCGCCCAACCAGTACGCGGACTTCTACGAGAAGCTGACCGGCCCCAAGCGTCTGGAGTTCCGCCCGGGCGATCACGCGACCCCCGAGCTGACCGGCCTGTTCGGACTGCCCAACGACGTGTGGACGGACACCGAGCGCTGGTTCGACCACTACCTCAAGGGCGAAAACAACGGCATCAACCGCGAGCTGCCGGTCCAGCTCAAGTCCCGTTCCGCGGGGGGCTACGAGGGCTACCCGGACTGGAAGTCGGTCGGCGCGACGAACAAGAAGATCGCCCTCGGCGGCAGCACAACGATCCGCACGAACGTCAACTCGGGCGCGGACGGCGGAGTCGTCTTCCTGTCCAGCATCCTCGATCAGGTGGCCCAGCTGCCCCCGATGGCCTCGATCCCGCTGCTCCCCCGGCTCTGGGCGGGCGTGTGGCAGTCCGAGAAGTACGCCACGGCCCAGCACGTGCGCGGCACGGCGAAGTTGCACACCACCGTCACTCCGACCAAGGAGAGCGGCACCCTCGTCGCCTATCTGTACGACGTGGGCCCGCTCGGCCTCGGCAAGCTGGTCAGCAACGCGCCGTACACCTTCCACGGACGTACGCCCGGGAAGCCGTTCGGCGTCGACCTGGAGCTGTACTCCACGGCCTACGACGTCCCGGCAGGACACCGGCTGGCCCTGGTCGTCGACACGGTCGACCCGCTCTACATCGAGCACAACCCGTCCGGCGCGCGGCTGACCTTCTCCTCACCGGCGAACGACCCGTCGTACGTGTCGATTCCACTGCGCGAGCAGTGATCTCCGGCCGGCGCCGGGCGGGTATGGCTCTGTAACTGCTGCCCCCTGCTGCCCCTGTTGCTAGGGGCCGTGGGGGGATCCCCACCCGGCAGCAGCGTCCCTGGTCGCGGCCGAGGTCACCACCACGGCTTTGGGGACGGACGGAACATCGTAGTCGAGGTCGGACGCGGAGGGGATTGCGGTGTCCACAAACGCCGTTCTTCTCGGCATGGGTCGTACTCCCCGCTCAGTGATGGAGGATCTTCGAGAGGAAGTCCCGGGCGCGCTCGCTGCTGGGGTTGGTGAAGAACTCCTCGGGGCTGCGGTCCTCGACGATGCGGCCGTCGGCCATGAACACCACGCGGTTGGCGGCCGAGCGGGCGAAGCCCATCTCATGGGTGACGACGATCATCGTCATGCCGTCCTGGGCGAGTTGGCGCATGACCTCGAGGACCTCGTTGATCATCTCGGGGTCGAGTGCGGAGGTCGGCTCGTCGAACAGCATCGCCTTGGGCTCCATCGCGAGGGCCCGGGCGATGGCCACGCGCTGCTGCTGGCCGCCGGAGAGCTGCGCGGGGTACTTGTCCGCCTGGTCGGCCACGCCGACGCGCTCCAGGAGTTCGTGGGAGCGCTTGTCGGCCTCGTCCTTCTTGCGCCCGCGGACCTTGACCTGGCCCAGCGAGACGTTCTGCAGGACCGTCTTGTGGGCGAAGAGGTTGAAGGACTGGAAGACCATGCCGACTTCGGCGCGCAGCCGGGCGAGACCCTTCCCCTCGGCGGGCAGCGGCTGTCCGTCGAGCTTGATCGTGCCCGACTGGACGGTCTCCAGTCGGTTGATGGCCCGGCACAGCGTCGACTTCCCCGATCCCGAGGGGCCGATGACCACGACCACCTCCCCCTTGCCGACGGTGAGGGTGATGTCCTGCAGGACATGCAATTCCCCGAAGTACTTGTTGACGTCACGCAGCTCGATCAGTGGATCGCCAGCCATGCCCAGCCCCAGTCACTCTCAGCTGTGTAGCGGTTTCCGCAAACTATCCGGGCAAGAGAGTACTTAATACACGACACGCACTTTTCGGGCATAAGCCGTATTTACGCCGAACTTATGTCGAACTCCAGGCCAGAGCCTTACGCTTCCGCGACTTCCGCATACAGCTGCGACAGCTCGGGCACCCCGCTCGCGGCCCACTCCTGCCCCGAGGCCACGACGTCGAACTCACGGCCGGACGCGAGACGTACGACCGGCTGACCGTCCGGCCGGATCTTCCATGCGGCTCCGGGCACGGTGCGCACGATGACGGTGCCGAGATACAGACCGGCGTCGTTGCCCAGCCAGGGCAGGATCTCCTCGTCCTCCCGCCAGCGCGGTACCAACTGGTCGACCGCCTCCAACGAGGCAGTGGTGTCGTCGAGTTCGACCCCCGCCCGGGACGCGTGGGAACGCAGGAGTTCACATTCGGCAAGGAGTTCGGCGATGCCCTCGGGGTCGGGGGCCCCGCGCTTCTCGCGCCGGTGGCCCAGAAAAGGGATCTTCATACGCCCAGCGTGTCATTCGTCCTGCCGAACGCACCACAGGCGCGCTGGCCGCCGATTCCGGTCGAGTTCACGCCGAGTTCAGGCATGGCGCGTTGACGGGTCACGTGCGCCTCTCTAACTTCTCGGTGCGTCTTGCGTCTCGTCCGAACGTCTCAGGCGAACCTGTCGTCCGAGTGTCGCGCCTGAACGTCTCGCTTGAAGTTGTCATGCGCAGTCATACGCAGTCCTGAGCGGTCGTGAACGGGAGGAGTCGGAGTTGCGCCGACGTGTGTGGAGTTCCGCGGTCGTCCTCGCTGTCTTCGCGGTCCTGGTGCCGGAGGTCTCCGCACAGGCGGCCGCCGAACGCAGAGCCGGGCCGCTCCCGCTGGAGCGGCTCTTCGACAACACGGCCGTCAGCGACGACGCCCGGCCCGCGCAGGCGGACTTCGACGGGGCGGGCGGCTCGCTCTCCGCGCAGGCCCTGGCGGCAGCCGGCTGGACCCCCGGGCGGGCGCTGACCGTGCAGGGAGCCCGGCTGACCTGGCCGAAGCGGCAGCCGGGCCAGGCCGACAACGTCCTGGCCGCGGGACAGGACGTGAAGGTGCAGGGGCGGGGTGACGCCCTCGCGTTCCTCGTGGCGGGCACGGACGGCTTCGATGTCGGCGGCGCGGGGACGGTGTCGTACACCGGCGGCGCCCGCTCGACCTACAGCCTGACCGCCCCCGACTGGCGCACCGGCCCGCTCGCCACCAAGGCGGTGGCCCTGTCGCACATCAACACCCCGAACGGCCAACTCGCCGAGCGGGCGCGGCTGTACGTGATCACCGTGCCGATCCTGGCGGGGCGCGAGGTCGCGTCCGTACGACTGCCGCGGGCGACCGGGCTGCACGTTTTCGCGCTGGCGGTACGGGCCCAGGCCGCCGGCTGGACGGGGACTTGGGCGGCCGCGACGGGCGGCTATCCGACCGTGGGGCCGTGGACCGACCGGACGCTGCGCCTGGTGGTGCACACCTCGGCGGGCGGGCCGCGGGTACGGCTGCGGTTCGACAACACCTTCGCGGCGGCGCCGGTGCGGATCGGCAGGGCCACGGTGGCGGTGCAGGCGGCGGGCGCGGCGGCGAAGGCGACGCCGGTCCGAGTGCTCTTCCGCGGTGCGGCGGGCGTGGAGATCCCGGCCGGGGCACAGGCGTACAGCGATCCGCTCGGGTTCCAGGTGCCCGCGGACAGCAATCTGCTCGTGAGCTTCCATCTGCCCGGGACCGTGCCGGCCGCACCGGTGCACCGGCTCGCGCAGCAGCGGTCGTACGTGAGCGCACCGGGCGACCACACGGCGGACGTCTCCGCCTCGGCCTACCCCACCGTCCTGACCAGTTGGCCGCTGCTGACCGGTGTCGACGTGAGCGGTGGGCCGGGGTCCGTGGTGTTGCTGGGGGACTCGATCACCGACGGCGAGAAGTCCACGACGGACGCCAACCGGCGGTGGCCCAATGTGCTGGCCACACGGCTGTTGAACCAGAATGTGGTCCCACGCTATGGGGTGCTCAACCAGGGGATCTCCGGCAACCGTGTGGTCTCCGACCGGTATCCCGGTGACGGGGTCTCCACGGACACGGCCGGGGTGAGCGCCTTGTACCGGTTCGACCGGGATGTCCTGGCCCAGACGTCGGCGCGTACGGCGGTGGTGTTCGAGGGCATCAACGATGTGCGCTGGGGCACGACCGCGGAGCAGGTCATCGCCGGGCTGCGCGCGATCGCGGACCAGGGGCATGCGCGAGGGCTGCGGATGCTGGCGGCGACGATCCTGCCGTGCGAGGGAGAGGCGCGGTGCACGGCCGCCGTCGACGCCGAACGGGTCGCGGTGAACCAGTGGATCCGCTCCGGCACCGCGTTCGACGGTGTGCTCGACTTCGACGCGGTGGCACGGGACCCCGCGCGGCCGTCCCGGCTGCTGCCCGCGTACGACAGCGGGGACTATCTGCATCCCGGGGACGCGGGGCTCGCTGCGCTGGCTCGGTCGGTGGATCTGCGGGCGCTGGTGCGGTGACGCTGTGCGGCGTCACGGTGGCGGTCCGGGGGCTCTGCCTCCGAACCTCCATTTCGGCCTGAACGGCCTCGCCCTCAAACGCCGGACAGGCTGGAGGGCGTGGCCCTACACGTCGAGATCCACCACAACCGGCGCATGGTCCGAGGCGCCCTTGCCCTTGCGCTCCTCGCGGTCCACGTACGAGTCGGTGACCGCCTTGGCGAACGGCTCGTTGCCGTACACCAGGTCGATGCGCATGCCGCGGTTCTTGGGGAAGCAGAGCTGGCGGTAGTCCCAGTACGTGTACGGGTGGTCGTACTTGAGGGGGCGCGGGACCACGTCGGACAGGCCGGACTCGCGCAGGGAGGCGAGGGCGGCACGCTCGGCGGGGGTGACGTGGGTGAGGCCCTCGAAGGCGGCCACGTCGTAGACGTCGTCGTCCGTCGGCGCCACGTTGTAGTCGCCCATCACCGCGAACGGGCGGCTGCCGCCCGCGTCGCCGGCCACGGCCGCCTTGAGGGCCTCGAACCACTGGAGCTTGTACGCGTAGTGGGGGTGGTCCACCTCACGGCCGTTCGGCACGTACACCGACCAGACGCGGATCGGGCCGCAGGTCGCGGAGATGGCGCGGGGCTCGACGACATCGTCGAAGCCGGGGTCGCCCGGCAGGCCCTTGACGACGTCCTTGAGGCCGACGCGGGAGAGCACCGCCACGCCGTTCCACCGGCCGGTCGCGTTGACCGCCGCCTCGTAGCCGAGGTCGCGCAGCGGGTCGAACGGGAACTGGTCCTCGGCGACCTTGGCCTCCTGGAGGCACAGCACGTCGGTGCCGCTGCTCTCCAGCCAGGCCAGGAGCCTCGGCAGGCGGGCGGTGATCGAGTTCACGTTCCAGGTCGCGATGCGCATGCCTGACAACCTACCGGGCGGGACTGACAACCCGGTCCCGCCCGAGGTGGGACCGCTCACACCTCCGCCGAGTCCCCCGGCGTCAGGCGCAGGTGCTCCGCGCCGCCGAGGCTGCCGATCTGGCGGTCGTAGATCGGCCGGGCCAGGTCGGTGAGCAGAGCGTCGTGGATGTCGTAGGCGCGCTGCGGCTTGACCTCGCGGACGTAGTCGATGACCTCCGCGATCTTGTTCCAGGGGGCCATGACCGGCAGCATCAGCGTCTCCACCGGGCGGTCGGGAACGGTGAGGGCGTCGCCGGGATGGAAGACCTTGCCGCCGTCGACGAGGTAGCCGACGTTGGTGATGCGCGGGATGTCCGGGTGGATGACGGCGTGCAGTTCGCCGTGGACCTGGACGTCGAAGCCGGCGGCGGTGAAGGTGTCGCCGTGGCCGACGGTGTGCACACGGCCCGGGAACGCCGCCGCGATCTGCTCCGCGACGGAGCCGAGCGTCCAGATCTCGGCGGCCGGGTTGGCCTCCATGGCCGCCCGCAGCCGTCCCTCGTCGAAGTGGTCGGGGTGCTCGTGCGTGACGAGGATCGCATCCGCGCCGAGCGCGGCGTCCTGCTCGCTGAATCCGCCGGGGTCGAGAACGAGCGTCTGCCCGTTCTTCTCGAGCCGGACGCAGGCGTGCGACTTCTTCGTGAGCTTCATGGCTCCATCCTGACGCGCGCCGGTTGCGGATGCCCGCTCCTGCGGATGCCGACCGCCGCGGGTCCTCACTCCTGCGGAGTGGTCTCCTCCCTGATGACCTGCTGGGCGACCTTGAAGGCGCTGTTCGCCGCCGGCACGCCGCAGTAGACGGCCGCCTGCAGCAGCACTTCCTTGATCTCGTCCGGCGTGAGGCCGTTGCGCAGGGCGGCGCGGGTGTGGAAGGCGAGTTCGTCCATGTGACCGCCCGCGACCAGGGCGGTGAGGGTGACACAGCTGCGGGAGCGCCGGTCGAGCCCGGGTCTGTCCCAGATCTCACCCCAGGCATACCGCGTGATGAACTCCTGGAAGTCCCCCGAGAACTCGTCCGCCTGCGCCAGCGCCCGGTCGACGTGTGCGTCCCCGAGCACCTCGCGCCGGACCTTGATCCCCGCGTCGTACGGGTCCGGGCGTCCCGTCGTCTGCGGTGCCACGACGGCCGGGGCGATCTCGGCGACGGGCGCGGGCTGGGCGGGCGGGGCGACCAGGACCGGCTTGACGGGGGCGGCGACGATGGCCATCTGGCCGGTCGAGGAGTCGTACGCGGGCTGCCAGGCGGTGGAGAAGTGCCGGACCAGCAGATCGGTGACGGCGGCGGGCTGCTCGACCGGTACGAGGTGGGAGGCGCCGGGCACGACGGCGAGACGGGCGTCCGGTATCCCGGCGACCAGCGTGCGGGCCTCGGCGGGGCCGGTGACCTGGTCGTCCGAGCCGACGAGGACGAGCGTGGGCACCGCGACGCCGCCGAGCTGCGGCCGTACGTCGAAGGAGGCGAGCGCCTCGCAGGCGGCGATGTAGCAGCCGGGGTCGGTGGTGCGCACCATCTGCACGGCCCACTCGGTGATGGCGGGCTGGGCTGCGGCGAAGCCGGAGGTGAACCAGCGGTCGGGCGAGGTGCGGGCGATGGGGTCGAGGCCGTTCGTGCGCACGATCACGCCCCGCTGGCGGAACTCGTCCGGCGTGCCGAACCGGGGAGATGCGGCGATGAGCGCGAGCGAGGCGATGCGCTCCGGGTGGCGCAGGGCGAGTTCGATGCCGAGTGCGCCGCCGAGCGCGCAGCCCGCGTAGCCGAACCGCTGCACGCCGAGGCCGTCGAGGGTGGCGAGCAGCCGGTCGGTGAGCTCGGCCACGGAGCCCGCCGGGTACGCGGGCGCGCCACCGTGCCCCGGCAGGTCGAATCGGAACACCCGCCACTGCTGGGTCAGCTCGGGGACCTGTCGGTCCCACATGTGCCAGGTGGTGCCGAGCGAGGGGCCGAGGATGAGGACCGGGGCGTCTTCCGGGCCGTCGAAGCGGTACTGGAGGGCTGGGGTCTTCGTCTCACTCACTGCTCCACGCTAACCGCCCTTTCCGAGCGCCGGACCCCTGGGCCCCAGGTCCTTACACCCGGCTCCCTCACATCAGCGAGGAACTCTCACACGGCCTTCACGGGAAGCCGGTTCAAATCGGTCACTCCTCCGGCGAGGCACCGAGACCTGTCAGGGCGCCGACCGGGTCGAGGTCGGGGGTGCCACGGGGCCACCAGTCGTCGTGGCCCGGCTCCGATTCGTACGGGTACCACAGGCCGTCCCGGCCGAGGCGGAGCTGGACATGGCCGCGGGGGTGGGTGAGGTGGTTGCGCCACGGGCGGAAGGCGGGGAGGTCGGCGGCGAGCAGAAGCGGGCGGGCGCGGTCGAAACGGCCGGCCGGCGGATCCCAGGGCTCCTCGAGCACGGCGAGCCCTTCGAGACCGCCCTGCCGCCAGGCGGCGACCGCACGGGCCAACTCGGCCGGGGTGCGGTCGGCGGCGGCGGACAGGGACGAGTACAGGGCGCGGGTGCCGGCGGTGAGGCCGGAACCGGGACGGGCGGCGGCGAGCCGGACCGCGTCCTGCCACAGCGTCAGGTCGGCCACCGGGTCGCGGCCGGTGCCGAGGAGGGCGTGCGCCCGGGCTGCCGCGTCGGTCGCCAGCTGGTCCAGCGCGAAGGGGTCCGGGCCGCCCGGGGCCGCCGGGTAGGCGGGCGGCTGCTCGGGGTGCGCGGGCACGGGCAACGGGGTGGGCAGCGGGGGGAGTCGGCGGTCGGGGGCCAGGGCGTCGGTGGCCCGTACGCCCGCCTGTGGGGCCGGTTCCTTCTCCTGTGCGGCGCGTGCCGCGCGGGCGGCGTTGCGGCGGGACAGGGCGTCGAGCAGCGCGCGTTCGCCCCGGCCGCGCAGCAGGAGCAGTACGAAGGGGTCGGCGTCCAGCAGGCGCGCGGTCTGGTAACAGAGGGCGGCGGCGTGTTTGCAGGGGTGTCCGCGGTCGGGGCAACTGCAATGGGGGTCGAGGTCACCGGGCCCCGGCAGCAGCGGCACCCCGCAATCGGCCAGGGACTGGGGCATCTCCTTGTCCAGCAACGCCGCGATGTGCCCCGGCCGTTCGGCCACGGCGTCCAGCAACCGTGCCCAGTCGGCGTCCTCCAGCGTCCGCAGCCGCACCTGCACGCGGTACGGCCGCGGACGGCTGCCCCGCACATACGCCAGCACGAGCCCCGGCGTCACGGTGATGGCATCGACGTGCCCCTCCTGCGCGTAACCGCGCCCGCGGGCCAGCCGCTTGGGGTCGAGCGCGCCTTCTTCCAGTGCGGTCACCCAGGCGTTGCCCCACCAGGTCTCGGCAAAGCCGTCGTCGTCCGCCGGGCGGGGCGCGAAGGCGGGGAACGTACGCCGGAGTTCGCCGTCCCGGCCGGGGGCGGCCATGGAGCGGGGGACTTGAGGGGTGGCGGGGGCAACGGGGGTTGCGGCGGTGGCGGGTCCGGGCTCGGTGCCGACGGCGGGGTCGGGGTCGGGGTCGGGGTCGGGGTCGGGGTCGGGCGGAGGCTGTGCGGGATCGCTGCCGGAGCGGGCTGAGGGCGGTGCGGGTGAGTCCGCCACCGGGTGCGCGGGGCTTGACGGGGCTGAGGACGAGTCCGAGGTGGGGTTCGCCGGGGTGTTCCGCCGCTGTGCAGTCGGATCCGGCATCGCGCCGGCCCCCGAGTCGTCCTCGTCGGGCGAGTCCAAGGGCGGCATCTGGAAGGCACCCGCGAGCCAGCGGCGCACCTCAAGGGCACGCCGGTTCTCGGTGCCGCCGGCCGGGGTCCGTCGACCCTCGGCGCCGGTGGGTGCGGTACGTCGCGGTCGAGGCGCGCCCTGGGCTGCCCGGTCGGCTTCCTCCGCCTGGGCGCGCCGCCTCTCCCCGAGCGCGGCACGCAGCGCTTCCCGGGCGGCGTCCGCGGGACGCGACCCCCGTGGGCCGGTCTCGATGCCGAGCACGCGCGGTGCGGGATCCGATCCGGTGCGGGATCGGTCCCCGCTCTCGTCGGGGGCGAGGGGCGCGGCAGGTCGCGCCTCGGGGCCGTCACCGTCCGATGCCTCGGGACCTTCCGCGTGGGTGTCCGACGCGTCCGGGCCGTCGTAAGAGGCCCCAACCTGGCCCGTGTTCCCCTCGGACACCCTCTCCCGCTGTTCCCGCGCAGCCCGCAACGCCCGGCGTGCCAGGTCGGCCGGCCGGGGCACGGGCTCCTCGTCGCGACGCACCCCACCCGGTCGACCCGGCGCCTCCTGCCGGCTCAGCCCACCCCGACCAGGCCCATCCTGCCGACTCGGGTCGCCGTCCGGACCCGGGTCGCCGTCCGGACTCGGCTCACCCAGCCGACCAGGCTCGTGCGGCCGGCTCGGCTCGCTGTCCCGGCTCGCTTCCCCCTCCCGACTCGACTCGGTCCTCCGGCCAGGCTCCCCGTCCCGGCCCAACTCCCCCGCCCGTGAAGTCTCCTCGTCCAGACCCGGAGCGCGCCCCACTCGCGCCTCATCACCGCTCATGGCCGTCTCGTCACCCCCCGGCTGCCTCGACTCCCCCGCCCCCGTCATGACTCCCTCCGCAAGGACACGAGGTCGGACAGTTCGCGCGCCGTCAGTTCCGTGAGGGCCGATTCGCCGGTGCCGAGGATTGCGTCGGCCAGGGCGCGCTTGGATTCGAGCATCTCGGCGATGCGGTCCTCGACCGTGCCCTCGGTGATGAGGCGGTGGACCTGGACGGGCTGGGTCTGGCCGATGCGGTAGGCGCGGTCGGTGGCCTGTTCCTCCACGGCCGGGTTCCACCAGCGGTCGAAGTGGACGACGTGGCCCGCGCGGGTCAGGTTCAGGCCGGTGCCCGCCGCCTTCAGGGAGAGGACCAGGACCGGCGTCTCGCCGCTCTGGAAGCGGTCCACCATGCGCTCGCGGTCCAGGACCGGGGTGCCGCCGTGGAGCAGTTCCACCGGGACGGCCCGGGCTGCGAGGTGGGCGGCGATCAGCCGGGCCATCCCGACGTACTGCGTGAACACCAACGCCGAGCCGTCCTCGGCCAGCACGGTGTCCAGCAGTTCGTCCAGCAGGGTCAGCTTGCCGGAGCGGGCGGCCAGACGGTCCGACGCCGCCGCCTCGGCCTCCTTGAGGTAGAGGGCCGGGTGGTCGCAGATCTGCTTCAGGGACGTCAGCAGCTTCAGGACCAGGCCCTTGCGCGCCATGCCCTCCGCCGTCTCGATGACGTACATCGACTCACGCACCACCGCCTCGTAGAGCGCCGCCTGTTCACGGGTGAGCGGGACCGGGTGGTCCGTCTCCGTCTTGGGCGGCAGCTCCGGGACGATCCCGGGGTCGGACTTCTTGCGGCGCAGCAGGAAGGGCCGGACCAGGCGGGCCAGCCGGTCCACGGCCTCCTCGTCCTCGCCGTTCTCCACCGCGCGTGCGTGCCGGGCGCGGAAGGACTTCAGGGGACCGAGGAGGCCGGGGGTCGTCCAGTCGAGCAGGGCCCAGAGCTCGGAGAGGTTGTTCTCGACCGGCGTGCCGGTCAACGCCACGCGCGCGGGTGTCGGGATGGTGCGCAGGGCCTTCGCCGTGGCCGAGTAGGGGTTCTTCACGTGCTGCGCCTCGTCGGCGACGACCATGCCCCAGGTGTGGTGGGCCAGCGTCGGCGCCGTCGACCGCATCGTGCCGTACGTCGTGAGGACGAAGCCGCCGTCCACGCCCTCCAGGGTGCGGTCCGGACCGTGGAAGCGGCGGACGGGGACGCCGGGCGCGAAACGGGTGATCTCCCGTTGCCAGTTGCCCAGCAGCGAGGCCGGGCAGACGACCAGGGTCGGGGCCGTCCGCGCGCGCTTCAGGTGCAGGGCGATGACCGTGATCGTCTTGCCGAGTCCCATGTCGTCGGCCAGGCAGCCGCCGAGTCCGAGGGACGTCATGAGGTCCAGCCATGCCAGGCCCCGGAGTTGGTAGTCCCGCAGCGTCGCCCGCAGCCCCGGCGGCGGTTCGGCCGGGCGCACCCCCGACGTCAGCCGGTCGCGCAGGGCGGCCAGAGCGCCGACCGGTACCGCCTCGACCGGCTCGCCGTCGACGTCCGCGCTGCCGGTGAGGGCGACGGACAGCGCGTCGACCGGGTCGAGCAGGCCCAGTTCGCGCTTGCGGGCCTTGCGCACC
Organism: Streptomyces sp. NBC_00299; assembly: GCF_036173045.1. Taxonomy (GTDB): domain Bacteria; phylum Actinomycetota; class Actinomycetes; order Streptomycetales; family Streptomycetaceae; genus Streptomyces; species Streptomyces machairae. The sequence goes on from NZ_CP108039.1 coordinate 1,950,461, forward strand.
AGGGCCGGGTCGACCAGCACCCAGCTGTCCCGCAGCCTGACGACCGGGCGGTGCGCCTCGGCGAGCGCGTCCATCTCGGCCTCGCTCAGCGGATCGCCGCCGATCGCCAACTGCCAGCGGAACTGAAGGAGTTCCTCGCTCTCGAAGAAACCGGTGCCGTCGGTCGCCGAGCCCGGCGCGGGCCGTACGACCGCGGCGGCGCTCAGGTCCTGGGCCAGGTCCCGGGGCCAGTGGACCGCCACTCCGGCCGCCGCGAGGCGGGTCGCCGCCACGCCGAGCAGGTCGCCCAACTCGTCGTCGGACAGGGCCAGCACGTCGGGCACGTCCTGCTCGGACAGCCGGTCGAGCGGGGCCCACACCCGGGCCGCCCGCCGCACCGCCAGAGCCGCGTCCACACGCGCGCGCGGCCCGAAGGCAGCGTCCGCCTCCCCCGACCACAGGGCGGCCGCGTCGGCCACCAGGGTGGGGTCGGCGAGGCTGTGCACCTGGACGATCGCCGCGCCCGCGCTGCGGACGCCGCCGTCCCGGTCGTCGAAGAGGTCGTACGCCGAGAGGTCCAGCCGCAGCGATACCCGCACGCCCGCGTCCATGCCGGCGGCGACCTCGGCCGCCCAGTCGTGGGCGCCGGGCAGGCGCTGGGCCTCGCGCGCGGCGAAGGGCTTGCCGGAGGTGTGCGGCGCGGCGGGAGTGCGCGGCAGGGTGTCCGCGACGGCGTCCAGGAAGGAGCGCAACAGCGCCTCGGGTTCGGGCAGCAGCAGCGGCCCCGGGCCGGGCAGCGGGACCGCGTGGCCTTCGTACGGCAGGGCTGCTGCGACCGCTCGCAGGTGTGCGATGTCGTCCGGGTCGAGGGGCCCGGCCCGCCAGGCGTCGTGGCCGGTGGGCGTCAGGCCGGGCAGCAACCGGCCGCGCGCGGTGAGCCGCAGCGCATGCAGCGCTGCCGCGCCCCAGCAGGCCGTGGCGGGGTGGGCGGCCGGGTCGCGCCGGGCCCGCACGAGCAGCGGCAGCGCCTCGCCGAGCGGCAAGGACAGGGCCGGGGTGGTCCGGCGGCGCACTCCGGCGCCATGGCGTCGTACGACGGTGAGCTCGGTGTCCTCGGCGGGCAGCGGGCCACCCTCCGGGTCCCAGAAGGCGATCCGCCCCTCGCGCGGCAGGGAGGCGGGCAGGAAGACGGCAGCGAGGCGGACGGGGACGGCGTCGCCGGACCGCTCGGCCACCGCGGTGCCGCCGCCGTGCGCGAGCCTGTCGCTCATACGTCCTGTCACCTCCCGCCCATGAGTCGGATCAACCGTCTTCGACTCTACGGGCGGGGTCTGACAATCGGCCCCGCGACCGGTCCTGGCGATCGGTCCTGGCGATCGGTCCTGGCGATCCGTCCGGGCAACCGGTCCGGGCCGGGACTTCACTGAGTCGTCGACGGGATCATCAAGGGATGGTGCGCGAGACGACGTATACGAACGGATTGTCCGGGTCGGACATGTTCACGACGACGTCCTGGGTCGGGGCCGGGTCCTTCTGCTTGTGGACGAAGCCGTACCACGGGCCGGGGCGCTTGAAGTCCCAGCCGGTGACCTTCTGGTCGCGGGCGCTGATGGTGATGGCGTCCGGCTTCAGCTCGGCCCGGCTGACGCCCATGGTCTTCAGGAACCAGTCGAAGTTCCAGTCCGGCGTCTGGAACTGGACGTAGAGACGGCTGGTCCGCCAGTTGTTCGTCTCGTAGTAGGCGACCTTGCCCGACGGGTCCGGGACCGGGATCTGGTACAGCCGGCGCTGGACCTTCGACGGCCAGCCCTCGGTGAGGCCGGTCGCCGAGTACTTCTCCTCCTTGTCCTTGCCGCTGTCGCGGCTCTGGTTGGCGGAGATCACGAGGTAACCGGCCGGCACGCCGATGAGCAGCACGATGATGAGCAGGGTGAGCGCCCTGCGCCGGATCTTGTGGCGACGGTCCTCGGTCGGCTGCTGCTCGTCCGGGGAGTCGGCCTGGCGGGGTACGGACATGGTCACGCCGACCCCTGCGACGCTCGGCGGGCCTCGGCGAACCGCGCATAGCGCTCGTACCGCTCGACCCGGCGCCGGTTGGCGCGCCGGAAGCGGCGGGCGACCAGGCGGGCCAGGTCGGCGGCGCCGACCATGCCGGCCTCGGGGCCGAGCTGGGCGCGGGTGATCCGGGCCTCGGGGCGGTAGCCGCGGCCGGTGAGGTGGCGCTTGAAGGCGTCCCGCGCGGGGCCGATCAGCAGGTCGTCCGCGGCCGACACACCGCCGCCGATCACGAAGCAGGAGGGGTCCAGGGCGGCCGCGAGGTTGGCGATGCCGACGCCGAGCCACTGGCCGATGTCCTGCAGCAGCTCGATGCACATGGCGTCGCCGTCGCGGGCCAGCTCGGTGATCATCGGGCCGGTGATGTCGCCGATGCTGCCCTTGACGTGCTCGATGATCCCGTATGCCACCGGCGAGTCGGCGGCGGCCAGCTCGCGCGCCTCCCTGACCAGCGCGTTGCCGGAGCTGTACTGCTCCCAGCAGCCGCGGTTGCCGCACGGGCAGCGGTGGCCGCCGGGCACGACCTGCATATGGCCGAACTCGCCGGCGACGCCGTACTTGCCGCGCTTGACCTGACCGTCCTCCAGGATCGCGCCGCCGATGCCGGTGCCGAGCGTGATCATGACGAGGTGGTCCTCGCCCCGGCCGGCGCCGAAGCGCCACTCGGCCCAGGCGGCGGCGTTGGCGTCGTTGTCGACCAGCACGGGCACGGCGAGCCGCCCGGCGAGGCGGTCTCTGAGGGGCTCGTTGCGCCAGGACAGGTGGGGCGCGAACAGGACGCGGTTGCGTTCGGCGTCGACCCAGCCGGCCGCGCCGATGCCGACGGCGTGCACGTCGTGCCGGTCGGACAGGTCCAGGACCAGTTCGACGATGGTGTCCTCGACGACCTTCGGGCTCTTGGACTTGTCCGGGGTCTCCGCGCGGAGCTTCTCCAGGATGTTCCCGTCGGCGTCCACGACGCCCGCCATCACCTTGGTGCCGCCGATGTCGATCCCGACAGTGGGCACGCGGGGTGCGGTCAGGTGCGAACGGCGCTCCCGCGGGCCGACCGTGCGCAGCACGGGGGCTCGCCGGGAGCCGATGGGGGCGGTGAAGTCGCGGTAGGTGCTCATCAGGCCCGATTCTGCCGCACGCTCATGCCGGGTGCCGAACGGGGCGACAAAGGGGGGCGCGCGTCACAGTAAATTGTCCGGACATTGCGACCAGGTCGGTCCCGCCGCCCCTCGCTCAGGACCGTACGGCTGCGGATCTCACGGGCGGACGAGCAGCTGGAACTCGAAGGAGTAACGGCTCGGGCGATAAGTGTGGGTGCCGTACTCGACCGCTCGGCCCGTGTCGTCGAACGTCACACGCTGCATGGTGAGCAGCGGGGCGCCCTCCTCCTCGGCGAGCCGTTCGGCTTCGGCGCCGGTGGCGGCGCGCGCGCCGATGGTCTGGCGGGCGCTGTGCAGGGTGATGCCGGCGGTCCTCATCAGCCGGTACAGGCCGGTGGACTCCAGCTGCGCGGTGTCCAGGTCGATCAGGGCGGGCGGCAGGAAGTTGCACAGGTACGCCATCGGCTCGCCGTGCGCCAGCCGCAGCCGCTCGATCCGGTGCACGTCGCTGCCCTCGGCCACCCCGAGCGCGGCGGCGACCTCGGCGGACGCCGGGACGACGGTGTTGACGATCACCTTCGTCGCCGGGCGCTGGCCGGCCGACTCCAGGTCGTCGTAGAGGCTGCTGAGCTCCAGCGGCCGCTTGACCTGGCTGTGCACGACCTGTGTGCCGACGCCCCGGCGGCGCACCAGCAGACCCTTGTCGACCAGCGACTGGATGGCCTGACGGACGGTCGGCCGGGACAGGCCGAGGCGTGCGGCGAGTTCGATCTCGTTGCCCAGCAGGCTGCCGGGCGTGAGCGCTCCGTGCTCGATCGCGGCCTCGAGCTGCTGGGACAGCTGGAAGTACAAAGGCACCGGACTGCTCCGGTCCACACTGAGCTCGAGTTCCACGGTCGGGTCCACTTCTGGTTTCGGCACGGGCCGAGCGTAGCTCTACGCGTTGTTGACGGGAAGTCGTGTAGTTCGATTGTCCGGACATACGCATTGACAGCCTACGCACCGAACCCCCACTTTGTTTCCATGCGCATCGGGGTCATCGGTACGGGCCGTATCGGCACCATTCACGCCAACACGCTCAGTCGTCACCGCGACGTCGGCTCCCTGATCCTCACGGACGCGGACGGCACGCGGGCGCTGGATCTGGCGCGCCGGCTCGGCGAGACGGCGGCGCCTGGCGTGGACGAGATCTTCAGGTGGGGCGTGGACGCGGTGGTGATCACGACCGCGACCTCGGCCCACGCCGAACTGATCGGTCGGGCAGCACGGGCGGGGCTTCCGGTCTTCTGCGAGAAGCCCATCGCGCTGGATCTGCCGGGCACCTTGACCGCGATCGAGGAGGTGGAGACGGCCGGGACGGTTCTGCACATGGGCTTCCAGCGCCGCTTCGACGCGGGGTACGCGGGCGCGCGTGAGGCGGTGCGGTCAGGGCGGCTCGGGCGCCTGCACACCGTGCGCGCCCTGACCAGCGACCAGGGGCCCCCGCCGGTCGCCTGGCTGCCGCTGTCCGGCGGGCTGTACCGGGACACGCTGATCCACGACTTCGACGTACTGCGCTGGGTGACCGGGCGCGAGATCGTCGATGTGTACGCCGCCGGCTCGGACGCCGGGCCGGTGATGTTCCGTGAGGCCGGCGACGTCGACACGGCCGCGGTGTTGCTCACGCTCGACGACGGCACGCTCGCCACGGCGACGGCGACGCGGCTGAACGGCGCCGGGTACGACGTGCGCATGGAGTTGGCCGGGGAGCTGGACCAGGTCGTGGTCGGGCTGGACGACCGTACGCCGATCGCGTCGACCGAGCCGACCGGGCCGCCCGCCGCGGACAAGCCGTGGTCCGGGTTCCTGGAGCGGTTCGGTCCCGCGTACGAGGCGGAGCTGAACGCGTTCGTGGAGGTGGTGCGCGGGGAGCGGGCCAACCCCTGCGACGGGCGGGAGGCCTTGCAGGCGCTGCGGATCGCCGAGGCGTGCGAGCTGTCGAGACGCGAGCGAAGACCGGTCGCGCTCGGAGAGATTCCCGGCGGGACCCCGGCGACGGCCATGTGACCGGACCGGGCTCGGGGCCCCTCGCCGGCCGTCCCCCTACCAGCGCACCGGCAGACTGCGCATCCCCGGCAGCCACTCCCCGGGCGGGCCCGCGATCACTTCCGTCATGACAACTCCCCCTTCGACATTTCGCCAACGCGCGGGGGCCCGCCCTAGTGCCCGTCCTCCTCCACTTCCGCCAGAAGTCCCGCGTCGTACGCCAACAGGGCGATCTGCACACGGTTGTTGAGGTCCAGCTTGGCCAGGACGCGGGAGACATGGGTCTTGACGGTGGCGACGCTCATGAAGAGCTCCGCGGCGATCTCGGCGTTGGACAGCCCTCGGCCCACCGAGACGGCGACCTCGCGCTCGCGGTCGTTGAGGGCGGTGAGCCGCTCACGCGCGCGTGAGCGGCGGGTTTCGGCGGCGGCGCCGGCCGCGTGGGCCATCAACTGGCGTGTCACGGTGGGCGACAGCACCGGATCGCCGGCCGCGACCCGGCGCACCGCGTCGACGATCTCGGCGGGCGGCGTGTCCTTGAGGACGAACCCGGCGGCGCCCGCGCGCAGGGCGCGCAGCACCTGGTCGTCGGCGTGGAACGTGGTCAGCAGCACGACCTGTGGCGCGTCCTTCCTGCTGCGCAGCCGCTCCGTGGCGGTGAGTCCGTCGACCGACGGCATCCGGATGTCCATGAGGACCACGTCCGGCCGGGAGCGGTCGACCAGCGCCTCGACCTCGGAGCCGTCGGCCGCCTCACCGACGATCTCGATGTCGTCGGCGCCGCCCAGCATGATGGACAGCCCGGCCCTGACCAACGGGTCGTCGTCGACGAGGAGGAGCCTGATCGCAGTCATGTGCCTTACGTAATCACGGTTGTACGGCGTGGCGGGGACGGACGGCGCACTGCGGGGCGGCCGTTGGGCTGCCCCGCTCCGGTACCGACGGTGCTCACCCCCACGGCAGCCGGGCCCGCACCTCGAACCCGCCGTCCCCGGTGGGCCCGTGCTCCAGTCGGCCACCCGTCAGCGTGGCCCGTTCCGTCAGTCCGATCAGGCCCTGTCCGGAGCCGGGTACGTGCGGCACCTCGCCCTCGGGCGCCGGGTTGCGCACCGAGACGCACAGGCCGTCGCCCGGCGCGCCGGTCACCGAGACCGTGACCTCCGTGCCGGGCGCGTGCTTGCGGGCGTTGGTCAGGCCCTCCTGGGCGATGCGGTAGGCGGTGCGGCCGACGGAGGCGGGGACGGCGGCCGGGTCGGTGACGCGCTGGTCGAGGGTGACCTTCATGCCGGCCTCGCGGGACTCGGTGGCCAGCGCCTCCAGCGCCGCGAGGGTCGGCTGCGGACGGCCGGAGTCGTCGGGCTCGGCGGCCCGCAGTACGCCGATGATCTCCCGTAGGTCCTGGAGGGCCTCGTGGGCGCTCTCCCGGATGACGCTGGCCGCCCGCGCGATCTCCTCGCGGGGTGCGTCGGGCCGGAACTCCAGGGCGCCCGCGTGCACGCTGAGCAGCGTCAGACGGTGCGCGAGGACGTCGTGCATCTCCCGGGCGATGGCCTCACGGGCGAGCCGCTGCGCCTGTTCGGCCCGCAGCCGCGCCTCGTTCTCGGCGCGCCGGGCTCGGTCGCGCAGGCTCAGCAGGAGCTGGCGCTTGGACCGCGCGAGCATGCCCCAGCCGACCACCGCGACCGTCAGCAGCGAAGCCAGGACGACCGACCAGCCGTACGGCATGTCGGGCTCGGGACGCACCAGGAAGTACAGCGGGTTCAGCACCGCATACGTCCCGGCGACCCAGGCCACGTACCGGAAGGGCCGGTGCACGGCGAGGGTGAACAGAGCGACCAGGCTCGCGCCGCCCGCGGTGCTGGACAGGAGGGCGACCGGGACCATCACGGCGGCGAGCGCGACCGGCCAGCGGCGGCGCAGCCACACCGCGGCGCAGGAGAGCGCGCCGACCAGCTGGTCGAAGACGGCGTATCCGGCGGGGAGGTCCTCGTCCTGCATCGTGTCGGCGGCCAGCAGACCGATGATGACGGCCAGCAGGAAGCAGGAGAAGTCGACCACCCAGTCCCGCGCGGTGCGCCGGGGTCGCCCGGGGCGCTCGGGGTCGGGGTCGAACTCCTTGATCAGGGCCGAGGGCAGCAGCCAGCGCCGCCCCTCGAACGCCTGGGGTGCGGGCACCTGCTTGTCACCACTCACGGTCGACAAATCTACGCAGTGCCGGGTCCCGGCACTTCCCTGAGGGCGGGAGCGACGACCAAAGTCGCGGCATCGGCGACCTTGGTCGCGGCGGACCACCCGGAACGGGGACTTCCGTCAGCCATGGCTCGCCCCGCGGCCGATTGGAGTGGGGGGTCCGCGGGGCGAGAGTCATGGCATGAAGCAGTTGCTGGAGATCCTGGGAGTCATCGCCCTGGCGCAGGGCGTCATGGGCCTGCTGAACGAGTTCACCGCGTGGGACTGGGGTCTCGTACAGGGGCTCGACTTCCTCGACGGCTTCGAGATCTACGCGAGCGTCGCCCTGCTGGTGCTGGCGGTCGCGCTGTTCGCAGCCGCCGGAAGCCGGAAGCCCGGATGAACGCGTACCGGACCTCCGGCAGGCAGCACCGTTCCTCGGCGCCGGCTGTGACCGTGGGGGGTCAGCAGCCGTAGTCGACCAAGTCGAACGACTCGTAGTGGTCGGCCGTGTAGTAGTCCTCCTGGTTCTCCTCACCGGTGACGATCCGGCGGGCTCCGCGGTCGGAGGAACCGGGCGTGATGACCGTGTACTCGTGGTAGTAGCCGGACGACCGGCTCGGCAGGATGCCTTCCCGGTTCTGGAAGACGGTGCCGTCCTGGTCGTAGGGGAAGGGACCACCCTGCTCGATCAGGTCGAGCGTGTCGTGCGCCTGCGACGGCAGGTTGCTGTAGCAGATGCTGCCGACCGCGGCGGCCGCCGGCGTGGCAGTGACGGTGCCGCCGACGAGGAGGGCGGACAGGACGGCGGCTGCGGCGCCGATGCGAGTGATTCGTGGGGGGAATCTCATGGCTTCATGATGACGCGCGTAGACAGTGGCATGTCAATGTCAATGGCGGAGTTTTTCCCGGCAAGTCCGATGAGTTTTCGGGAAGTTAACGTGCGCCCCGGCGTCCTCACCCGATCTCCATGAGAGGTCGTGCGAGAACGCCGCAGACGGCTGATCAGGCCTCCTCGGGGAGTCCGAACGCGCCGTACTCGGGGCGACCCGCCAGGTCGTAGGAGCTGATGACGACACCGGTACTCGTGACGCTGCCGCCGCTGTGCTTGAAGGCGGTGGGCACGGCGCCCTCCGTGAACAGGCGATGGCCCGTGCCGAGCACCACCGGGAAGGTCAGCAGGTGGAGGGTGTCGACGAGGCCGAGGGCCAGCAGGGACCTGACGAGGGCGCCGCTGCCGTGGACCTGGAGCTCGCCGTCGACGCGCTCCTTGACGGCGGTGACCTCCTTGGCGAGGTCGCCGCTCAGCACGGTGGTGCCGGACCAGGCGGGGTCGGTCAGCGTGGCGGACGGGACGTACTTCGGCAGGGCGTTCAGCTTGGAGGAGACCGGGTCGGCCGGGTCGGTCACCTTCGGCCAGAACGCGGCGAAGATGTCGTACGTACGGCGTCCGAGGAGGAAGGCGGCCGGGCGGGCGAAGACGCCGTTCATGAACTGGCCGAAGTCGTCGTCGGCGTACGGAAAGCTCCAGCCGCCGTGCTCGAAGCCGCCGCGGGTGTCCTCCTCCGGGCCACCGGGCGCCTGGTAGACGCCGTCGAGCGTGATGAAGAGGGTGGAAACGAGCTTGCCCATGAGGAGTGCCTCTTTCCGGTTTTCCGGGGTGGGATCTGCTGTCATCACCTCAGACCCCGTCGGCACCCGCAACTCATCGCTGGACCGTCTCCCCAGGGCCGGCCCCCGGCACCTCGGTGTCCGTTCGCCGCCAGCACTTCGGCCCGTGCGGCGCTGGGATGGACCCATGACAACCACGCATGCATCCCTGACAACCACTGACGCAACCCTGCACGGCAGGGTCGCCCTGGTCACCGGCGCGAGCCGTGGCATCGGCGCCGCCACGGCCCTGCGGCTCGCCCGGGAGGGCGCGGACGTCGCCGTGACCTACGTGAACGGCAAGGAGGCCGCCGAGGAGGTCGTACGGGCCGTCGAGGCGCTGGGGCGGCGGGCCGTGGCCCTGCGGGCGGACTCCGCGGACGCGGACGAGGCGGCGGGCGCCGTGGAGCGCACGGCGCAGCAGCTCGGCGGACTTGACGTGCTGGTGAACAACGCCGGCGTCGGCGTCCTGGGCCCGCTGGAGGGCCTGTCGCTCGCGGACGTGGACCGGGTCCTCGCGGTGAACGTCCGGGGCGTCTTCCTTGCCTCGCAGGCGGCGGCCGCCCGGATGAGTGCCGGGGGCAGGATCATCACGATCGGCTCCTGCATGGTCCAGCGGGTGCCGGGCCCCGGCGGAACGCTCTACGCCACCAGCAAGTCGGCCCTGATCGGCCTGACGAGGGCCCTGGCGCGCGAGCTGGGCCCGCGCGGCATCACGGCGAACGTCATCCACCCGGGTCCCATCGACACCGACATGAACCCGGCCGATGGTCCCTACGCGCGCGACCAGGCTGCGCTGACCGCCCTCGGCCGCTTCGGCACGGCCGACGAGGTGGCGTCGATGGTCGCGTACCTGGCGGGGGCGGACTACGTGACGGGCGCTGAGTTCGCGGTGGACGGCGGCCACGCGGCCTAGGCCCAGTCGTTTGGATCATCCCGGCGTCGCGGGCCCTGGCACGCACATCTGCGAGGTGTGACGACGTCGCCTAGGGTTGCGTCCCCTCCTTCGCGGTCCGCTCCGCCTGGAGACGCCCCTGCTCCGCGTCGTCCGCCGCCGTCGCCGTCCGGTGTGCGCCGGCGAATCTGCCGAGTAGGGCCAGCAGTTCGTCCCGGGCGGCCAACCCCTGGGCACCCGGGCGGGACAGGGCCTCGCGCAGGGCGTCCTGCACCGTCTCCCGGACGTGGGGCCAGGGGCCGCCGGCGGGCTGCGCCCCGGCCAGGTGACGGGCGAGGTCGCCCGCCACGCGCACGGTGCCGCCGTCGAGCCCGTCGGTCCAGGGGCCGATCGCCGACAGGGCGTAGTGGAGGTCCCTCGCGGTGGCGGCGGGGAGCGTCACCGTCACCGTGCCGACGGCGTCCAGGCCCGCGAGCAGCGCGGAGACCCGTTCTGTCCGGTCGGGCCGCGAGAAGTGGGCTCGCAGCGTGTCCAGGGCCCGGCGGATCTCCCCCACCTGAGCCGAGGGCAGCGCCACGGTGACGTCCTGGGCCGGCCCGGCCCACTCGCGGTCCTCGTCCCAGGGGAGCCGGCCTCCGGGAACGAACGAGCTCCAGCCCACGACCTCGAACTCGTCACCGGCTCGGGGAGCCCGACGAGGCACCGCCTGTGTGCGGGCATAGCCGCTCTCGGCGAGGGACCGGTCGATCTCGTCCCACGTCGGTGCGGCTGCCCCCGACGAAAGGTGGAGTGCATGCCATCCGTTGGCGTAGGTGATCGCGACCCTCCAAGGACGCCCTTCCTCAAGCCGCGCACTGCCCGGGCGTTTCGTCGCCAGCGCCACCGTCCGTCCTCCCTCAGACCAGCCCGCTCTGCACCCGGTGCAGATAGCTGAAGTCGTGGTCGTCCCGGGCCCTGGCCAGCGGGCGGATCTCCCGGGTGGCCACGTTCAGGGCGTAGCCGCCGATCGTGCCGAGCAACCAGCCGAGGTCCGGCAGCAGCAGGGCGCCGCCGGCCGCGGCGGCCAGCGCGACCGACACCGTGACCGAACGGTGCACCCAGGCCATACGGTTGCCGCGGCGGGCCGCCCCGTAGTCCTCGACCGCCTCGGAGAGTTCCACCCGCAACTGGGCGAAGACGTCCGCCGGGTGCTCGTAGTCGCGGCGCAGCTCGCCCAGCATGCCGTGCAGGGCGCGCATCAGGCGGCGTCGTTCGTCGGCGTACTTCTCGCGGAAGGCGAGGACGTCCTCGGTGGGGGTGTCCGGCGCCGGGACGGGCAGCAGCCGGCCCAGCTCCACCTCCCAGGCCAGACTGCGGGTCGGGGACACCGGGCGCAGGGTGTTGCGGTACGCGTCCTCGCTGTCCGTGTACGGGAACAGGGCGATGTCCGTGGCGGCGGCGAGCTCGCGGGCCAGCACGCCGACGACCAGGGCCTGGACCTCCTTGGAGACGGAGAGCTGCGCGCTGAGTTCCCAGGGCACGAGGTTGGTGGCCAGCCCCAGCTCCATGAGTTGCTGCTTGAGCCGGTGGCTGATCTTCGACGTGTAGAGGACTGCTTCGGGCGGCGAGGTGGGCCCGGGCGGATCCGGGCGGGCCGCGATCCGCTGGAGCTCATGGGTCAGGACGGACCAGTTCTGGCCCGAGTGGGGCGAGGGCCCGTAGCCGTCCAGGACATCGAGCGTCTCAGGCGTGAAGGCGAGCGGCCGGTACAGCTCACGCTCTTCCAGCCGCCGCAGTTCGGCGCCGACGAGCGCCTCGTACACACGGGGGTCGCGGGGCACGACCGAGGCGATGCCGTCCCAGTAGAGCAGGGCCTGGTGGACGACTTCGGTGGGCGGATTCACCGTCGGGTAGTACAGCAACACGCCCATCACGTCCCCCTGGCCCTTCTACGGCAACCAGGTCAACGATAGCGAGGCGCACCGGAGTTGGAGATCCGGTGCGCCACACCGGTGTCAGCCGCCCAGCTCCTGGTGCCGTGCCGCCAGCCCGGCCGTGCCCTGCTCGGTCAGCGAACCGTGCAGCCGCAGCCGGGAGATGCCGCCGTCGGGGAAGATGTCCACGCGTGCGTGCGTGCCCACGGCCGGGTTCGGCAGGACGAAGCGGTGGTTCGTGTCGGGCTGGAGGCGGGTGCGCGGCAGGATCTCCGTCCACTCACCGTCCTCGCCGTCCTTCACCGAGACCGACGCCCAGCCCGCGCTGTTGCCCTTCAGGTACGCGGTGTCGATCTCGATCGCCCGGATCTGGGACTGGGCGACGAGGCGGTAGCGGATCCAGTCGTTGCCCTGGTCGCGGCGTCGGCGCGTCTCCCAGCCGTCGTCCATCTTGCGGGAGCGGCCGGGCTGGATGGTGTTCGTGGCGGGCGAGTAGAAGAGGTTGGAGGCGTCCTCCACTTGGCCGCCGTTCTCCAGGGCGACGACGTCGAAGGTGCCGAGCACCTCCAGCCACTGCGGATCCGGGGCCACCTCGCCGTACACGCGCAGGCGGGCGATGCCGCCGTCGGGATGCTGGTTCACACGCAGGTGGGTGAAGCGCTGCTCCACGGCGATGGCGAAACCATTCTCCGCATGCCCGCCCACCGGGGTGCGCGGCACCAGCGTCGTCCACTTCACGTCGTCCGCCAGCAGCTCCTGCGGCGACGGCGAACCCGGTACCGACGTGGCCTCGATGGACACCGCCTGCGGGTAGTTTCCGCGGAAGTGGGCCGTGTCGACGACGATCCCGCGGATCACGCCGGGCGCGCCGAGGCGGACCAGCGCCCAGTCGTGGTCCTCGGCCGTCGGCCACGGGTGCTCGGCGGAGGCGCCGCGCCGCCGCCGGGTCTCCCAGCCGTCCATGATCTTGCCCTTGTGCCCGAAGTGCTCGGGGTCGAACTCGGCCCGCTCGGGCAGCAGAAGGTTCTCGCGCTGGGCGAAGAACTCGTCGTTGGCGGCGATGACACCGGCGCCCAGCCCCCGGTCGGCGAGGTTGGCGTACTGGGTGAACGGGAAGTCGGCGGTGCGGTGGTCGGCGTACGGGTCGCCGCCGCCGTAGGGGTTCGCGTCGCCGGTGAAGCTGGGTATCGCCGTCACGGTGATCAGGTCTGCCTTTCGCATTCGATGGGTGGGATTCAGTTGGTCCGGGTGAGCAGTCGCCCCTTCGGGTCGGTGAACTCGCCGTCCGCAACGATGCGTTCGCCACGCAGCCAGGTGGACTTCACGACGCCGTACAGGGTCTTGCCCGCGTACGCCGTCACGCGGTTGCGGTGCTGGAGGGCGGCCGGGTCGACGGTGAACGTCTCGTCGGGCGCGAGGACGGCGAAGTCGGCGTCACGGCCCGCCTCGATGGCGCCCTTGCGGTCGTCGAGTCCGACGAGCTCCGCCGTCCGCGCGGACATCCAGCGGACCACGTCCTCCAGGCCGTGCCCGCGCTTACGGGCCTCGGTCCATACGGCCGCCAGGCTCAGCTGGAGTCCGGAGATGCCGCCCCAGGCCGTCGCGAAGTCGTCGGTCTTCAGGTCGGCCGTGGACGGGGAGTGGTCGGTCACGATGCAGTCGATCGTGCCCTCGGCCAGCGCCTGCCAGAGCAGGTCCTGGTTGGCGGACTCGCGGATCGGCGGGCAGCACTTGAACTCGCTGGCGCCGTCCGGGACTTCCTCGGCGGTGAGGGTCAGGTAGTGCGGGCAGGTCTCGACGGTGACCCGGACGCCGTCCGCCTTCGCCTCGGCGATCAGCGGCAGGGCGTCGCTGGAGGACAGGTGCAGCACGTGCACGCGGGCGCGCAGGGCCTTCGCCTCGCGGATGAGCTGGGCGATGGCCGTGTCCTCGGCGTCCCGGGGGCGGGAGGCCAGGAAGTCGGTGTACTTGGGTCCCGGCTGCTGCGGCGCGGAGGCGAGCAGGTGCGGGTCCTCGGCGTGCACGATGAGCAGGCCGTCGAACGCGGCGATCTCAGCCATGGAGCGGGCCAGCGGGTCCCGCTCGAGGTGCGGGAACTCGTCCACGCCGGACGGCGACAGGAAGGCCTTGAAGCCGAAGACGCCGACCTCGTGCAGCGGCCGCAGGTCCTTGACGTTGTCGGGCAGGGCGCCGCCCCAGAAGCCGACGTCGATGTGCGCCTTGTCGGCGGCGACCTCCTGCTTGACGCGGAGGTTGTCGACGGTCGTGGTCGGCGGGAGGGAGTTGAGCGGCATGTCGACGAGGGTGGTGATGCCGCCGGCCGCCGCGGCGCGCGTGGCGGTCCAGAAGCCCTCCCACTCGGTGCGGCCCGGGTCGTTGACATGCACGTGCGTGTCGACCAGGCCGGGCAGCAGGACGTCGTCGCCGAGGTCCTCCAGGCGGGCGTCGGACGGGACTTCGGCGTCGTACCCGAGTACGGCCGTGATCTTGCCGGCGGAGACCAGGACCGAGGCGGCCCGTGTCCCCTCCGGGGTGATGACGCGCGTCGAGCGCAGCACCAGTTCAGCGTCGGACACCCGGACCCCTCTCTGCCGCCGTTTACTTCCGCGTAACGGAATTCAACTTTCTGTTGAAGGAGTCTCCGCTCCCGTTCCCGCGCCGTCAAGGGCACACTTCTCCACAGTGCACCCACCCGCCACACTCTGGACGTTTCCACAAAGCGGAATTATAATTCCGGCAAGCAGAACATAGCTATGCACAAGCGGGGAGTCAACCGACCGACGGGTAGGCTTCTGAGCTCCTACCGGTCCCGAAAGGAACGCCGTGCCGACGTCCAGCGCCAGCACCACCGACTCCGCCAGGTCCAGCTCCAATGGTGGCGTCCAGTCCCTCGAGCGCGCCTTCGACCTGCTGGAACGGATGGCGGACGCGGGCGGCGAGGTCGGCCTGAGCGAGCTGTCCGCGAGCAGCGGGCTGCCGCTGCCCACCATCCACCGCCTCATGCGGACGCTCGTCGCGTGCGGATACGTACGCCAGCAGCCCAACCGCCGCTACGCCCTCGGCCCGCGCCTGATCCGCCTCGGCGAGTCCGCGTCCCGGCTGCTGGGCACCTGGGCCCGCCCGTACCTCGCCCGGCTGGTCGAGGAGACCGGCGAGACGGCGAACATGGCCCTCCTCGACGGCGACGAGATCGTGTACGTCGCCCAGGTGCCGTCCAAGCACTCGATGCGCATGTTCACCGAGGTCGGCCGGCGCGTGCTGCCGCACTCCACCGGTGTCGGCAAGGCGCTGCTCGCCTCCTTCCCGCCGGAGGAGGTGCGGGCCCTGCTGTCCCGCACCGGCATGCCGGCCGCGACGGAGAAGACGATCACCACACCGGACGGCTTCCTCGCGGCCCTGGAGGAGGTACGTCTGAACGGCTACGCGATCGACGACAACGAGCAGGAGGTCGGCGTCCGCTGCCTCGCCGTCCCCGTCCCCGACTCCCCCACCGCGGCGGCCATCTCGATCTCCGGCCCGGCAGGACGGGTGACAGAGGCGGCGACGGACAAGATCGTGCCGATGCTCCAGCAGGTGGCCGTCGAACTGTCGGAGGCCCTGGCCACCTCGACGCCGACCGCCTAGATCAGGTCCGGGGACTCAACGACGCGGCGGTTCCCCGAACAGCTCCACCGCGTCGCGTACGGCCGACAGGCCCCGGGACAGCGCGCTCACCGAGCCGATCGCGCCCGCGATCAGCAGTAACGACCGGCGCAGGCGCGGGATTTCGGGAGCACCCTCGATCGTCATAGCGGCCAGCGCGGCGAGTTCGTCCTCGGCGATGCCCCGGTCGGGGAACTCGCCGGGGTGCGCGGCGAGTTCGCGGCGCAGACGGGACACGGCCGTCCGCAGTCCCGCCACCCTCAGGTCCTCGTCGCTGCCCGTCACCGGCCTCTGCCTCAAGCTTCGCAACAAAGCTCCCCCTCGCGCGCCGTTGTGCGCCAGTAGTCACACATCCCCCGTCGAGCCCCCCTGACGGTGGTCGGGCGCCGGGGACGCGGGTCAGTAAACGCCACCGCTGCCGGGCGCGCCACCATACGGACCGAAATTCAGCCCAACGACACCGGCTGCGGCGGCGGGCGTCAGGTATGCAGGACGCATGACTGAGAAAGAAGCCCCCCTGGTCGCGGCTCTGCTGCTCGCCGCCGGGGGTGGACGGCGGCTCGGCGGACGCCCCAAGGCCCTGCTCCGGCACCGCGGCCGACCGCTCGTCGAGCACGCGGTCGGGGTACTGCGCGCGGCCGGCTGCGCCCGCGTGCACGTGGTGCTGGGCGCACAGGCCGCCGCCGTACGGGAGCAGGCGGAACTCGGTGACTGCGTCCTGGTGGACAACCCCCACTGGGCCGACGGGATGGGCTCCTCCCTGCGCGCCGGGCTCGACTCGCTCGCGGACACGGGCGCGCGGGCGGCGCTGGTGTCGCTCGTCGACCAGCCCGGCATCGGACCGGAAGCGGTCGCACGCGTGCTCGCCGCCTACGGGGACGAGGCGTCGCTCGTCTCGGCCGCCTACGACGGCGTACGCGGGCATCCCGTGCTCTTCGGCGCCGCCCACTGGGCGGGCATCGCGGCGACTGCGACCGGCGATCGAGGGGCACGCGCCTATCTGAAGGCACACGAGGACGCGATCGGGCTCGTCGAGTGCGGGGACGTGGCCCGGCCGTACGACATCGACACGGAGGCCGATCTCACCCACCTTGAGTGAAGGCGGTGGCACCCAGAGCCACCTTGCCTCGACTCAGAGAATCTCGACATCAACAAACCATTGAACTTCCACCATGAGGAAACTAGTATCCACTGTTCAGAAGCGCCCGACTGCTCCACGGGCGCTCCCAGCCGTATCCGGGAAGACTGGCACCCGGTGCCAAAGCTCGACCGCTCGTCTCCGTAGTTCGCTGAAGGAAGTGACAGCTCATGTCCGCACCAGCGCCGTCCCCGCTGGCCATCGTCGACGCCGAGCCCCTGCCCCGGCAGGAGGAGGTCCTTAACGAAGCGGCCCTCGCCTTCGTGGCCGAGCTGCACCGCCGGTTCACGCCCCGGCGTGACGAACTCCTCGCCCGCCGTGCGGAGCGCCGCGCCGAGATCGCCCGCACCTCCACCCTCGACTTCCTCCCGGAGACCGCCGCCATCCGCGCGGACGACTCCTGGTCGGTGGGCCCGTGCCCGCCCGCGCTGCAGGACCGCAGGGTCGAGATCACCGGCCCCACCGACCGCAAGATGACCATCAACGCCCTCAACTCGGGCGCGAAGGTCTGGCTGGCCGACTTCGAGGACGCCTCCGCGCCGACCTGGGAGAACGTCGTCCTCGGCCAGATCAACCTGATCGACGCGTACACCCGGAACATCGACTTCACCGACCCGAAGTCCGGCAAGTCGTACGCCCTGCGCGCCGGCGAAGAGCTCGCGACCGTCGTCATGCGCCCGCGCGGCTGGCACCTGAACGAGCGTCACCTCCAGATCGACGGTGAGCAGGTCCCCGGCGCCCTCGTCGACTTCGGCCTGTACTTCTTCCACAACGCCCAGCGGCTGCTCGACCTCGGCAAGGGCCCGTACTTCTACCTCCCGAAGACGGAGTCGCACCTGGAGGCCCGCCTCTGGAACGAGGTCTTCGTCTTCGCGCAGGACTACGTCGGCATCCCGCAGGGCACCGTCCGCGCGACCGTCCTGATCGAGACGATCACGGCGGCGTACGAGATGGAGGAGATCCTCTACGAACTCCGCGACCACGCCGCCGGGTTGAACGCCGGCCGCTGGGACTACCTGTTCTCCATCGTCAAGAACTTCCGTGACGGCGGCACCAAGTTCGTCCTCCCGGACCGCAACGCGGTCACCATGACGGCCCCGTTCATGCGCGCGTACACCGAACTCCTCGTGCGCACCTGCCACAAGCGCGGTGCGCACGCGATCGGCGGCATGGCGGCCTTCATCCCGTCCCGCCGGGACGCCGAGGTCAACAAGGTGGCCTTCGAGAAGGTCCGCGCCGACAAGGACCGCGAGGCCGGCGACGGCTTCGACGGCTCCTGGGTCGCCCACCCCGACCTGGTCCCGATCGCCATGGAGTCCTTCGACAAGGTCCTCGGCGACAAGCCCAACCAGAAGGACCGCCTGCGCGAGGACGTCTCCGTGCAGGCGGCCGACCTGATCGCCATCGACTCCCTGGACGCCAAGCCGACGTACCCGGGCCTGGTCAACGCCGTGCAGGTCGGCATCCGCTACATCGAGGCCTGGCTGCGCGGCCTCGGCGCGGTCGCCATCTTCAACCTCATGGAGGACGCGGCCACCGCCGAGATCTCCCGCTCCCAGATCTGGCAGTGGATCAACGCGGACGTCGAGTTCGAGAACGGCGAGCACGCCACCCCCGAGCTGGCCCGCAAGGTCGCCGCCGAGGAACTGGCGAACATCCGCGCCGAGATCGGCGAGGAGGCCTTCGCGGCCGGCCACTGGCAGCAGGCCCACGACCTGCTCCTGGAGGTCTCCCTCGACGAGAACTACGCGGACTTCCTGACGCTGCCGGCGTACGAGCAGCTGAGGGGCTGAGCCCTCAGGAAGCCGGTTTGTCCGAGTGGCCCAGGGACTTTCCCGGGGCCACTCGGTCGCGTACGACCTGCTTGACGGCCGTCGGCTCGGGGAAGCCCTGCTCGCGGCGGTCCCAGACCACATCGCCGTCGACGCGGACGACGAAGATCCCGCCCTTGCCGGGCTTGAGCGCGAGTTCGGTCAGTTCCGCCTCGAAGGTCGTCAGCAACTCCTGCGCCAGCCACGCGGCCCGGGGCAGCCACTTGCACTGGGTGCAGTACTCGATCTCGACACGGCCACTCATCCGAGGTGCACCGACCAATCCTGTTCCGCGGCCGGCTTGCCGTGCAGGTCGGGCACCTGCTTCAGCCACTTCGGCCGGCCTTCCTGTGATTTCGCCGCCCGCAGGGCTTGCTCGGCGGCGAGTTCCTCCCGGGTGGGGAAGTCGGTGGGGAGCCAGGCGGAGGACGCCTGCACGCGTGCGTGGAGGTGGCCGACGTAGGCCTCGCGGAGGGCATCGGGCGTCTCGAAGCCGGGCTCGTCCGCCAGCCAGGCGTCCGGCACCTCGGCCACGATCCCGCGCAGCAGTTCCTCGCTCACCCTGGGCGCCAGCTCCGCGTCCGCGGCGCGCACGTCGGGGGCGTAGTGGCCGAGGGCGTGGTGGCGGAAGTCGTAGGACTTCGCCGGGTCCGCGCCGTCCCAGCGGTGGTGGAAGACGAGGGCCGCTCCGTGGTCGATCAGCCACAGGCGCGGCGGGACCGTGCCGAGGGTGGGCCAGATCATCAGGTTCGAGCTGTGCACCGTGCGGTCGACGTTCGTGGTCAGGGCGTCCAGCCAGACGATCCGGCCCGCCTCCAGCGGGTCGACGGGGAAGGTCTTCGCGACCTCCGGGGTGAAGTCCCGGGCGCCCGGCAGAAAGTCCATGCCGAGGTTGATCCCCGCGCTGGCGGCGTGCAGGTCCCGCACCTCCTGGTGCGGCTCGCTGTCCGCGACGGCGGGGTCGAAGTGGACCAGGACCAGCTCGGGGAAGCGCAGCCCCAGGGCGCGGGCCAGCTCGCCGACGATCACCTCGGCGACCAGCGCCTTGCGCCCCTGCGCGGAACCGGTGAACTTCACGACGTACGTGCCGAGGTCGTCGGCCTCGACGACTCCGGGCACGGAGCCGCCGGACCGCAACGGGGTCACGTATCGAACAGCAGTCACATCGCGCAGCACACCCGCCAGGGTAAGTCAGCGCTCACCCGGCCAGCGGGTTCGGGAGGGGCAGGTACCGGGCGTCGGCGCCGTCCGCGCCCGTCCAGCGCAGCAGCAGGTTGGTCTTGCCGGGGAGGGTGGGGGACGACAGCAGGGCCGGGATCTCGGGGAGGTCATGGCGCGCCAGTTCGCGCTGTACGGCGGGCCAGGGGTCGAAGCCCTGGTGACGCTCCGCGAGGGCCGCAGCGACCTCGCAGAGGTGGTTCACGACGAGCGTGTACACGAGCCGCTCCCAGCCGGCCTCACGGGACACCTTCGGCAGCAGCTTCACGCCCTCGGCGTCCCGGAAGAGGGCCTGCACCGGGATGCCGTCGGTGTCGACGGCGACCAGCGTGTTCTGCAGGTGGGCCTCCAGGACGACGCCGTGATCGGCGAAGGCCGCGAGGGCGGGCGGTACGACGGCGCGCAAGTACGCCTCCCACCAGGCCGCGTCGCCGAGCCGGCTGCCTTCGAAGCCCTCCACGAGGCCCGCGGCGAGAATCGGAGTGGCACCGGGCATCAGGTGGCCGTGGAAGCCGTCGCGCACCAGGACCGCCAGTTCCTCGAAGGCGAAGTCGGCGGTGCGGTATCCGCGGTCGGAGAGCCAGGCCCCGGGGCCCGTCGCGAACGCGCGGGACGCCGCCGTATCGGTCCTGCGGAGTTCCAGCAGGTCGTGACGCCACAGCCGACGGATGTCGTTGGTGATGCGGACGTCGAGGCTGAACTTGAGGAAGAGGTCGCCCGCGGAGGCGGACTCGGGGGCGCCCTCGGGGACGTACAGCGTGCGGATCGCGGCCGTCGGCCACGCGTCGAAGCCGGTCGTGCAGAGCCGGATCAGCCGGCCGTCGGCGAAGGCCTCCGCGAGCTCCCGGCCGACCAGGTCCAGCTGCCACGGGTGCGCGGGCAGCAGCCGGTAACCGGGCGGCGCCTCGCCGAAGGCGTCCAGGGCGGAGGTGTCGCCCTCCTCGACGACCGCGTCCTCGCGCAGACCGAGCAGCGTCAGCGGGAAGCGGGCGTGTGCCTCGGGGGCGTACGGCAGCCAGGCCGCGGGCGGGCCGCCGCCGCGCGCCTTGGGGGCGGGGTGGTAGGGGTGCCCGGTGAGGAGGCACTGCTCGGAGCGGAGGTAGGGGTCGTCCGGCGGCGTGGCACGCGCGCGTGCGGTGAGCAGCGCGGCCACCGTGTCCCGGCTGTCGATCATCTCGGCGGGCAGTTCGTGGTTGGACAGACCGGTGTGGCGGCGCAGCTCGTCGGCGACCAACTTGACGAGTTCGGTGTGCCCGACGCGCTGCCAGGTCCCGTCCGCTCGCACCTCGGGCTCGGCGGGCCGGCGTTCGCCGAGCACCCGCAGCAGGCGGCCCGTGCCGTGCAGCCGGTGGACGCGCCGCTCGCCCGGGCCCGGAACGGGCTCGGCCACCTCCCGGAGGAGGCAGTTCAGCAAGGGCGCGACCGCGTGGGCGTCGGCAGCGGCTGACAAGGGGTTGAGGTGCACTCGCTCCACTCGTTCTCTACGGTCCGTTCCGGAGGGAAGACGATCAGTATGTCTGTCGTCGGCACCTGGGCCGACGTCCTACTCGTACCCGAGGAGCCCGCCCGTGCACCGTCTCCCCAGCGCCGAGGCCGAGGTCGGCGCCGATCTGGCCGACGTACGCCCCGAACTCGCGTCGCGGTACGCCGCCGAGCTGCCCGGGGCCCGGGCTGCCGTGCTGACCCGGCTGTGGCGTGCCCTCGCGCACGAGCCCCTGCCGTGGGTCGCCCGCCGTGAGCCGGGCAGGGAGGGCCTCACCCTGTGCCTTTCGGACGGGCGCCGGCTGCACGGCCCGCGTGCGGACCCGTACGCCACCGCCGCGTATGTCACGGCCGTACGGCTCGACGACACGTCGTACGACGATCCGGCCCGGCTGCTGACCGACCTCTCCGTGCCGCACGGCACGTCCTTCGCCGCCGAACTCGGCCACAGTGTCGCCTCGTTGGCACTGTCGCGGGCAGGACAGGGCGGTCACCCGAAGGAGTGGCCGGTGTCCGACTGGGGGTGGGAGCAGCGGGTGGTCGACGGGCATCCGTTCCATCCCAACTGCCGTTCCCGGCCGGGCTTCTCGGTCGCGGAGCAGCTGGCGTACGGGCCCGAGCACCGGCCGGTGGTGACGCTGGGGCCGGTGCCGGTGCGGGCGGCGGAGTGCCTGGTGACGGGCCGGTGGCCGGAGGAGTTGCGGGACGGGGAGCGGCTGCTGATCCCGGTGCATCCGTGGCAGGCCGAGCATGTGCTCAAGCGCCCCTGTGCCCCCCACGGCGACGGGATCGCCGCGCACCCGCTGATGTCCCTGCGTACGCTCGCCCTGCCCGACGGACCGCATGTGAAGACCGCGTTGAGCGCGCGGCTCACGTCCTCGGTGCGGGACATCTCGGTGTACTCCATCGGCTTGTCGGCCACCCTGTCGGACTTCGCGGCGGAGCCGGCGGCACGGATGGACGGGCTGCTTCACGTCACCCGCACGCTGGGTGCCGCCACGGCCGGCTCCCCCGATCTGGCGGCGGTGTTGCGCGAGTCGCCGCAGGTGTACGCGGGGTCCGACGAGCGGGTCGTACCGGTGGCCGCGCTGGCCACCACCGAACTGCCCGAATCGCCCGCGTGGCTGGCCGAGTTCACGCGTCTCGCCCTGACCGTGGGGCTGCGGCTGCTGGAGCTGGGCGTGGCGCTGGAGGCCCATGGCCAGAACCTGCTCGTGGTGCTGTCGGCGGACGGCTCCCCGGTCAGGCTGGTCTACCGCGACCTCGCCGACATCCGCGTCAGCCCGGCCCGGCTGGCCCGGCACGGCATCCCGCTGCCGGAGCTGACCGGCCGGATCGTCACCGACGACGTGCCGACCCTGCGACGCAAGCTGTTCGGCTCGATGGTGGCCGGGGCGCTGGCGGGTACGGCGGGCTCGGGCGCGGCGTTGCGCGGGGCACTGGAGGCGGCCGTACGGGAGCTGCCGGACACCGGGGATCTCGCCGCACTGTGCGAGGAGCCGCTGCCGACGAAGGCGCTGACGCTGATGCGGCTGTCGCCGGGGACGCCCGGGGACCAGTGGGCGGAGCTGCCCCATCCGCTGGTCACCGAGGTGTTCTGACCTCGTTTTGAAGCGGGACACCTCTGATCAATAAGATCCGCCGATGATCACAAGAACACGGCTGGTGACCGGGGCCTGCGCCCTGCTCGCCGCGCTCGCGGCCGGGATGGCGTTCCCGGCCGGGGCGGTTGCCGATGAGACCAGCGCGTTGGCGCCCAAGGTCGATCTCGTCCTCGACGTGAGCGGCTCGATGCGGGCCAAGGACATCGACGGCAAGTCCCGGATGGCCGCGGCGAAGCAGGCCTTCAACGAGGTGCTGGACGCGACGCCCGAAGAAGTTCAGCTCGGTATCCGCACCCTGGGCGCCAACTACCCGGGCGACGACCGCAGGACGGGCTGCAAGGACACCGCGCAGCTCTACCCGGTCGGCCCGCTGGACCGCACCGAGGCCAAGACGGCGGTGGCGACCCTCACGCCGACCGGCTGGACGCCGATCGGTCCCGCGCTGCTGAAGGCCGCCGACGACCTCGACGGCGGCGAGGGCTCCAAGCGGATCGTGCTGATCAGCGACGGCGAGGACACCTGCGCCCCGCTCGACCCGTGCGAGGTGGCCCGGGAGATCGCCGCCAAGGGCATCGGTCTGACCATCGACACGCTCGGCCTGGTCCCGAACACCAAGATGCGGCAGCAGCTCAGCTGTATCGCGGAGGCGACCGGCGGGACGTTCACCTCCGTCGAGCACACGGAGGAACTCACCGACAAGGTCAACCAGTTGGTGGACCGGGCGGCCGATCCGGTGGTGACGCCGGTCGCGACGACGGGCGCGGACCAGTGCGCCAAGGCGCCGACGCTGAAGTCCGGCCTGTACACCGACCGCGCGGAGTTCGGGCAGCAGCGCTGGTACCGGGTGGACGTCGAGCCCGGCCAGGAGCTGCGCGCCTCGGTGAGCGTGGCGGCCGACCGGGCCGTGAACCCCTCGTACGGCGTCCTGCTGCGGGCGGTGACCGCGCCCGGCCGGGAGATCGTGCGCGGCGAGGCGGCGGGCAACGGCCGTACGGATGTCGTGTCCACCGGCCTGCGCTACCCGAAGGCGGAGGCCGACGACGAGGACGAGACCGCCGCGGCCGCCGAGACCGTGTGTCTCCAGGTCACCCACTCCTTCTCGGCCGGATCCAAAGTGCAGAGCACGCCCGGGCTGCCGCTGGAGCTGACCATCGACGTCGTGGACGGGCCGTCGCAGTCGAGCGACGTGGCCTCCTTCGGCCTCGGGCGCGGCTGGTGGCTGCTCGGCGCGCTGATCCTCACCGGCTTCCTCGCCGGTCTCGTCTGGGGCTGGCTGTCGCGCTGGCGCGTCGCGGTCTGGAGGACCAACTGATGCGGATCACACGTGTGTTGAGCACGGCCCTGCTGATGCTCGGGCTGGCGGTTACCCCTGCGGTCGCCGACACCTCTCCGTCCCCCAGCGCTTCGGAGGACGGCGGCGCGCCGACTCAGGCGGGCACCTCCTTCCGGACCGCGACCGAGATCGAGCAGGGGCAGACGGCCACCGCGAACGCCTCCACGGGCGACTACCTGTACTGGTCGTTCCCCGCGGACGCCGGCCTGCGCCCCACCGTCAAGGCGACCGTGAAGCTGCCCGACACGCATGCCGCCGAGACCTGGCAGATCGACGTGTACGACGGCCTGCGCCGCCGTCAGGCCTGCCAGTACGGGGCGCAGACCCGCACCGCGGCGGCGAACGCGGGCACGGTCGAGCTGGCCTGCGTCCTGCGCACCGCCCGCGGCTGGTCGGAGCCCTGGGCCAACGACCCGCTGCCGGGCACGTACTACATCCGTCTGTCGGTCGTGGACGTGCCCACCTCCGACCTCGGTCTGCCGGTCGGCGCCCAGGTCCGGGTCGACTCCGAGGACATCGGCGGTTCGGCCGCGGTCGACGGGGCGCTGGCTGAGCCGCTCGTGCCCGGGGTCGCCGTCAAGTCGCAGGACGACGAGGAGGGTTCGTCCGCCTCGGCCGTGCTGTCCAGCATCGAGCCCGAGGACGGCTGGGCGTCCGGCTGGTGGTCCGACCGCTGGGTGTGGACGGCGATCGGCGGCGCGCTGGCCGCGCTCGCGGGTGTCGGCGGGTACACGCTGACGCGCGGGCCGGGGCGGCCGTCGCGGGTGCCGCCGGGCGCCTGACGGCTCGTCACGCCGATCGACGAGGCCCGCCGTACATGACCGTACGGCGGGCCTCGTCGGTGATCAGACGTCCAGCAGGGCCTTGGCCAGGGTCCCGCCCCCGCTCACCGCGATACGGCCGTCCCGTACGGCGTCCGCCACACTCAACTCCCCCCGCGCGACCGCCTCGCACGTCGCGGAGTCCAGGACCAGCCGCGCGTCGGGCTCACCGGGCGCGGGCCCGTCGCCGTGGACCGGCCCCTCCTCGGCGCCGACGTACAGGTGGAAGTCCCCTTCTTCCAGACGTACTTCGACCAGTCCCTCCCCCTCCAGCGACCTCAGCAGAGGCAGCGCGAACCAGTGCGCTCGCACGGCGTCGGTGGCCCGCCGCTCGCCGAGCTCGGGCTGCCCCCACTCCCCCAGCGCCTGGAGAACGGGCAGCAACTCCCGCCCCCGTGAGGTGAGTTCGTACACGTACGCCGCTCCCGGCGGGGGCAGCTTGCGCCGCGTGCTGATGCCGTCCCGTTCCATGTCCTTCAGCCGCGAGGCGAGTACGTCCGTGCTGACGCCCGGCAGGTCGGCGTGCAGGTCGGTGTAGCGCCGCGGGCCGGCCAGCAGCTCCCGGACGATCAGCAGGGTCCAGCGGTCGCCGACGACGTCGAGCGCACGGGCGGCGGAACAGTACTGGTCGTAGCTTCGGCGAGGTGACATGCGACGCAGTCTAGACATGTTGTTGGACTTTCCAAGCGTGAACTTGGTAAAACCAAGCAACACACGAAACCGGAGGGGCGAGCGCGCATGGAGTTCCGGCAGTCGAGCAAGCTGAGCGAGGTCTGTTACGAGATCCGCGGTCCGGTGATCGAGCACGCGAACGCGCTGGAGGAGGCGGGCCACAGCGTGCTGCGCCTGAACACCGGCAACCCCGCGCTCTTCGGCTTCGAGGCACCGGAGGAGATCCTCCAGGACATGATCCGGACGCTCCCCCAGGCGCACGGCTACACCGACTCGCGCGGCATCCTCTCCGCCCGCCGGGCCGTGGCCCAGCGCTACCAGACGCTGGGCCTGGAGGTCGACGTCGACGACGTCTTCCTCGGCAACGGCGTGTCCGAGCTGGTCTCCATGGCCGTACAGGCACTCCTCGAGGACGGCGACGAGATCCTCATCCCTGCCCCGGACTTCCCCCTCTGGACGGCGGTGACGACCCTCGCCGGCGGCAAGGCCGTGCACTACCTGTGCGACGAGCAGGCCGACTGGTACCCCGACCTGGACGACATGGCGTCGAAGATCACGGACCGCACGCGGGCCGTGGTCATCATCAACCCGAACAACCCGACCGGCGCGGTGTACCCCAAGGAGATCCTGGAGGGCATCCTCGACCTCGCCCGCCGCCACGGCCTGATGGTCTTCGCCGACGAGATCTACGACCAGATCCTCTACGACGACGCCGTGCACCACTCGGTCGCGACCCTCGCCCCCGACCTGGTGGTCCTCACCTTCTGCGGCCTGTCGAAGACGTACCGGGTGGCGGGCTTCCGCTCCGGCTGGCTCGTCGTGACCGGTCCGAGGCAGCACGCGAAGGACTATCTGGAGGGCCTGACGATGCTGGCCTCCATGCGGCTGTGCGCCAACGCGCCCGCCCAGTACGCCATCCAGGCCGCCCTCGGGGGCCGCCAGTCCATCCGGGAGCTCACCACCCCCGGCGGCCGCCTGCACGAACAGCGCGACGTGGCCTGGGAGAAGCTCAACGAGATCCCCGGCGTGTCCTGCGTGAAGCCGAAGGGCGCGCTCTACGCCTTCCCGCGCATCGACCCCAAGGTGCACAAGATCCACGACGACGAGAAGTTCGTCCTGGACCTGCTGCTGCGGGAGAAGATCCAGGTCGTGCAGGGCACGGGCTTCAACTGGCCGGCCCCCGATCACTTCCGGATCCTGACCCTGCCGTACGCGGACGACCTGGAGGCGGCGATCGGGCGGATCGGACGTTTCCTCAGCGGCTATCGGCAGACCTGAGCGTCCAGGGTGGGTAGAACCCGTGCATGAGTACCCGCCCTCTGCTGCTCCTCGACGTGGACGGTCCTCTCAACCCGTTCCGCGCCCCGTACCTCCGCCATCGCGGCTATGTGACGTGCCGGCTGCACCCCGCCAACTGGTCCGCCCGGCAGACTCCGGGGTCCCGGCGGTTGCGCCGGGGCCTGAAGGTGCGCCTGCATCCGGGGCACGGGGAGCGGCTGCTGGCGCTGCCGTACGAGCTGGCCTGGGCCACCACCTGGCAGCACCAGGCCAACGAGATGATCGGGCCGGTGATCGGGCTGCCGGGTGATCTGCCGGTCGTCGAGTGGCCCGAGCTGTTCGGGACGGACCCCGACGGGCTGTACTGGAAGACCCGGCACGTGGTCGCGTGGGCGGCGGGACGGCCCTTCGTCTGGGTCGACGACATGATCACCGACCTCGACGTACGGCATGTCGCGGCCCACCATGACGCGGCCGCGCTGCTCGTACCGGTCGACGCGCGCAAGGGGCTGCGCGAGCGTGACTTCGCGGAGTTGGAGCGCTGGGCTCTTAGCCTGGACACATGAGTGATCTCTTTCTCGTCCGGCACGGCGAGACCGCCTGGTCACGGTCCGGGCGGCACACGGGTTGGACGGACGTACCGCTCACCGAGCACGGGCGGGAGGAGGCGCGGCGGCTGGTGCCGATGATCCGCTCGCATCGGATCGGAGCGGCGTTCGTCAGCCCGTCGCAACGGGCGCGGGAGACCGCGGAGCTGATCGGACTGCACGACATGCGGGTCGACGCCGATCTGCGGGAGTGGGACTACGGCGGGTACGAGGGCATCACGACCGTCGAGATCCAGCGCGAGCGGCCGGGGTGGTTCCTGTTCACGGACGGGGTCGCGCCCGGGCCGCCCGACCGTCCCGGGGAGAGTCCGGAACAGGTCGGGGAGCGCGCCGACCGGATGCTGGCCAAGGTGGATGCCGCCTTCGCCAACACCGAGGGGTGCGTGGTGCTCGTGGCGCACGGGCACTTCCTGCGGGTGCTCACGGCCCGGCGGCTCGGGCTGCCGGCGGCGGACGGGGCGCTGTTCCAGCTGGCGACGGGGACGCTGTGCCGGCTGGGTACCGAGCACGGTCGGCCCGTGATCGCCGGGTGGAATGTCAGACCCGGGTCGTAGCCTGCCCAGCAGAGGGGCCGACTGCCCGGCCGACAGGCGGGGCGGGCAGCCCGAGCGCCCGGGGAGGAGCACGCCGTGACCAGACCGCCGACCGCCGCCCAGCGGCGTGTCATCGACGCCGCCGATCCCGACACGGGACGGCTCAGGGGCACGGAGTCCCAGCTCGCGGCGCTGGTGAAGCGGGGCCTCGCTTTCCGGCACCCGCGGCCGCCGCACGATCACTTTCTGACGCCGGCGGGGCATCGGATACGGGAGGGCGAGCCGGCACCACCCGCACCGACCGAGGACACCGCGGCCAGGGGCGTGTTCGCCGCGCGGATCGGCGGTGAGGAGGACGCCCCGCTCTCGGGCCCCGCCCGGCTGCGCGAGGTGCGCGGGGCCTGGCAGGGTCTGCTGGAGCTGCGCCGGATGACCAGCCCGGACGGGGCGGTGGACCGGCCGTGCGGCTGGGAGCGTACGCATCTGGTGCAGGCCGCCGCGCTTGCGCTGGAGGCGGCCGGCCACCCTCCGGCCGGGCCGGACTCCGCGGACGGGTATCAAGTGCGGGCAACCCCGCAGCCGGAGGCCGCAGCCGTGCACGAGAGCGACGGCGCGCGGCTGCGGGCCTGCGCGGCCACACTGGAAGAGGCGGGCTGGCAGGTCGGCGAGCACACCGAGCCGCGCACCAGGGCACGCTATCTGCTTGCGTCCCCACGACGGGCATGACATGCGTGCCAAGATCGGTGCACTGGGCACCGAAGGCGAGAAGGGGAAGCAGTGAGCGAGCAGTTTTCCGTCCGGGTCACCGTCCGCGGCTACGAGACCGACACCCAGGGGCACGTCAACCAGAGCGTGTACATCAACTACGCCGAGCACGCGCGCTGGTCGCTGCTCCAGGCCGCGGGCATCACCCAGACGGGGCTGATAGGCAAGGGCGTGGGTCCTGTCGCACTGGAGACGACCGTCCGCTACAAGCGTGAGCTCCTCGCCGGTGACGAGGTGGACATCACCTGCGCCTTCGAGTGGTCGGGCGGCCGGACGTTCAGTGTCCTGCAGACCATCAGCAAGGCCGACGGCACGGTGGCGGCCGAACT
This sequence comes from Streptomyces sp. NBC_00299, assembly GCF_036173045.1. GTDB lineage: Bacteria > Actinomycetota > Actinomycetes > Streptomycetales > Streptomycetaceae > Streptomyces > Streptomyces machairae. The sequence continues at coordinate 1,979,475 of NZ_CP108039.1, forward strand.
CAAGGGTGTCGGCGGGCTGCTGGACCTGCAGGAGCGCAAGCTGGTGGCGAACCCGCAGGACTACTTCAAGGAACTGTCCACGGACCCGAGCCTGTTCGGGCTGTAGTCAGACCTGCTCCTTGTCGTGCTCCTCGTCGTAGGTGGCACGCGACTGGGCGATGTAGACCCTGTTCCGCTCGGCCCAGTCGGTCAGGCGCTGCAGGGTCTCGTGCAACTCCCGCGCCACCGGTGTCAGTTCGTATTCCACCTTCGGCGGCACCGTCGGATGGACGGTGCGGGTGACGAGGCCGTCGCGCTCCAGATTGCGCAGGGTGAGGGTCAGCATCCGGCGGCTGATGCCCTCGATGCTGCGCTCCAGTTCGGTGAAGCGGATGGGTCCGTGCGCGGCGGCGACGAGGATCTGGACGCTCCACTTCCCGGAGACCCTGTCAAGAACTTCGCGGACCGGGCACGCGTGCGCGTTCACTGCCTGGACGGTTACACCGGTGTTCCTCTGGGACATCCAACTGCCTCCTTATGCCGCTCTCCCATGGTCACTCACGATGTACCCCGTTACAAGTCGTGCACCATTGGAGAAGCCGGAGGCAGGACCGCCATGACGGCCATCGTCGAGTCCCCGACGCCGACATCACACCGAACGTACTCCCGCTGGGCGTCCCTCGTCGTCCTGTGCGCGGGAACGCTGATGACGATCCTGGACGGCAACATCGTCACGGTCGCCATGCCCGCCGTCCAGACCGACCTCGGCTTCTCGGGGCCGGGCCTCGCCTGGGTCGTCAACGCCTACCTGATTGCGTTCGGCGGGTTGCTGCTGCTGGCGGGCCGGCTCGGCGACCTGGTCGGCCGCAAGCGGATGTTCACGGCGGGGCTCGCCGTGTTCACCGCGGCTTCCGTGCTGTGTGGGGTGGCGACCGAGCAGGGCATGCTGATCGCGGCGCGCGCCCTGCAGGGCGTGGGCGGGGCGATGACCTCGGCCGTGGTGCTGGGCATGCTGGTGGCGCTGTTCCCCGAGCCGCGTGAACAGGCCCGCGCCATCGCGGTGTTCAGCGCGGTCGGCGCGGCGGGCGGCGCACTCGGCACCTTCCTCGGCGGGGCGCTGACCGAGGCCCTGAACTGGCACTGGATCTTCCTGATCAACCTGCCGATCGGGATCGTGGCGCTGCTCGCGGCGCTACGGGTGCTGGAGCCGGACCGCGGCGCCGGGCTCGGCAAGGGCGCCGACTACCCGGGCGCGGCGCTGGTCACCGGCGCGCTGATGCTCACGGTGTACGTCATCGTCGGCGCCGGCGACCGAGACCTGACCGCCACCTGGCTGCTGGCCGCCCTGGCCCTCGCCCTGTTCGTGGCGTTCACGCTCCGTCAGGCACGGGCGGCTCGTCCACTGCTGCGGCTGCGCCTGTTCGGCTCCCGGCTGCTGAGCGGCGCGAACGCCGTGCAGATCCTGATGATCGCGACGATGTACGGCTTCCAGTTCATCGGCGCGCTGTACGTCCAACGCGTCCTGGGCTACGGCGAGTTGCTGACCGGTACGGCGTTCCTGCCGGCGCCGATCGCCATCGGCGTGCTGATGCTGGGCCTGTCGGCGCGGACCGTCGAGCACTACGGGGCGTACCGGGTCCTGCTGGCGGGGCTGGTCCTCATCGTCGCGGGCATGGCGCTGCTGAGCCGTGCGCCGGTGGACGGCTCGTACCTCACCGACGTACTCCCGCCGCTGCTTCTGCTCGCTGCCGGCTTCGCCGCGGCGATGCCCGCGCTGACCGGGCTCGCGATGTCGGGTGCCCGCGAGGAGGACGCGGGGCTGGCGTCCGGGCTCTTCAACACCACACAGGTGGTGGGCGGTTCACTGGGCCTGGCGGTGCTGTCGGTCCTGGCCGCGAGCCGCACCGACGGCCTGCGCGAGCGCGGCACGGAACTGGTGGCCGCCACGGCAGCGGGCTATCAACTCGCCTTCCAGGTAGGGACGTTGATCGCGATCGGCGCGCTGGTACTGGCGGCGGTCGCCCTCCGAACGCGGCAGAACTGAGCACAACCATTCGGATACCCCGTGGGTCACATCATGCAGGAGCAACCAACTCCAATGGTTACCAGGGGGAAATATGCGATACACCCGTTCTGTTCTGTCCGGCGCCGCAGTGGCGGCCCTGATGGTGGGGAGCACGGCCGCTCTGGCCTCGCCCGCCTCCGCGGCGCCCAACACCACCCCGCAGAAGGTCTGCGGCAGCGCCTACAAGACCGTGAACTCGGCGCCCGTCGGCACGCTGGGCACCGTCTACCTGACGTACAACGCCTCCAACGGCGAGAACTGTGTCGTGACCATCCGCAAGAACCCGGGCACCGCCCAGGACATGTCCGCGTGGATCTACGTCCCCGACACCGAGGAGTTCCACGAGGACAACGGCAGCTTCACGTCGTACGCCGGACCGACCTACGTCACCGGCAAGGGCCACTGCGTCGACTGGGGCGGGCACATCAAGAACGTGTACGTGCAGGTGACCGGCTCCAACTGCGGTTCCCTGAAGGAGAACCGGGTGACCTTCACCCGCTGATCCGGCCCCACAGGGACACCGCTCGCCCCGGCAGGACTCCCGGAGTTCTGCCGGGGCGATCGCATGTCGCCCCGGGGCGACTAGGCCGCTTCCTTCCAGACCGTCATGTCCAGGCTCACCCGCGCCGTGGATGGCCTGCAGCGCCTCGGCCACCCCCGCCATCAGCCACAGCACGGCGGGCACCGGCAGCGGGCCACGCCTGGCGACGGCCTCCGTCAGGGAGGGCCCGGGCACATACAGCGTGGCCAGCCAGGGCGGTACGCCGCCGTCGAGGCGCCGTCACACGCACCATGCGTGGGACGACGCCGTCGAGCAGGCCGAGTTGTTCGGCGACCTCATGGCGTGGCCGGGGCCCGGGTCGCCCCGGTGATCTCCTCCCCTGCCTCCATGGGGTGGGTGACGTCCTGTGCGTCGCGGCCCCTGCCGAGGTGATTGAAGACGAGGTTGAGCGCCACCGCCGCCACACAGCCCGTCGAGATGCCGGAGTCGAGGACGATCCGCGCCGTCTCCGGGAAGGCGTGGTAGAACTCCGGCGCCGTGATCGGGACGATGCCGACGGCCAGTGAGACGGCGACGATCAGGACGTTGTTGTCCCGGTCCAGGCCGGCCCGGACCAGGGTCTGGATGCCGCTGGCCGCCACCGAGCCGAACAGGACCACGCCCGCACCGCCGAGCACCGGGCGCGGTACGACCGCGATGAGCGACGCGGCCATCGGGCACAGGCCCATCAGGACCAGGAAGCCGCCGCCCGCGGCGACGACGTACCGGCTGCGGATCTTGGTCATGGCGACCAGGCCGATGTTCTGCGCGAAGGCGCTGCACATGAAGCCGTTGAAGAGGGGGCTGATCGCCGAGCCGAGGGTGTCGGCGCGCAGGCCCGCCGCGATGGTCTTCTCGTCGGCCGGGCGGTCGACGATCTCACCCAACGCCAGCATGTCGGCGGTCGATTCGGTCATCGACACCACCATCACCACGCACAGCGAGATGATCGCGGCGAGCTGGAACTGCGGGGCACCGAAGTGGAACGGGGTCGGGAAGCCGATGACGGCCGCGTCCGCGACGGGCCCGAAGTCCGTGACACCGAACGGGATCGCGATCAGCGTGCCCGCCACCAGGCCGAGCAGTACGGCGATCTGCTTGACGAAGCCCGTGGTGAACCGGCGCAGGAGCAGGACGATCAGCAGGGTCCCGCCGGCCAGGCCCAGGTTCGTCGCCGAACCGAAGTCGTCCGCGGCCGGGTTGGGGCCCTGCGCCCAGCCGAAGGCGACGGGGAGCAGCGAGATGCCGATCAGGGTGATGACCGTGCCCGTCACGACCGGTGGGAAGAAGCGAACCGCCTTGCTGAAGAAGGGGGCGGCGACAAAGCCGAGGAGGCCGGCGACGATCACCGCGCCGAAGATGATCGGCAGGGCGTCGGACTTGTCCTCGGTGGAGGCGACGATCGCGGTCATGGGGGCGACGCCGGCGAAGGTGACGCCGTTGACGAACGGCAGCCGGGCGCCGATCTTCCATATCCCGAGGGTCTGCAGGAAGGTGGCGAGGCCCGCGGTGAACAGGCAGGCGCCGGTGAGGAAGGTCAGATCGGTCGCGGAGAGGCCTATGGCCGCGCCGACGATCAGGGGTGGGGCGACCACTCCCGCGTACATTGCGGCCACATGCTGAAGGCCGGTGGTCGCCATTTTCAGGGCGGGGAGTTTCTCGTCGACTGGATGAACGGACTGGGCGGACACTGCGGCTCTCCTCCGGTCGGTTACACGGCGGCTCGACGTGGGTTTCAGGGAGGTGGTGCGCGGTCGTGCGGGACCGGGGACGGGCCCGTTCCGGGGGAAACGGTGACCGTTCCGGAGCGCACGCATGGGCGTGCGCCCCGGAGACGGCCGCCATGGACCCCGCTCGGGTCCACGGCTGCCGGCCGGGAGCCGTCCCTCCCCGCCGGTGTTCAGGTGCCGTATCGGCGATACGGAGCACTCCGCGGTGACACGGAGCCGGTGCTGCGGAGCTACTGCGCGGCGATCCTCGCCAGGCGCTGTGCCTCTTCGCGGGTCGAGCGGGCGATCGCGTCCTCGTCGGCCGTGCTCAGACGTCCGTCCTCCACGATCTGCCGGCCGTTCACGAAGGACGCGGTGACCGGGGCCGCCGCGCCGAAGACCAGCGCGGTGACCGGGTCGGCGATGGAGGCGTGGGCGAGCGTGTCCAGCTTCCACAGCACGAGGTCGGCAAGCTTGCCGGGCTCCAGCGAGCCGATCTCGGCGGCGCGGCCGAGGACCTGGGCACCGCCGTACGTCCCGAGCCGCAGCGCCTGCCGCGCGTTCAGGGCGGCCTCGCGGTGGGCGCCGAGGCGGTTGATGAGCAGGGCGTTGCGCAGTTCGGTGTGCAGCTCGCCGGACTCGTTGGACGCGGTGCCGTCGACGCCGAGGCCGACCGGGACGCCTGCCGCGAGCATGTCGGGGACGCGGGCGATACCGGCGGCGAGGCGGGCGTTGGAGGACGGGCAGTGGGCGACACCGGTCTTCGTCCGGGCGAAGGCGGCGATGTCGGAGTCGTTCATGTGGACGCAGTGCGCCATCCACACGTCCTCGCCGAGCCAGCCGGTGGACTCGAAGTAGTCGGTCGGGCCCATGCCGAACAGCTCGTGGCAGAACTTCTCCTCCTCCACGGTCTCCGAGCCGTGGGTGTGCATGCGCACGCCGAGCCGGCGGGCCAGCTCGCCGCCCTGCTTGAGCAGCTCGGTGGAGATGGAGAACGGGGAGCAGGGGGCGACGGCGACCTGGGTCATCGCGTCGAAGGAGGAGTCGTGGTGCTGCTTGACGGTCTCCTCGGTGGCGGCCAGCGCGCCTTCGAGGGTCTCGACGGCGAAGTCCGGCGGCAGCCCGCCGTCCTTCTCGCTGCGGTCCATCGAGCCGCGGGCGAGGGTGAAGCGGACACCCATGTCGCGGGCGGCGCCGATGATGGCGCCGGAGAGGTCGCCGGAGCCCTGCGGGTAGACGTAGTGGTGGTCCATGGCGGTGGTCACGCCACCGCGGGCCATCATCGCCAGGGAGCCCTGCGCGGCCGAGCGCACCATCTGCTCGTCGATGCGCGCCCACGTCGGGTAGAGGGCGACGAGCCAGTTGAAGAGGTTGTGGTCCGTGGCCAGGCCCCGCGTGATCCACTGGTAGAAGTGGTGGTGGGTGTTGACCAGGCCGGGAGTGACCAGATGCCCGGTGGCGTCGATGCGGCGTACGACGTTCTCCAGGCCCTCGGGTGCCTTGCCCGCGCCGAGCGACTCGATGCGGTTGTCCGCGATGACGAGGTGACCCGTGGCGTACTCGGTGTCGTTCGCGTCCACCGTCGCGATCGAACAGTTCTCGATGACGATGCGCTGGGCTGCTGCCATGATTCGTCCCTTTTCGACGAGGTGTGCTGAAGCGGAGGGCACGGCAGGACCCTGGGGGATTTGAGTACCGCGGCCGGGGAGCCTCTCAGGCTCGCTCCTCCGGCCGCGGGTGCCGAAATGGAGTTGCTGGCTTACAGGTTGGTGAGGTCCACGGGGATCTTCGGCTCGCAGCCGTCCCGCAGGATGGTGGCCTCGATCAGGCCGTAGGGGCGGTCGGCGGCGAAGTACACCTCGTTGTCGTTCTTCAGCCCGAACGGCTCCAGGTCCACCAGGAAGTGGTGCTTGTTCGGGAGGGAGAAGCGGACCTCGTCGATCTCGCTGCGGTTGTTGATGATGCGCGAGCCCATTTGGTACAGGGTCTGCTGCAGCGAGAGCGAGTAGGTCTCGGCGAAGGCCTGGAGCATGTGCTTCCTGGTCTGCTCGTAGGACTTCTCCCAGTTGGGCATCCGCTGCTCGTCGTCGGTCCAGTTGAACCGCCAGCGACCGGAGACCTGGGTGGCCAGGATGCGGTCGTAGGCCTCCTTGAGCGTCGTGTACTTGTCCTTGACGTAGCCCCAGAACTCGGAGTTGGTCGAGTTCATCACGACGAGGTCCTTGAGGCCGGATATGACCTCCCACTTCTCACCGTCGTAGGTGATCTGCGTGACCCGCGTCTCCTGGCCCTTGCGGACGAAGGAGTGCTTGACCTCGTCGGAGCCGATGAACTGAGAGTTGGCGTCGGCGGCCTCGATCCGCTCCCACGCGTACTCCTCGATACGGATCCGGGCCTGCTGGATCGGCTCCTGCGAGGTGACGAAGTGGCGGGCGAGGTGGATGCCGAACTGCTCGGCCGACTCGATGCCGTACTCCTTGGCGAACGCGTACACCGTGTTCTTGGTGGTGTCGGTCGGCAGGACGTTGGCGTTGGAGCCGGAGTAGTGGACCTCGTCCATGTCGCCGGAGAGAGCGACGGAGACGTTCAGGTCCTTGATGTGGTGGGTGGCGCCGTCCCGCGTGATCTTTACGACTCGGTTCTCGGCCTTGCCGTACTGGTTCTGTCCCAGGATCGTGGGCATGTCTGCTAGCTCCCTCGGTAAACGGAGTAGCCGAACGGGTTGAGCAGCAGCGGCACGTGGTAATGCTCCCCGGGGTTCACGGCGAAGGTGATCGCCACCTCGGGGAAGAACACGGCACCGCTGTCCCGATTCGCGGGGGCGTCCTGCTGCGCATCGGCTTGCTTCTTCTCGAAATACGGCTCCACGGCGAAGTCGAGCCGTACGTGTGTGGTGCCCTCCGGCAGCGCCGGCAGGTCCTTGCACCGCCCGTCCGCGTCGGTCGCGGAGCCGCCGAGCGTCTGCCAGTCCGCGCCGCGGCCGGTGCGGGCTGCGAGCTGGACGGCGACGGCCTCGGCGGGGCGGCCGATGCTGGTGTCCAGGATGTGGGTGGACACGGAGGCGGTGGTGCTGGTGCTCATGGTCAGGCGTCCTCTTCGGTCTTCCTCGAAGATCAGTCTTCGTCGACGAGCCGGGCGAGCCGGATACGGTTGATCTTGCCCAGCTCGGTGCGGACGATCTCCCGCTCCTGCTCCGGCGCGTTGCCGATCCGTTCCTTGACCGCGTCGCGCATCTGCTCACCGGTCCGGCCGGTGGCGCAGATCAGGAAGACGTGGCCGAACTTCTCCTGGTAGGCGAGGTTCAGTTCCAGCATCTCCGCCTTGAGCTCCTCGGAGGCGCCGGCCATGCCGCGCTGTTCCCGGGACGAGGTCGGGTCGCCGGGCTTGGGGCGGCCGATGGGCGGGTGCCCGGCCATCGCCTCGGCCAGGTCCTCGGCGGTCAGCTCGGCCATGGCGGCGTCACTGGCGGCGTAGAGGTCGTCGGCGGTGGCGTAGGGGCGGGCGACCAGCAGGTGCTTCGCCCAGGTGCTGGAGGCGCACGCCTCATGGAGCGCGGCGTGGGCCGCGTGCTCCTCCAGGGCGTTGAACCGGGCCAGGCCCGGGGGCGTGGAATTCGACGTCACGGGAGCCTCCGTGGCCGCGAAGGGCCTTCGTGCTGAACGGGCGTGCCGATAGCTAACGCCCTACGACGACGAGACGTCAACACTTTGTTGAAAATTCGCGGTACCGAAACCGGGCGGGGCGCCGCAGTCGCCCCGTCTCCCGAGTCAGGCCACGTCAGGCACCCTTTTCACGGTTGAGGTAGTTGTAAACCGTGAAGCGACTGACGCCGAGCGCGCTCGCCACGGTTTCCACACCGTGCCGCACGGAGAAGGCGCCGCGCGCCTCCAGTATCCGCACGACCTCCTGCTTGTCCTTGCGGTCCAGGTCGGCCAGCGGCTTGCCCTGCCTGCGCTCCATGGCGGCCAGGATGTGATCCAGGGAGTCCGCCAGCTGGGGCAGGCGTACGGCGACGACGTCGGCACCCTCCCAGGAGAGCACGACATCCTCGGGTCCGGCCTCGTCCGGCGGGAGTATCTCGCCACCCATGGCGTCGACCAGCGGCTTCACGGCCGCGATGAAGGGCTCGTCCCCGGTGCCGGTCACTCCTCGCCCTCCCCGACCACGTTGACCTGGAGCGAGATCCGGGTGGCGCCTGCCTCCAGGGTCTTGCGCAGCAGGGCGTCCACAGCGGTGAGCACGGCGTCGGCGCCGCCCTCCGCCGTGTTGCCGAACGGGCCGACATCCACCGCGTCCAGCTCGGCAGCCTCGACGACCTCACGGGCGACCACCGCATGCGCGGGCGCTTCGTCGAGGTCGAAGGGCTCGGTCGTGAACTCCACTCTCAATCGCACGCGCTCAACCTAACGCGCGCGCGAATGTTCGGGCAGCCCCCTCTTCGACGGTACGAGCCCCCTTGACAAGCCACGACACACGACGGCAATCTTCCAGTACGCAGAAACTAACTTCCGCTATATGGAATCTCGACAACGGAAGGGAGCGCCGGCGACATGGGATTCGCAGAGCAGCGCTTCAACGTCAACCTGTCGATCCTCTTCACGGAACTCCCGTTGCTGGAGCGCCCCGCGGCCGCCGCCGCGGCCGGCTTCACCGCGGTCGAGCTGTGGTGGCCCTGGATCGACTCCCCCACCCCCGAGCAGTCCGAGCTCGACGCCCTGAAGAAGGCGATCGAGGACGCGGGCGTCCAGCTCACCGGCCTGAACTTCTACGCCGGTCAGCTGCCCGGCCCCGACCGCGGCGCCCTGTCGCTCCCGGGCGAGGAGTCGGAGAGGTTCCGCGCCAACATCGACGTGGCGGCGGACTTCGCGGCCTCGCTGGGCTGCACGGCGCTCAACGCCCTGTACGGCAACCGCGTCGAGGGCGTGGACCCGGCCGAGCAGGACGCTCTCGCGCTGGAGAACCTGGTTCTCGCGGCGCGGGCGGCCGACCGGATCGGCGCGATTCTCCTCGTCGAGGCGCTGAACCAGCCGGAGTCGCCGCTGTACCCGCTGGTCAGCGCGCCGGCCGCGGTCGGCATCGTGGACCGGGTCAACGAGGCGACGGGGCTGGGGAACGCGAAGTTCCTCATGGACCTGTACCACCTGTCCATGAACGGCGAGGACCTGCCTGCGGTGATCGAGCAGTACGCCTCGAAGACCGGCCACGTCCAGATCGCCGACAACCCGGGCCGTGGCGCGCCGGGCACGGGGGCGCTGCCGCTGGAGGACCTGTTGGACCAGCTGGCGAAGGCGGGCTACGAGGGCTGGGTCGGCCTGGAGTACAAGCCGGGCGACAGGCCGAGTGCGGAGGCCTTCGAGTGGCTGCCGGCAGAACACCGCTCGGCCCGCTGAACACCCTGGGGCCGCCGCCCCAGACCCCCGCTTCGACCCTGAACGGGCCTCGCCCTCGAACGCCGGACGGGCTGATTGCCGCTGACCGGCGCCAACTCTTAGACGCACAACAGCAGTTCAGAGAGGTACCCCCATCATGAGCAACCTTCCCAAGATCGCCTGGATCGGCCTCGGCATCATGGGCTCCCCCATGTCCGAGAACCTGATCAAGGCGGGTTACGACGTCACCGGCTTCACCCTGGAGCAGGACAAGCTGGACCGCCTGGCCGCCGCCGGCGGCACGGTCGCCGGTTCGATCGCCGAGGCCGTGCGGGACGCCGATGTCGTCCTCACGATGGTGCCGGCCTCCCCGCAGGTCGAGGCCATCTCCTACGGCCCCGACGGGATCCTGGAGAACGCGAAGTCCGGCGCGCTGCTGATCGACATGTCCTCGATCACCCCGCAGACCTCGGTCGACCTGGCGAAGGCGGCCAAGGACAAGGGCATCCGCGTCCTGGACGCCCCCGTGTCCGGCGGCGAGGCCGGTGCCATCGAGGCCGTACTGTCGATCATGGTCGGCGGCGAGCAGGCCGACTTCGACCAGGCGAAGCCGATCTTCGACGCCCTCGGCAAGACCATCGTGCTGTGCGGTCCGCACGGCTCGGGTCAGACCGTGAAGGCGGCCAACCAGCTGATCGTCGCCGTGAACATCCAGGCGTGCGCCGAGGCCGTGGTCTTCCTGGAGAAGTCCGGCGTGAACCTCCAGGCGGCGCTGGACGTCCTCAACGGCGGTCTCGCGGGCTCGACCGTGCTGACGCGGAAGAAGGACAACTTCCTGAACCGGGACTTCAAGCCCGGCTTCCGTATCGACCTGCACCACAAGGACATGGGCATCGTGACGGACGCCGCCCGCAACGTCGGCGCGGCCCTTCCGGTCGGTGCCGTGGTCGCCCAGCTGGTCGCGTCGCTGCGTGCGCAGGGCGACGGCGGACTGGACCACTCGGCCCTGCTGCGGGCCGTGGAGCGTCTGTCCGGCGCCCAGGTCTGATCCGGGCCTGCCCCCACACTTCCGGGCCGCGGCGGCGCTGACACCTGTCCTGTCGCGCCCAGGCGCCGCCGCGGCCCGGAATCTCCTTCAACAAAAAGTTGATTCAATTCAACAAACTGTTGACGCCCGCTCGCCCCACTTCTAGGCTCCACAAAGCGGAAACAGTTTTCCGCTGACACCCGCACGGAAGGTCCACGATGTCGAAGCGCGTGCTCACCACCGAGTCCGGCGCCCCGGTCGCCGACAACCAGAACTCAGCCTCCGCCGGCGTCGGCGGCCCGCTCCTGCTCCAGGACCAGCACCTGCTGGAGAAGCTGGCGCGCTTCAACCGCGAGCGCATTCCGGAGCGCGTGGTGCACGCCCGTGGCTCCGGCGCGTACGGCCACTTCGAGGTGACCGACGACGTCACCGGCTTCACCCACGCCGATTTCCTGAGCGCGGTGGGCAAGCGGACCGAGGTGTTCCTGCGTTTCTCGACCGTGGCCGACAGCCTCGGCGGTGCGGACGCGGTGCGCGACCCGCGCGGTTTCGCGCTCAAGTTCTATACGGCCGAGGGCAACTACGACCTCGTCGGGAACAACACCCCGGTGTTCTTCATCAAGGACCCGATCAAGTTCCCCGACTTCATCCACTCGCAGAAGCGCGACCCGTTCACCGGCAAGCAGGAGCCGGACAACGTCTGGGACTTCTGGGCGCACGCCCCCGAGGCCACGCACCAGGTGACCTGGCTGATGGGCGACCGCGGCATCCCGGCGTCGTACCGCCACATGAACGGCTACGGCTCGCACACCTACCAGTGGACGAACGCCGAGGGCGAGGCCTTCTTCGTCAAGTACCACTTCAAGACGAACCAGGGCATCCGCTGCCTGTCCTCCGAGCAGGGGGCCGAGCTCGCGGGCAAGGACGCCAACTCCCACCAGACCGACCTGCTCCAGGCGATCGAGCGGGGCGTGCACCCGTCGTGGACGCTCTACGTCCAGCTCATGCCGGCGGCCGAGGCGGCCGACTACCGCTTCAACCCGTTCGACCTCACCAAGGTGTGGCCGCACAAGGACTACCCGCTGCAGCGCGTGGGCCGGCTGGTCCTGGACCGCAACCCGGACAACGTCTTCGCCGAGGTCGAGCAGGCCGCGTTCTCCCCGAACAACTTCGTGCCGGGCATCGGCCCCTCCCCCGACAAGATGCTCCAGGGCCGGCTGTTCGCCTACGCGGACGCCCACCGCTACCGTCTGGGCGTCAACCACACCCTGCTGGCCGTGAACGCCCCCAGGGCCACGACGGCGCAGAACTACGGCCGCGACGGCTTCATGGCGGCCAACTCCCAGGGCCGCGGGGCGAAGAACTACGAGCCGAACTCCTACGACGGCCCGGTCGAGACCGGCCGCCCGCTGTCGGCCCCGCTCGCGGTGACCGGCCACACGGGCACCCACGAGGCCCCGCTCCACACCAAGGACGACCACTTCTTCCAGGCCGGCGAGCTGTACCGCCTGATGTCCGCCGAGGAGAAGTCCCGTCTGATCGCGAACATCGCCGGCGGCCTGTCCCAGGTCTCCCGCGACGACGTGATCGAGAAGAACCTGGCCCACTTCCACGCCGCCGACCCGGAGTACGGCAAGCGCGTGGAGGAGGCGGTCCGCGCCCTGCGCGAGGACTGAACCCCGAGGCTGCGTCCGTCTCCTGACGGGAGGTCATGAGCCGGACGCATCGCTCGCGCATCGACGCCGATCGACCCGGATGAGGGGTGGTCGATCGGCCCGGGCGCGGGCAACACGAGGACCGCGGCGGCGTGCGAGCCAGTGCGGTGGTGAAGGTCCCGGTCTCCTTCTTCGACCTGAGGGAAGGAGCATCCGGTTCCGTCGCAACCGCCGCGGTCCCGAACCCCCTCCAGACCCCGTCCGGCGGCGCGAACGTCCTGTCGCGCCCAGCCTCGCACCGTCGGACGGCCACAACCGAATATCTCACCGGCTGAAGAGCGCCGGGCACGGACGGTCCTGTGCCCGGCGCTCTTCGGCGTCCTCCGGGGTGCGGAAGCGGCCCGGCCGCAGGACGCTGAAGGCATGGCAGCACATCCGACCGAGCATCCGCACGTCGTGGTGCACCCGCCGGCCCTGGACGGTTCCCGGCGGGTCACCGAGGGCGACGACACGCTGGGCATCGCCACGCACGTGGACGACGTGAGCGAGATCCTCCGCCTCGCCGACCTGTACGTCACCGACGTGGCGGAGAGCGATCTCATCGACTGGCAGGGCGGCGGCCCCGACGACTGGCCGGGGCTGTCGGAGCACCACGACGCGTAGGTGCCGTGTACGCCATCGGACGTACGTCACCCACGCAACCCTCAGATCAACCTCTGAACAGGCGCCGGGAGGCTTCAACCGCACCCTCGCGCGGGCACATTCCCGTCACACGGTGCCCGCCGGCACGGGGGCGGCGGGCACCGCACGGGGGCACGCGAAAAGGGGCGGCCCAACCTTTCGGTTGGACCGCCCCTCGTCTCCGAGCGGACTCGGTGGACGCGTCAGACCTTCAGCGTCCTGATCGACGTCGGCGAGTGACCCGGCTCCGTCGCGATCTCCTCGAACTCGACGACGTTGCTGATGTCGTTCGTGGTCGACATGGAGATGTTGGTGACACGCTCGAGGATCGCCTCGACCACCACCGGGACCCGGTACTCCTGAGCGAGCTTCTTGGCCTGCTCGAAGGCGGCGCCCAGTTCGCTCGGGTCGGTCACGCGGATCGCCTTGCAGCCGAGGCCCTCGACGACCTTGACGTGGTCGACGCCGTAGACGCCCAGCTCGGGCGAGTTGATGTTCTCGAACTCCAGGTTGACCTGGAAGTCGATCTCGAACGCCCGCTGCGCCTGACGGATCAGGCCCAGGTAGGAGTTGTTCACCAGGACATGGACGTACGGGATCCTGTGCTGCGCGCCGACCGCCAGCTCCTCGATCATGAACTGGAAGTCGTAGTCGCCGGACAGGGCGACGACCTGCGCCTCGGGGTCGGCCTTCGCCACGCCCAGCGCGGCCGGGATCGTCCAGCCCAGCGGGCCCGCCTGGCCGCAGTTGATCCAGTGCCGCGGCTTGAAGACGTGCAGCATCTGGGCGCCGGCGATCTGCGAGAGGCCGATGGTGGAGACGTACCGGGTCTCCGGGCCGAAGGCCTTGTTCATCTCCTCGTAGACGCGCTGCGGCTTGATCGGGATGTTGTCGAAGTGCGTACGGCGCTGGAGGGTCGCCTTCCTCTCCTGAGCGGACGCCGCCCAGTCGGAGCGGTCCGGCAGCTTGCCGGCGGCCTTCAGCTCCTTGGCCACCTCGACGAACAGCTCCAGCGCGGCCTTCGCGTCCGACGCGATGCCGTAGTCCGGCGCGAAGATCTTGCCGATCTGGGTGGGCTCGACGTCGACGTGGACGAACTTGCGCCCGGCCGTGTAGACGTCGAGCTTGCCGGTGTGGCGGTTGGCCCAGCGGTTGCCGATGCCGAGGACGAAGTCGGACTCCAGGAAGGTCGCGTTGCCGTAGCGGTGCGAGGTCTGCAGGCCCACCATGCCGGCGTTCAGCTCGTGGTCGTCGGGCAGCAGGCCCCAGCCCATCAGGGTCGGGACGACCGGCGTGCCCGTCAGCTCGGCGAACTCGACGAGGAGTTCGGCGGCGTCGGCGTTGATGACACCGCCGCCCGCGACGATCAGCGGCCGCTCGGACGCGTTCAGCAGTCCGATCGCCTTCTCGATCTGGGCGCGGGTCGCGGCCGGCTTGTAGACCGGGAGGGGCTCGTACGTCTCCGGGTCGAACTCGATCTCCGTCAGCTGGACGTCGATCGGCAGGTCGATGAGGACCGGGCCGGGACGGCCGGAGCGCATCAGGTGGAACGCCTGCTGGAAGACGCCGGGGACCTGGGCGGCCTCCAGGACGGTCACCGCCATTTTCGTGACCGGCTTGGCGATCGAGGCGATGTCGACGGCCTGGAAGTCCTCTTTGTGGATCACGGCGGTCGGAGCCTGGCCCGTGATGCACAGGATCGGGATGGAGTCGCCGATCGCGGAGTACAGGCCGGTGATCATGTCGGTGCCGGCCGGGCCCGAGGTGCCGATGCACACGCCGATGTTGCCCGGGTGTGTACGGGTGTAGCCCTCGGCCATGTGCGAGGCGCCCTCCACATGGCGGGCAAGGGTGTGGTTGATCCCGCCGGAGGCCTTGAGCGCGGCGTAGAAGGGGTTGATCGCCGCGCCCGGCACGCCGAACGCGTTGCTGACGCCCTCGCGCTTGAGGATCTCGACTGCCGCTCGGGCAGCGGTCATACGAGCCATTGAGTACTCCTGCTTCGGCTGTCGGATTCGCACTCCCGTCGCGCCCCGCGGTGAGCAATTCCGTGACGATGTCGATTCCGCCTGCGTTTTCCGCATTGCGGAAACTATTTTCTACTATCTGGAAGCAATGTAAGTGGGGCAGCTGAGGAGCGTCAAGAGGCGAAGACCGGCAACGGGCGGACAACCGGGCACCGCGTGGAGGACGATGGGAGCGCTGTCCCGATGCGAGGTCGTCCTGGAGTGGGCCATGTCCGAGAGCGTGTCGGTGCGCTGCCCGGCCTGCCGGCGCGAGCATCTCTACGAGGCACCCGCCTATCCGTGCGCGTGCGGGGCGCCCGTCGCACCGGAACTCGATCCGCACGGCACCGCCACGGCCGTCGCGCATCGGGCCTGGGACGACGAATGGATCGGTGTGCGCTGTCGGGCGTGCGGCCGGGAGAGCCATTGGCCCCGTCCGGAGGTGGGATGCCCCTGCGGGACGACGGTGCGGGTGCCGGTGGCGGAGGCGGGAGCCGGCACGGGGGCCGAGCGGCCGGAGGCGCCGCCCGCGGCGCGCCGCGCCTTTCAGCCCGTCACGATCCGCACGGCCCGTGACGCGGTCACCGCGGCCGCCGTCTATCTGCGGTGGCTCGGCTACCGGGACATCCGCCGTGCCGACCAGCGGCCCACGTCGGGGGTCGGCATCGCCGCCCACGGGCTGCTCGCGCAGATCGACCCGACGGTCAGCCCGGCTTCCCTGCGGGACGTGGAGTGTCTGTGGCTGACCGCCATGTCGGAGTCCGCGGCCTGCGTCTACTTCTCTCTCGCCGGGTACGCCCCCGACGCCCGCGTCCGCGCCGACGGGCTGGGCGTCCCCCTCTTCGTCCTCGACCTCACGGGGACGCCCCAGCCGGTCAACAGCCTCGCCGACGAGCTGGACGCCACGGGCGCCCGGTAATCCGCTCGCGCCCGACGCCGCCGCCGACGGAGACTCGGCCCATGCGCATCCGCCCCGCGACCGCCGACGACCTCCCCGTCCTCCAGGACATCGAACGCGCCTCCGGAGCCGTCTTCCGCGACTTCGGCATGGCGGCGATCGCCGACGACGAGCCGCCCGCCTTGGACGTCCTGGAGCACTACCGCAGCGCGGGCCGCGCCTGGGTCGCCTGTGACGCGGGCGACCGGCCGGTCGGCTATCTGATCTGCGTGCCCGTCGGCGGCGCCCTGCACATCGAGCAGGTCTCGGTCCACCCGGTCGCCGCCCGCCGGGGCGTGGGCCGCACCCTCCTCGCGTACGCCGCCGACCGCGCGCGCGAGCAGGACCTCACCGCCCTCACCCTGACCACGTTCACGGAGGTTCCGTGGAACGCGCCGTACTACGCCCGGCTGGGCTTTCGCGTACTGGACGAGGCCGAGCTCACCCCGGGGCTGCGGAAGATCCGCGCCGACGAGGCGGAGCTCGGCCTCGACCGGTGGCCCCGGGTCTGCATGCGCCGCGCCCTGGACGGCCGGTGAGCGATCAGCCCCTGCTGTCCGCGTACTTCTCCCGCAGCTCCACCTTCCGCACCTTCCCGGACACCGTCATCGGGAAGGTCTCAAGGATCTGCAACCGGCTCGGGATCTTGTAGTGGGCCAGTTGCCCCTCGCAGAAGGCCCGCAGCTCCTCCAGCGTGAGCGGGGCGGCCGCGTCGCGCGGGATGACGCAGGCCAGTACCTCCTCGCCGTACCGTTCGTGGGGCACCCCGACGACCTGGACGTCGGCGATCTTGGGGTGGGCGTAGAGGAACTCCTCGATCTCGCGCGGGTAGATGTTCTCGCCGCCCCGGATGATCATGTCCTTGATGCGGCCGACGATCTCGACGTAGCCGTTCTCGCGCATCGTCGCGAGGTCGCCGGTGTGCATCCAGCGGCCGGCGTCGACGGTCTCGGCGGTCTTCTCGGGCTCGTTCCAGTAGCCGAGCATCACGCTGTAGCCGCGGGTGCACAGCTCGCCCGCCGTGCCGCGCGGCTGGGTCACACCGGTCGCCGGGTCGACGATCTTCACCTCGATGTGCGGCAGGACGCGGCCGACCGTGGACGTGCGGTGTTCCAGGTCGTCGTCCCGCCGCGTCTGCAGGGACACCGGGGACGTCTCGGTCATGCCGTAGCAGATGGAGACCTCCTCCATGTGCATCTCGGCGACGACCCGCTTCATCACCTCCACCGGGCAGGGCGAGCCCGCCATGATGCCGGTGCGCAGGGAGGAGAGGTCGTACGACGCGAAGTCGGGGAGGTTCAGCTCCGCGATGAACATCGTCGGGACGCCGTACAGGGACGTACAGCGCTCCTGCTGGACTGCCTCCAGCGTGGCCTTCGGGTCGAAGGACGGGGCCGGGATCACCATGCAGGCGCCGTGCGAGGTGGCGGCCAGATTGCCCATCACCATGCCGAAGCAGTGGTAGAAGGGCACCGGGACGCAGACCCGGTCCTGCTCGGTGTACGTGATCAACTCCCCCACGAAGTAGCCGTTGTTGAGGATGTTGTGGTGGGAGAGGGTGGCCCCCTTGGGGAAGCCCGTCGTGCCCGACGTGTACTGGATGTTGATCGGGTCGTCGCAGGACAGCTCCTCGAACGGGGCGGGTGTGGCCCGCGCGATCAGCGCGTCCCAGCTCGGGTCCCCGATGTACACGGTCTCCCGCAGCTGCGGGCACTTTCCGCGCACCTGCTCGACCATCGCCCGGTAGTCGCTCGTCTTGTGGCTCAGGGAGGCGAAGAGGAGCGAGATTCCCGCCTGGTTGAGGACGTACTCGACCTCGTGGGTGCGGTAGGCGGGATTGATGTTCACCATGATCGCGCCGACGCGGGCCGTGGCGTACTGGACCAGCACCCATTCCGGACAGTTGATCGCCCAGATGCCCACCCGGTCACCCTTGGCGACGCCGCTCGCGAGCAGCGCGTACGCCAACTCGTCGACGTCGGCGGCGAACCGGGCGTACGTCCAGCGCCGCCCGGACGGCACGTCGACCAGCGCCTCCCGGTCGGGCCACGCGGCGACCGCCCGGTCCAGGTTGGCCCCGATCGTGTCCCCGAGCAGGGCGGTGTCGCTCGTCCCGTGCGTGTACGACAGCTCTGAGCTCACCGGAAGTCCTCCTCGCGGTACTCGGCGTCCGAACCGGCTGCCGTGGCCTCGCGCAGCTCGATGCGGCGGATCTTGCCGGAGACGGTCTTGGGCAGCGGCGCGAACTCCAGGCGGCGGATGCGCTTGTACGGCGCCAACACCTCCCGTGAGTGCTCGAAGAGCACCTTGGCCGTGTCGGGGCCGGGCTCCCAGCCCTCCGCGAGGACGACGTACGCCTTCGGCACCGCGAGCCGCAGCGCGTCCGGCGCGGGCACGACGGCCGCCTCGGCCACCGCCTCGTGTTCCAGCAGGGCGCTCTCCAGCTCGAACGGGGAGATCTTGTAGTCGGACGCCTTGAAGACGTCGTCCGCGCGGCCGACGTAGGTGATGTAGCCGTCGGCGTCCCGGGAGCCGATGTCGCCGGTGCGGTAGTAGCCGCCGGCCATCGCCTCCGACGTACGGTCGGCGTCGCCGTGGTAGCCGGTCATCACACCGACGGGGCGGCCGGACAGATCGAGGGCGATCTCGCCCTCGTCGGCGCCGGGTGCGCCGGAGACCGGGTCGAGGAGTTCCACGCGGAAGCCGGGGCTGGGGCGGCCCATGGAACCGGTCTTCAGGGGCTGGCCGGGGCTGTTGGAGACCTGGACCGCGGTCTCGGTCTGCCCGAACCCGTCCCGGATGGTCACGCCCCACGCCTCGCGCACCCGCTCGATGACCTCGGGATTGAGCGGCTCACCGGCGGCGACGACCTCGCGCGGGCGGGTGCGCAGGGCGCTCAGGTCGGCCTGGATGAGCATGCGCCAGACGGTCGGCGGGGCGCAGAAGGTGGTGACGCCGGCGCGGTCCATCTCGGCCATCAGGCGGGCCGGGTCGAAGCGCGTGTAGTTGTGGATGAAGACGGTCGCCTCCGCGTTCCACGGCGCGAAGAGGTTGGACCAGGCGTGCTTGGCCCAGCCGGGCGAGGAGATGTTCAGGTGCACGTCGCCGGGCTTGAGGCCGATCCAGTACATGGTGGCCAGGTGCCCGATCGGATACGAGGCGTGGGTGTGCTCGACCAGCTTGGGGCGGGCGGTGGTGCCGGAGGTGAAGTAGAGCATCAGCGGGTCGTCGGACGCGGTCGGCCCGTCGGGGGTGAAGCCGGCCGGGGCGGCGTACGCGTCCTCGTACGTCTGCCAGCCCTCGTGTGCGCCGCCGACGCTGATGCGCGTGTAGCGGCCGGGCACCTCGTCGAACTTGCCGGTGTCCTCGGCCCGCACGAGCACATGCCGCACCCGTCCGCGCTCCACCCGGTCGCGCAGGTCGGCGGGGCCGAGCAGCGGGGTGGCCGGGATGACGACGGCTCGCAGCTTCATGGCGGCGAGGGCGATCTCCCACAGTTCGGCCTGGTTGCCGAGCATGACGAGGACGCGGTCCTCGGCGCGGACGCCGCGCGCCCGCAGCCAGCCCGCGACGCGGTCGGAGCGCTCCGACATCTCGGCGAAGGACAGACGGACCTCGCTGCCGTCCTCCTCGACGATGTGCAGCGCGGTGCGGTCGTTTCCGTCCGCGATGACGTCGAACCAGTCGAGCGCCCAGTTGAACCGCTCCGGCCGGGGCCAGGTGAAGCCCTCGTAGGCGGTCGGGTAGTCCTCGCGGTGCTCGAGCAGGAAGTCCCGCGCACTGCGGAACTCCTCCGTCCCCGTCGTCATCTTTCCTCCTGGTTACCGGAACCTTGCCGGGCGGCCCTCTGCCATCGTGTAATCCGTGACGTGGGTCTCACTACCCCCGAACGGGGGTGTGCGCTCGGGAAAGCCGCAGGAAAGGGCGAGCAGGTGGCAGTGGACGCGGCCGCATCGGTGGAGATAAGGGGCGCGCTGCTGCGCCTGCGCCGCTCGACCGGGCTGCCGGTCGCCTTCGGCGGCCTGGTGGAGCCCGGGCGTCCGCGCGTGCGCATCAGCGAACTGAACGGCACGGCCACCGAGTCCCTGAGCAGGCTCGCGGTGACCGCCGGCAACGGCCTGGGCGGCAAGGCGGTGGCCCTCGCCCGCCCGTGCGCGGTCACGGACTACTCCGCCTCGCAGCAGATCACCCATGAGTACGACGCCGCCGTCGCCGTGGAGGGACTGCGTTCGGTGCTGGCAGTCCCGGTCGTCGTACGACGCCGGGTGCGCGGAGTCCTGTACGGCGCCCTGCGCACGGCCCAGCCTCTGGGCGACCGCACGCTGACGGCGGCCGTCGAGGCGGCACGGGACGTCGAACAGGCACTGGTGGTGCGGGACGAGGTCCGGGGGCTGCTGGAGGCGGCACGGGCCGAGACGGCGCCGGTGCGGACGCCGCCGCTCGACCGGGGCGCCGACTGGGAGCAGGTCCGCGAGGCCCACGCGGCGCTGCGGGCTCTGGCCCCGCGCATCGGCGACCCCGCCCTGCGCGCGGAACTGCTGGACGCCTGCGGCCTGCTGGCGGACGGCCCGGCGCGTGCGCCGAGCGGCGTGCGGCTGGCCCCGCGCGAGCTGGACGTGCTGGCGTGCGTGGCCGCCGGCTCGACGAACGCGGTCGCCGGCGAGCGGCTGGGGCTGCGGGTGGAGACGGTCAGGAGCTATCTGCGGTCGGCCATGCGGAAGCTGGGCACCCACACGCGCGGGGAGGCGGTGGTCGCGGCACGCCGGGCGGGGTTGCTGCCGTAGGGCGGCCCACCCCGACGACCCTCCATTCATTCATCCATGCTTTGAATTTCCCTATGCCCGCCGCTGTTATTTGCCTCACCATGTCGCCGGTCCGAAATTCAAAGACCTGTTGCCTAATATTGGCCCGAACACGACACACGGAGGGGAGCGGTGACCGTGCGACGGGACTTCAAGGAGCCTGCCGGCTGCCGCCCCGACCAGGTCATCGGCAGGGAGGAGCTGTTCACGGCGGCACGTGAGCAGCTCGGGCGGGGCGGCAGCGTGCTGCTGCACGGCCCTGCCGGAATTGGGAAGTCGACGGTCCTGCGGGCTTTGGCCGGGGAATACGGCGGCGCGGCACGCACCGTGTTGCGCTGCTCGGACCTGCTCGGCCTGGTCCTGGACGAGGTGTCCGAGCGACTGCCCGCGGCACAGCGCACCGCCCTGGAGTCCGCCCTCACCGGCCGCGGCGAGTCCACCCTCCAGCGCGACGGCCTCGCGCTGCGCCTGGCCGTGCTGTCCGCCCTGCGCGCCCTCGCCGACACCGGGCCCGTCCTCGTCGTCGCCGACGACCTTCAATGGCTCGACCCGGCAAGCGCCGAACTCCTCGGATTCGCCGCCCGGCGCCTCGGCGACACCCCGGTGCGGATGCTGTGCGCGGTGCGGACCGAGGGCGAGGAGTACGACCGCCACCTGCGCGCCTCTCCGCCGGACACCCTCGCCGTCCGGCTGGGCCCGCTCTCCCGCGCCCAGCTGTCCGCCCTGCTGGACCACCGCGGTTACACCGGCCTGCCCCGCTCCACGGTCCGCGACATCCACCGCACCAGCGGCGGCAACGCCCTGTTCGCCCTCGAACTGGGCCGCGCCCTCGCGGAGAACCCCACACCGCCCCGCCCCGGCGAGCCCCTGCCGGTGCCCACCTCGCTGCGCGCCCTGGTGCTGAACCGCCTGGAGATGCTGTCGGAGGAAGCCCGCCGCACCCTCCTCGTGGCGAGCGCGGGCGCCCGCCCCACGCTGGCCCTGCTGCACGAGGCCGGCCGTGCCAACGCCGAGGCCGAGACCGCCCAGGCCGCCGGACTCGGACTGCTCGCCACCGAACCCGAGGGTCCCGCCGTACGGTTCGCGCACCCGATGATCTCCGCGGCGCTGTACGCGGAGGCGCCCGCGCAGGACCGCCGGGCCGCGCACGCCGCCCTGTCCACCGCCGCGTCCGACCCCATCGAGCGCGCCCGGCACCTGGCCCTGGCGACCCATGGCACCGACCCGGAGGTCGCCGCCCGGCTCGCCGAGGCCGCCGCCCTGGCCCGGGACCGTGGAGCGCCGTCGGTGGCCGCGCAGTTGGGGCTGCTCGCCGCCCGGCACACTCCGGCGGACGGCACCCCGAGCCCGGAACTGATGCGCCTGGCCGCCGCCGAGGACGCGATCACCGCCGGGGAACTGGACCTCGCCCGGGACATCGCCCGTGAGGTGCTGAGCCGCACGACCGTGCCCGAGGACCGGGTGCGGGCCTGGATCATCGTGATCGACACGGCGGGCCACGCCATGACGGAGGTCGACGCGATCTTCCCGCAGGCCCTGGCCGACGCCGGCGACGACCCCCGGTTGCTCGCCCTGGTCCACTACCAACTCACCTGGCGCGCCCTGCTCGTGGAGGGCGACTTCGACGAGGCCCGCGGCGAGGCGGCGTACGCGGCGGAGCTGGCCGCGCGGGCCGGCGACCGGTACACCGAGCTGATGGCGCTCGCCTTCCAGGCCCAGATCGAGACCCTGATGGGCCACCCGGACGCCCCCGCGACCATCAGGCGGGCACTCGAAGAGCCCCAGGACCCGAGGGTGGCGTGCCATCACAACGGCGCCGGCTACTCCCGGTTCCGCTGGCTGATCATGAGCGACCAGCTGGCCGAGGCGCGCGCCACGGTCACCGCCCTGCTGCGGGAGGTGCGGCGGCGCGGGTCGGTCGAGAGCGAGGTGCACTTCCTGCGCGGGGTGGCCGAGACCGAACTGCACTCCGGGCACTGCTCACGCGCCCTCGACCTGGCCCGCGAGAGTCTGCGGCTGGCCCGGGACACCGGGATCGGCGAGGTGGCCTCAGCGGTGCTGACCTCGCTCGCGGAGGCCGCGGGCGGGGACGTGGACCGGGCACTGGAGCTGGCGCGGGAAGCGGTGGCGCACGCCGAGGAGGACGGCGACCAGATGTACGTGTCGCGTGCCCTGGCCGCCCTGGGGCACGCCCAGTTGGTGGCCGGGGACGTGGCGGCGGCGGTCCGTTCGCTGCGCCGGGTGCGGGAGGTGGAGCAGGGCCTCGGCATCACCGACCCGGCGCGCGGACGGTGGCACGGCGACCTGGCCGAGGCCCTGGTGCGCAGCGGGGAGATCGCGGAGGCGCAGGACGTCATCGACGGCACGCGTGAGCTGGCGCTGCGGCTGGACCGCGAGAGCGTACTGGCCGTACTGGACCGGGCCGAGGCGCTGATCCGTGCGGCACGGGGCGAACACGACGCCGCCGCGGCCCAGTTGACGTCGGCCCAGGACCGGCTCGGCAAGCTGGGCTACAGCCTGGAAGAGGCGCGGGCCGCCTTCGCCCTGGCCCAGCTGCGCTCCGATACCGCGGGCCCGACCTCGTACGACGAGGCGGCCCGGCTGTTCCGCCGCTGCCGGGCACTGCCCTGGCTGCGGCAGGTCGAGGTCGCCGCGGCCGCGCGGCCCGTGGAGGCGGCCCCCACCCCCACCCCCACCTCCGCCCCGGACGGGCTCGACGGCCTGGACGGGCTCGCCTCGATGGAGCGTCAGGTCGCCGCGCTCGTCATGGAGGGCGCGACCAACCGGGAGATCGCCGCACGCCTGTTCATCAGCGTCAAGACGGTCGAGGCGACGCTCACCCGCGTCTATCGCAAGCTGGGGATCCGATCGCGGGTCGACATCGTCAGACTGGCGGCGGGACGCCGCACGACCTGAGGTCGGGACGCCGCACGACCTGAGGTCGGGGCGCCGTACGACGTGGGCTCTCGGCGCCGTACGAGGTGAGTTCACCCGTCTTTGTCGGTCCGCGCGGGTTTATCGGGGCGGACCGAGGGTTTTCCCTGCCCAACTCCCTTAGGGGGTTCCCTCATTGGGAAGGGAAGTTTCCGGGACCTACCTTGAGTTCGTGCCGCTCGCTCGGGCACACGGGGGCCGGTCCCGCGACCCTCGTGCATACCCCCCACACCCGCGCGACCCCCCACCGGCAACCCCCAATGAGGAGTCTCATGTTCGGGCTCACCCGTGCCAGAAAGACCGCCGCCGTCGCGGCGACCGCTGCCGCCGCCGCGGCCGCACTGCTCAGCGCCCCCACCGCTGAGGCGGCGTCCTCCCGCATCGTGGGCGGTACGACCACCACGACGACCTCGTATCCCTTCATGATGCAGATCACGGACGCCTCACAGAACCAGTTCTGCGGCGGCACGCTGGTCTCCGCGACCAAGGTGGTCACCGCGGCCCACTGCATGGTCGGCGAGAGCAACAGCAGCGTCCGCGTCGTCGGCGGGCGCACCTACCTCAACGGCACGAACGGCACCGTCAGCCAGGTCAGCGACATATGGATCCACCCGGACTACTCGGACGTCACCGAGGGCAACGACGTCGCCGTGCTGACCCTGTCCACGTCGATGCCGTACACGCCGGCCTCGTACGTCGACTCCTCGGACACCGGCGTGTACGCGACCGGCGCCACCGCCCGCATCATCGGCTGGGGCACCACCTCCTCGGGCGGCAGCTCCTCCAACCAGCTGCGCACGGCGACCGTGCCGATCGTGTCCAACTCCAGCTGCGCGAGCTCCTACGGTTCGGACTTCATCCCGTCCGACATGGTCTGCGCCGGATACACCTCCGGCGGCGTCGACACCTGCCAGGGCGACAGCGGCGGCCCCCTGCTCATCGGGGGCGTCCTGGCAGGCATCACTTCCTGGGGCGAGGGCTGCGCCCAAGCCGGGTACCCGGGCATCTACACCCGGCTGACCACGTTCTCGGACGAGGTCAGCGAGCAGGTCTCCTGAGCACACCCCAGGTGAAAGACCAGGGGGCGTTGCGGGCCTCCACGAGCGGCCCGCAACGCCCCCTATCCATGTGCGCATCCACGTCGGCTCCCAACTCCGCATTCATGTCCATGCCCCGTGACCGGCCCCATGGCCCTGTCCACGGCCCTGTCCCGTTGTCAGTGGTTGCTGTTTGAATGGGCTCCGGATGGGGGTGATGGGCATGGTGTCCACAGATCGTGTGCTGGCGTTCGCGGCGATGTCGCTGCTGGTGATCGTGATCCCGGGCCCGAGCGTCCTGTTCGTCATCGGCCGCGCCCTGGCACATGGCCGCCGCACCGCAGTGGCGACCGCGCTGGGCAATGTCTTCGGCTCGTATCTGCTGGTGGTCGCCGTCGCGGTGGGCATCGGCTCGCTGGTCGAGCGCTCCGTGACGGTCTATCTGACCGTGAAGCTGGTCGGCGCGGCCTATCTGGTCTACCTGGGGGTGCAGGCGTTCCGGCACCGCAAGGAGTTGACGGCCTCGGCGATAGGGACGCAAGCGCCGACGGAACCGACGCGAGGTGACGTCCGTACGGTCCTCGACGGCGCCCTCGTCGGCGTCACCAACCCCAAGGGCGTGGTGTTCTTCGCCGCCGTGCTCCCCCAGTTCGTGGACCACTCGGCGGGCCACGTCCCGCTGCAGATGCTGCTGTTGGGCCTGGTCCCGATCACCATCGGCCTGATCACGGACACCCTGTGGGGCCTGACCGCGTCGGCGGCCCGCAGCTGGTTCGCCCGCTCCGACCGCCGGCTGTCCCTGATAGGCGGGGCCGGCGGGTGCACCATGATCGGGCTCGGGGTGACGGTCGCGGTGACGGGACGGGCGGAGTGACACCTGCACGGCACCGGCATGGTGCCGGCCAGGGGATTGCCGACTGAAGATCGCCGACTAGGGGATCACGGTCCCGAAGCGGATGTCGTACGACGCGTCCGGGTGCATCACCTTCAGCACGCGCTCCCCTTCCTCCGTCACCTCCCCGCGCTGAGCCTTGGTGAGCTGGGTGAACTCCTCGATGACGAGCTCGTCGCCGACGATCCGCCACACGCCCACGAGGAAGCCGTCGACGAGGAGCGGGCAGTAGACGGTGTTCACCTGCCAGGTACGGCCACGGTTCGCGGGCGGGATCACGCGGGTGCGGTCGGCGTGGGAGAGGAGGAGGTTGTCGAACTCGGGCAGGAAGCGGGGCGGGGCCGGGGTGTCCGGATCGGGGCGCGGGGCGTCGGGAAGGTCGAAGAGCTCGACGCCGTTCTCGTCGCGGAAGGTGAGCAGGTCGGGGCGGAGCCGTTCGAAGGCGTCGCGCATCCGGGTCAGACCGCACCAGGTCTGCATGTCCTTCACGGAGGCGGGCCCGAAGGCGGCCAGGTAGCGCAGCACCGTGGCATCGGGTGAGGCGGCCGGCTCGGCGGGACGGTCCAGCCAGTTCTCCGCGGTGGTGAGAGTGACCTGTCCGCTGCGGCCCCACAGTCCGCGCGGGGTGACCTGGACGAGGGGGAGCTTGCAGCGGGCCGCGACGGCCAGGGACTGCGGGTCGGCGTCCGGCCACTCGACGATCAGGGCTTCGCGCAGCTGCTTCATGGTGCGGGGCTCGATCTCGACGAGGTCGCGGGCGAGCGCGGCGAGCCGGTCCAGGTCGACGCCGACGAGGCCCTTGCGGAAGTAGTTGATCTCGCGGTCCCTGGCGGGCTGGACCAGCGGACGCAGGGCGAGACTGTCGTCGGCGGTGTGCAGGTGGATCGTCGAGCGCATGGTGACCATCCGCACGGCGGCGCGGTCGGCCAGCAGGCCGGACAGTTCACCGGGCGTGAAGCCGTCGAGGCGGGCGGCGAGCGCGTAGTAGGGCGGCTTGACCTCCTGGGCCTGGAGGCCGACCAGATGCTCCACGGCCGCCAGGGCGGACATCGGCGAGCGACGCAGCAGCAACTGCCGGTCGAGGGTGGCGCGGTTCAGGGCGCGGGTGCCGAGCACGGGGTCGGCCGCGGCCGCCGTCTTCTTTGTGCTGCGCTTCGTCATGCTCCGCACGCTAGCGAGGCTTGCGGACACCTTCGGTCCCCAACTCTCACGGAATCCCGGATCACCTCACCCCTCCCATGCCATTCGCCCCGTATATCCTGCATCGGAGATCACGCAGTCGTCGTCCAGACCGGGAGGCAGCCGCGATGTCCGAGCGACGCGCACGCCCCGCCTCGAAGAATCCCGTGAAGTCCGCCTGGCGCCGAGCCGTCACTCCCCCGCCGCAACCGGAGCCACCGGAGCCGGCGCCCGCGGCGCGCACCACGGCCTCCGACTCCTCCGAGGTGGCGAGCGTCGTGCAGGCGGTGCTGTACCGGGACGGCGTGCGGGTGTCCGCCCCCGCCACGCTCGCCGAGACCTACCGCGAGCTGCGCGACCAGTCCTGCGGCATGGCCTGGATCGGCCTGGCCCGCCCCACGGAGACGGAACTGCTCTCCCTGGCGGCCGAGTTCGACCTGCATCCGCTCGCAGTCGAGGACGCGATGGAGGCGCACCAGCGGCCCAAGCTGGAGCGCTACGGCGAGACGCTCTTCGTGGTCCTGCGCGCGGCCCGCTACCTGGACGCACCCGAGGAGGTCGACTTCGGCGAACTGCATGTCTTCGTCGGCCCCGACTTCGTGATCACGGTCCGCCATGGCGCGGCCCCCGACCTGTCGGCGGTACGCCAACGCATGGAGGAGACTCCGGAGCTGCTCAAACTCGGTCCGGAGGCGGTGCTCTACGCGATACTGGACGCCGTGGTCGACGGCTACGAGCCGGTGGTGGTGGGCGTTCAGAACGACATCGACGAGATCGAGACCGAGGTCTTCCGGGGCGACCCCGAGGTCTCCCGCCGCATCTACGAACTCTCCCGGGAAATGGTCGAGTTCCAGCGCGCCACCCGCCCGCTCGTCGGCATGCTGCACGCCCTGATGGCCGGCTTCTCCAAGTACGGCACGGACGAGGAACTCCAGCGCTACCTGCGCGACGTCGCCGACCACGTCACCCACACCAGTGAGCGTGTCGACGGCTTCCGCCAGGCCCTCACCGAGATCCTCACGGTGAACACGACGCTGGTCACGCAGCAGCAGAACGCCGAGATGCGGGCGCTGGCGGAGGCGGGGTTCGAGCAGAACGAGGAGATCAAGAAGATCTCGTCGTGGGCGGCGATTCTGTTCGCGCCGACGCTGGTGGGGACGATCTACGGCATGAACTTCGACCACATGCCGGAGTTGCACTGGGTGTTCGGATATCCCTTCGCGATCGCCCTGATGGGGGTCGTTTGTACAAGCCTGTACGTCATCTTCAAGCGGCGGGATTGGCTCTAGAACCTCTCTTCCGGCCGGTCGGGCTGTCGCCGTCACCGTGCCTGCGGCGCGTGCGGCAAGTGGTCCACAGCCACCACAGCACCGGCAACTTCGACTATCTGCTCCAGGTCGAGGTCCCCGACCTGCCCGCATACGAGGACGTCCACGCCAACCAGTTGGCCGGCCTGCCCGGCGTGGCCACGGTGACCAGCTACGTCACCATGAAGACGCTCTCCGCCGACACCACCGCGTGACGGGTGGTCAGAGCGCGCCGGCGCCGCGGACGCAGTCCGGATGAGGGCCGGGACAGGATCTGTCCGGCCGGCTTGCCGGACAGACCCTGGAGATGCTCGACTTCGCGCCGCAGGGCTCAGCGCTTGAGCGTGAAGGTGAAGTCGCCGGAGAGCTTGCCGCTCAGGCGGACCGCCGAAACGAGCTTTCCCTCCGCGATCAGTCTCTCGACCTCGGCCCGCGAGAGATCGCAGCCTTCAGCGATCAGTCGTACCGGCCGGACGGGGATCCGTGCCGCGAAGCGGACCGACACGTCGATCACCTCACGGTCCAGATGATCCGATCCGCCGGTGTCGAGGCGCCAGGCGTTGTCCCAGTCGAGGGCGATGCGATTACGGCGCCGCACGACCGGATCCTGGAGCAACTCGGCCGCCAGGCTTGGGTCGTTGTCGTGCATCCGGTCCAGCAGTTCAGGTCGTACGGAACGCACGTTCATCCGCTCCAGGACCGTCAGCTTCGCAGTCTCCCCGCAAGCGGTACAGAGCACGAGGAGCCAGGCGTCGAGGAGCTTGTGGTTTGCGTTGACACGAAACTTGCCGTTCGCCCGGAAGCGCTCGGACGCGCACGCGTGGCAACGACGGAGAACGAGCGGCAGGCAGGTGGGCATGACCACCCAGCGATTGAGCACAGCAGTACACCGGTTTCAGTGAGAAGTCCGCAGCAAAAAGGAGCGCGGCGCACATGCGCGACGCGCGACAAATCAGCTCTCGGGGGTCTCACACGGTGTACAACGGCACGTCCTTGCCTGGATGACTTGGATCAGCAGCACGGTAATGACGCACAACAGCGCCGCGCCACCGGTTTTCGACGCGCCTCAGCAGCAGGCTCAGCACGCACGCGGCCACGGTCGTGGCGGTGATGACGCTGCGTCACATTCTGTTTGCTGTCACGTCTGAGCGCCGCTGCGTGGTCCTCACTCCTGAAGCGAGCGAAGGGAAGGGATCGTGAGGATGAGGACCGTCATCGTGTGCGCCTCCGTGTCGCACGGCAATACGCGTCGTGTCGCCGACAGCATGGCCGAAGTACTCGGCGCGGAGGTCGTCGCGCCCGAGCAGGCCGACCTGGCGGAGCTGGCCGGGGCCGACCTCGTGGGATTCGGCTCGGGCGTCTTCTACGGCAGGCTCCACCCCCGGCTGACCGAGTTCGTCAGGGCACTTCCCGCCGGGCGTGGCCGGGCGTTCGTGTTCGCCACCAGCGGGCTCCCCGAGATGGCGCCGGCGCCTTTCACCCGCCCCCTCGTCCGGCTCCTCCAAGGCAAGGGCTTCGAGGTGGACGGGAGCTTCTCGTGCCGGGCGTTCGACACCTGGACGCCCTTCAAGCTCGTCGGCGGCATCAACAAGCAGCGGCCGAACGCCGGGGACCTGGCCGCCGCGCGGACGTTCGCCGAGGGGTTGCGGGACGGACGAGGGCCGGTGTCCTGACGCTCGCCCTGGCCGGCTTCCCTCCGTCGGCCGGGGCCACGCTGCGCCTCGCCGGGCTCCGGGCCAACTGGCCCCCGGGAGCTACACCATCCGGTGGCTTATGACCGCCGCGGCGTTATTCATATCACCGTATTTCCTATTCATTCCACTGTCCGGCTCTTGGTGCTGACCAACCGTCACGAGGCCCTGAACCAAGTCGAGGAGAGTGGAAGATGACGACATCGCCGAAATGGCGATCTGTTCTGGCACCCGCCGCCATGGCTGCCGCGCTCGCCGCAGCCGCACTGGCGAGCGCGGGCACGGCCCACGCCCAGGACGACACCACCCCGCACCCGCCGTACCCGGCCAAGCCCGCACACCCGGCACACGGCGCCAAGCCGGCGTATCCGGTGCACCCGGAAAAGCCCGCCTACCCGGTGCACCCGGTCAAGCCCGAGTACCCCGTCCACCCGGTCAAGCCCGAGTACCCGGTGCACCCCGTCAAGCCCGCTTACCCGGACAAGCCGGTGAAGCCGGAATACCCGGCCAAGCCTGTCCACCCGGTCAAGCCTGCGTATCCGGTCAAGCCCGAGTACCCCGTCAAGCCGGTGAAGCCCGAATACCCGGCCAAGCCTGTCCACCCGGTCAAGCCTGCGTATCCGGTCAAGCCCGAGTACCCCGCCAAGCCGGTGAAGCCCGAATACCCGGCCAAGCCTGCCTACCCCGCCAAGCCGGTAAAGCCCGAATACCCAGCGAAGCCCGCCTATCCGGTCAAGCCCGCCTACCCGGCCAAGCCCGTCAAGCCCGACTACCCGGCGAAGCCCGCCTACCCCGCCAAGCCCGTCAAGCCGGAGTATCCGGCCAAGCCCGCGTACCCCGCCAAGCCGGTCAAGCCCGACTACCCGGCGAAGCCCGCCTACCCCGCCAAGCCGGTCAAGCCGGAGTATCCGGCCAAGCCCGCGTACCCCGCCAAGCCGGTCAAGCCCGACTACCCGGCGAAGCCCGCCTACCCCGCCAAGCCGGTCAAGCCGGAGTATCCGGCCAAGCCCGCGTACCCCGCCAAGCCCGTCAAGCCGGAGTATCCGGCGAAGCCCGCGTACCCCGCCAAGCCCGTCAAGCCCGACTACCCGGCGAAGCCCGCGTACCCCGCCAAGCCCGTCAAACCCGAATACCCGGCCAAGCCCGCTCACCCGGTCAAGCCGATGAAGCCCGCCTACCCGGCCAAGCCCGCCCACCCGGCCAAGCCGATGAAGCCCGCCTACCCGGCCAAGCCCGCCCACCCGGCCAAGCCCGTCAAGCCCGACTACCCCTCCAAGCCCGCCCACCCCGTGAAGCCGGTCAAGCCGGATCACCCCAAGCACCCCAGCAAGCCCAAGCACTCCGGTCACGAGAAGGAGCAGCACGGGTGGTGATGGCGGCGACGAGGAAGTGAATCCCGGTCCCTCAGGGGATGCGCACGTCGGTTGAAGTGCCGGGCCCGTTCACTCGGGCCCGGCACACCGCTGTCCGGGAGGACGAGGAGGCGGCGGCGGTCAGGGGATCTCCTGTTCGGCCCAGATGATCTTTCCGGAGGCCGTGTAGCGGGCGCCCCAGCGATGGGCGAGTTGGGCCACCAGGAACAGGCCGCGGCCGCCCTCGTCCATGCTGCGGGCGTGCCGCAGGCGTGGGGCGGTGCTGCTGCCGTCGGCCACCTCGCAGGTCAGGCGGGTGTCGCGGAGGAGGCGTAGGCGGATGGGGGGTTCGGCGTAGCGGATGGCGTTGGTGACCAGCTCGCTCACGATCAGCTCGGTCGTCATGGCCAGTTCCGCGAAGCCCCAGTCCGTGACCTGGCGGGTCGCCCGTGCCCGGAGGTCGGCGACGGCGGCCGGGTCGACGGGCACGTCCCATGAGACGACTTGCTCGGCGTCCAGGGCGTGGGTGCGCGCAAGGAGGAGGGCGATGTCGTCGGGCTGCGGCGCGGGCACGAGTTCCCGCACCGCGGACGAGCACAGCGTGTCGAGGTCGAGGTCCCGCCGGGACAGCAGGTCGCCGAGCCGGGACATGCCGCGTTCCATGTCGCGGTCGGCGTCCGCGACGAGGCCGTCGGTGTAGAGGCCGAGCAGGCTGTTCTCAGCGAGTTCGATCTCGCCGGCCTCGAAGCCCATCCCGCCCAGCCCGAGCGGGGGTCCGGCGGGGGGTTCCGGGTAGGAGACCTGCCCGTCGGGCGCGATGACGATCGGCGGCGGGTGTCCGGCCCGGGCCATCGTGCAGCGTCGGGTCACGGGGTCGTACACGGCGTACAGGCAGGTCGCGCCGAGGAAGCCGGTCGTGCCCGGGTGGGCCGCCCCGGCTGTATCGCCCTCGGGCCGCTCCTCGCTGAGGCGCAGCACGAGGTCGTCGAGGTGGGCCAGCAGTTCGTCGGGGGGCATCTCCATGTCGGCGAGGGTCTGTACGGCGGTGCGCAGCCGGCCCATGGTGGCCGCCGCGGTGATGCCGTGGCCGACGACGTCGCCGACGACGAGGCCCACCCGGGCCCCGGACAGCGGGATCACGTCGAACCAGTCCCCGCCGACCCCGCCGCTCGGGTCCGCCGGCAGATAGGAGGAGGCCACCTCCAGTGCCGTACCGCCCGTCAGGACCTGGGGCAGCAGGCTGCGTTGCAGGGTGACCGCGGCCGTGTGTTCCCGGGTGTAGCGGCGGGCGTTGTCGACGCACAGGGCCGCGCGGGCCACCAGTTCCTGGGCGACGAGGACGTCGTCGGGCTGGAACGAGACGGGATTGCGCGACCGTATGAAGGTGGTGAGGCCCAGGGTGGTGTTCCGTGCCCGCATCGGCGCCGAGATGAGGGAGTGCAGGCCGAACTCGCGGATGCTGGCCGCTCGCGCGGGTTGCTCGGCTGTCCACAGTTCGTCGGAGGGGTCGAGGACCGGGATGAGGATCGGACCTCCGTCGATGAGCAGATGCGCGTCGTGCGGCGGCGGGACGAAGTCCACCCGCTCCCCCACCCGCGCCACGGCCTCCGGGCAGCCCTCGCGCACCGAGCTCATGCCGGCCCGGCGCATCACCGGCTTGGCGGGGGCCGGGCCGGCGTCGGTCAGCCACGTGCCGTGCCCCTCGGTGCTGAGCACCGGCTCCAGGAGGTCCACGACGACGAAGTCCGCGAAGCGCGGCACGGCGAAGTCGGCCAGTTCCTGTGCCGTCCACAGCACGTCCAGCGTCGTGCCGATGCGCGTCCCGGCCTCGTTGACCAGCGACAACAGCTGGCGTGCGTTCCACCGCTCGGTGACGTCCAGGACCATGTAGCAGACGCCGGTGATCGAGTTGTCGGGGTCCACGAGGGGAAAGAAGGAGGTGGAGTAGGCGTGCTGGCGGTGTGGGTCGGCCCAACTCCATCCCACGTACTCGTAGTCGGTGACGGGGAGGCCGGTTTCCAGGACCTTGTGCATCCGGCCCTCGATCGTCTCCGCCTGGAGCCCCGGCAGCAGTTCACTCAGCCGACGGCCGAGGCGCTGCTCGCGAGGGACACCGCCGAAGCGTTCCAGGGTGTCGTTGAGCCAGACGTAGCGCAGGTCGGTGTCCATCACGGCCATGCCGACCGGTGAGCGGGTCAGGAACCCGTCGAGGATGGACTGGCCCACCGCCCACTGCTGCCGCAACTCCCGTGCCGAGACCAGAAAGCACTCGTCCGCTCCGATGCGGAACGACGCGGAGACCCGCAGGTCCACATCGACACGGCGGCCGTCACGGTGCCGTAGCGGAATGAGGCCGTTCCATCCCATGCCGGCCCGGCAGCGCTCGGCGACGCCGGCCGCCCGGACCGGATCACTCGGTCCCGCCAGCAGCCGCGCGGCGGGGGAACCGACGACGTCCGAGGCGGGGTGGCCGAGGAGGTCCTCCGCGGCCCGGGTCCAGCCGATCACGACACCGTGTCCGGACACCACCGCCGCCGCGTCGGTGGACGCGTCGAACAGAGCGCTCGGTCCTTCGGACGTGGGCGCCTCCGGTTCTTCTCGCGCAGCATCCATGGGTCCTCACGCAGCGTCCATGGGTCCCGTCCTCTACACGACCATGTTCCTGCTAGTCCGCCCGATCTGCACGGGCCGACAGCCCCGGCCCCGTTCCGCGGACGTGCGGGCGGTCGCGGGCGACTCGCGGGCGAGTCGGCGCCGGCCGCTCACCGGGCAGGGCCGAGGGGCCGGAGAGAGCATGGAGGTGCCGGTCGCACCAATCGTGGTACCCGACCGTGGCCGAGGTCGGCAGGCCGTGCCGGCCGGTGAAGGAGGAGCTGGGATGACAGCTGGATCCTTCGAGTCCTCGGGAGGCGGGTACGCACCGGAGCCGCCCCGGCCGACCGGTCTGCTCGATGTGCTGAGTGTGGCCGCGGTGGTCGTCGACGCCGACGGGCGCGTGGTGTTCTGGACCCCGCAGGCCGAGGAGCTCTTCGGCTACACCGCCGACGAGGCCCTCGGCACGCATGCGACGCGCCTGTTCATCCACCCCGAGCAGCTGCCGGCCGTGACGCAGCTGTTCACGGAGGTGCTGGAGACGGGCCGGAGCTGGGCCGGCACCTTCCCCGTACGGCACAAGGACGGCAGCACCCGGCTGACGGAGTTCCGCAACATGCGGCTGCTGGACGATCTCGGTGACGTCTACGCCCTGGGCATCGCGGCCGACCACTCCCTGCTCCAGCGCGTCGAGACCGATCTGGCGCTGTGCGAGCGGCTGATCAACCAGTCCCCGATCGGGATCGCGCTCCTGGACCCGGACCTGCGCTATCTGCTGGTCAACCCGGCACTGGAGCGTATCGACGCCACCCCGGCCGAGGACCACGTCGGCCGCCGGCTGCGGGAGACCCTGCCGCTGCCCGACATCGACACGATCGAGTCCTGTCTGCGCCAGGTGCTCACCACCGGCACCCCGCTGCTCGACCAGTACCACGTGGGCCGTCCGCCGGCGGACCCCGAGACTGAGCACGCCTGGTCACTGTCGTTCTACCGGCTGGAGGACCCGGGCGGGCGGGTCCTGGGTGCGGCCATCTCGTTCGTCGACGTCACCGAGCGGCACCGGGCGGCCGCGGAGGCCGACCGGGCCCGGCGGCGACTGGCGCTGATCGCCGACGCCTCCACCCGGGTCGGCACCTCGCTGGAGGTGGACCGGACCGCCCACGAGCTGGCGGAGGTCGCCACTCCCGAGCTGGCCGACGTGGTCGCCGTCGACGTCCTGGACTCCGCGCTGGCCTGCCGGCGCAACCGCAAGCCGGACAACGGCCCGGAGCTGTTCCGCGCACTCGCGCTGAAGGCGGCCTACCCGAGCGTGGCGCTGCGCGCAGCCGATGCGCCCGGTGACCTCGCCGCGTACGAAGGCGACCGGCTGGTCACCCTGTGCGTGCACACCGGCCGGCCGATCCTCGTACGCCATGTCGGCGAGCAGGATCTGCCGCGTATCGCCAAGGACGCCGAGGCCACCGCGCTGCTGGCGCGGGCGGGCGTCCACTCCTATCTGGCCGTGCCGTTGATCGCGCACGGCGAGGTGCTCGGCGCCCTCGACCTCAAGCGCACCCGCAATCCGGTGCCGTTCGACCAGGACGACGTCGTTCTGGCCAGTGAGCTGGCCAGCAGGGCCGCCGTGGCCATCGACAACGCCCGCTGGTTCCAGAGCGTGCGCAACACCGCCCTGACCCTGCAGCGCAGCCTGCTGCCCGACCACGCGCCGCACCACACGGGTCTGGAGCTCGCCTCCCGCTACCAGCCCGCCCAGGCCACCAGCGAGGTCGGCGGCGACTGGTACGACGTCATCCCGCTGGAGGACGACAAGACGGCGCTGGTCGTCGGCGACGTCATGGGCAACGGCATCGACGCCGCCGCCACCATGGGCCGGCTGCGCACCGCCACCTGTGCCTATGCCGACCTGGACCTGGAGCCGGGCTCCGTGCTCCAGCACCTGGACAAGATCACCTGCGATCTGGAGCACTACATCGTCACCTGCCTGTACGCGGTGTACGACCCCCGCACCGGGCAGTGCCACATCGCCAACGCCGGCCACATGCCGCCCGCGCTGGCCCGCCCCGGCCGCACCCCTGAGCTGCTCGAACTGCCGGCCGGCGCCCCGCTCGGGGTCGGCGGCATCCCGTTCGAGACCACGACGGTCGAGCTGAGCCCCGGCGATCTGCTGGTCCTCTACACCGACGGCCTCGTCGAGACCCGGCTCCACCCCATCGACGACCGCCTGAACGTCCTCCTCGGCTTCCTGGACGAACCCCGCAGGCCGCTGGAGGAGACCTGCGACCTCCTGCTGTACGGCCTGCGCCACCCCGACGACCACGACGACGTGGCTCTTCTCGTGGCGCGAGTGCTGTAGGCCGAGCCGGTCCGGCCCCGCGGGCCGAGCCCGTCCGGCCTTGCGGGGGCGGGCCCGCCTTGCCCGCGCCGGGCACCCGGCGCACGCTGTTCCTATGGGTGCTCAGGACGGCCCCACGCTCATCGGCTCCGTACAGCGCGCCTTCCGCCTGCTGGAGGCGATGAGCGCGCACGAGAACGGCGCGCCGGCGAAGCAACTGGCACGGGAGACGGGCCTGCCCCTGGCCACGGCGTATCACCTGCTCCGGACGCTGGTCCACGACGGATACGTGCGCAAGCTCGACGACGGCGGGTTCATCCTGGGCGACAAGATCGGCACCCTGCACACCTCGGGCCGGGGGCAGGCGCTGCTCAGCCGGATACGCCCGACGCTCGCCGCACTGCGGGACGAGCTGTCGACCGCCGCGTACCTCACCTTCTACGAGGACGGCGAGATCCGGGTCGCCGAGATCGTGGACGGCCCCCGCGCTCCCCGGGTCGATCTCTGGGTGGGGTTCGAGGACGCGGGGCACGCCACCGCGCTGGGCAAGTCCGTGCTGCGTGAGCTGGACGAGGAATCACGCAAGGACTACCTGTCCCGGCACCGGCTCGCGGACCTCACGCCCAGCACCATCACCGACCCTCCGGAGCTCATCCGGCGGCTCGACTCCGAGCCCCTGGCCCCGGCGGTCACGGACCTGGAGGAGTACGCGCTGGGCACGGTCTGCGTCGCGGTGCCCGTCTACAGCGGGGGCACCCTCGGCTCGCTGGGTGTGTCGCTGCGGGCCGACCGGCGCTTCCGGCTGGAGGAGACGCGGGCCCGTCTGGAGGAGGTCCGAGCGCGCCTGCTCCCGACCGCGAGCCGTGTGACCCGGGGCCTCTCGCTCACTATCTGAAATCCGTGTCCTTGTCCCATCCGGGGTCGAACCGCTTTCCTGAATAAACCGGACATAACCTCCGGAAGCGCCCCCCACTCACAGGTGAGGACATCCCACAAGACATGAGCCTGGCCCCGCACCACGGTCGCTACCACTGGCCGAGGCGACTGGTCGCCGCTACGCCCGTACTGCCCATACTGATCGTCTCCGCGATCGTCCTCGTCGATCTCGTCTGCGGCTCGGGGATGACCTGGCTGCCGCTGCTCGCCGTGGGGCCCGCGCTCGCGGCCACCACCAACGGGCCGCGCGGAGTCCTGTGGGTGGGGCTTCTCGCCGCCGCCCTGGGCGCGATCCTCGGCATCCGTGACGACGCCGCCGCCCGCGAGCTGGCGGTCGTGCTGGCCGCCCTGATGGCCGTCACCCTGGCCGGAAGCCTCGCCAGCGGCCTGCGCGGGCGGCGCGAGCGGGTGCTCGCCGCCGTGCGTTCCGTCGCCGAGGCCGCCCAGCACGCGCTGTTGCAGCCCGTACCGGCGACGGTCGGGCCGTTCCAGGTCGCCGTCCGCTACAGCGCCGCCGCGGCGGAGGCCCGGATCGGCGGCGACCTCTACGCGCTCGTGTCCACGCCGTACGGGGTCCGGATGATCGTCGGCGACGTGCGCGGCAAGGGGCTGCCCGCGGTGGGGACCGCGGCTCTGGTGCTCGGTGTGTTCCGCGAGGCCGCCTACGACGAGCCCGATCTCCTCACCGTCGTCGCACGCATCGAGCGGAGCCTGGCGCGCAACCTGGGCAGCGACGACTTCGTCACCGCCGTGGTCGCCGGGTACCCCCGGGAGGGGCAGCTGGAGGTGGTCAACTGCGGTCACGCGCCGCCGCTGCTGGTGCGCGACTCCGTCGTCGTACCGGTCGACCCGGACAGTCCGGCCCCGCCCCTCGGGCTGCGCACCCTCTCTGGTGAGACGCCGGCGCTGCAGGTGCTGCCCTTCGCCGACGGGGACCAGCTGCTGCTCTACACCGACGGCGTCACCGAGGCCCGCGACCACGAGCGGGAGTTCTACCCGCTCGCCGACGGG
Organism: Streptomyces sp. NBC_00299; assembly: GCF_036173045.1. Lineage (GTDB taxonomy): Bacteria > Actinomycetota > Actinomycetes > Streptomycetales > Streptomycetaceae > Streptomyces > Streptomyces machairae. The sequence goes on from NZ_CP108039.1 coordinate 2,017,509, forward strand.
CTGGCACGGCACACGTGCGACGAGCCGGCGCACACCGTCACCGCCCTCCACGACGAGCTGCTCGACCATGTGGGCGGCCGGCTCCACGACGACGCGGCACTGCTGCTGCTCCGCATGCCCGCTCCGGCCGTCACCCTCGCCGACCGCGAGGTGCCCGACACCGGACGCGTCGGTTCCTGCTCGCCGTAGCACGCAGGGCGCGGGCAACTGCGCGACCGACCACAACTGCGCCGCACCCGAACGACGGCACAACCCGGCACCCCGTCCCGGCCCTCCTCCCGCCCTCCTCGCGACCGAACCCGTGCCCGCCCCGTCCATCGGTGTTAGAAATGAGGCATGGCCGCCTTCCTCGGCCGCCTGCGGTCGCTGGTGAGCGCGGCTACCGTCGCCCGGCAGGTCTTCGTGCTGCAGGCGGCGATCGTCATGCTCCTCGTCGTCGCCGCCGTCGTGGCACTGGTGCTGCAGGTCCGCGCCGACACCCGACGGGAGGCCGGCAACCGGTCCCTCGCCGTGGCCGAGTCGTTCGCGCACGCGCCAGGTGTCGTGGACGCCCTGGCCGGTCCGGATCCGAGCGCCGCGCTCCAGCCACGTGCCGAGGCGGCGCGCGAGGCGACCGACGTGGACTTCATCGTCGTGATGAGCACCGACGGGATCCGCTACACCCACCCGAGCCCCGACCGGATCGGCAAGCACTTCGTCGGCACCATCGCACCGGCCGCGGCGGGCGGGGTCGTACGCGAGACGTACACCGGGACTCTGGGGCCGTCCGTGCGGGCGGTGGTCCCCGTGACCGACGGCGACGACAAGGTCGTCGGGCTGGTGTCGGCCGGGGTGACGCTGGCCAGCGTGGGCGGGGTCGTCGACAACCAGTTGCCGGTGCTGATCGGCTCCGCGGCGGCCGCGCTGATCCTGGCCACCGGCGGCACCGCGCTGGTCAGCCGGCGGCTGCTGCGCCAGACGCACGGGCTGGGGCCGGTCGAGATGACGCGGATGTACGAGCATCACGACGCCGTCCTGCACTCCGTACGGGAGGGCGTCCTGATCATGGACGGCCGGCGTCGGCTGGCGCTGGCGAACGACGAGGCGCGCCGGCTGCTCGGGTTGCCCGCGGACGCGGAGGGGCGGCCCTGCCCCGACCTGGGCATCGCGCGCGACCTCGCCGGGCTGTTCTCGTCCGGGCGGGACGCCACCGACGAGGTGCACCTGGCCCGGGGCCGGCTGCTGGCCGTCAGTCAGCGGTCGACCGACCAGGACGGCGGTCCGCCGGGCAGCGTGGCCACCCTGCGGGACACCACCGAGCTGCGGACGCTGACCGGCAGGGCGGACGTGGCGCAGGAGCGGCTGAAGCTGCTGTACGACGCGGGTCTGGAGATCGGCACCACCCTCGATGTCACCCGCACCTCGCAGGAGCTGGCCGACTTCGCGGTGCCGCGGTTCGCGGACTTCGTCAGCGTCGACCTGGCGGATCCGGTGCTGCGGGGCGAGGAGCCGAAGGAGGGCCGCGCGGACATGCGCCGGGTCGCCTTCCGGGGCGCACGGGAAGACAGCCCGCTCTATCCGATCGGCAAGCTGATCCACTTCCGCGAGGGCACGCCGCAGGCCTTCGGATTCGGTTCCGGCGATTCCGTGCTGGAGGAGGACATGCCCGCCTTCTCCGGCTGGCAGGTGCAGGATCCCGAGAACGCCCGCCGCATCGTCGGCTTCGGCATCCACACCATGCTCACGGTCCCGCTGCGCGCCCGCGGCGTGATCATGGGCATGGCCACCTTCTGGCGCGCTGACCGGCCCGAGCCGTTCGAGCAGGAGGACATGTCCCTCGCGGAGGAGCTGGTGGCACGCGCCGCCGTCAGCATCGACAACGCCCGCCGCTACACCCGCGAGCACACCCTGTCGGTCACGCTCCAGCGCAGCCTGCTGCCCCGGGCGCTGCCCGACCAGAGCGCCCTGGACGTCGCCTACCGCTATCTGCCCGCGCACGCGGCGCAGGGCGGCGTCGGCGGGGACTGGTTCGACGTGATCCCGCTGCCGGGGGCGCGGGTGGCGCTGGTCGTGGGGGACGTCGTGGGACACGGACTGCACGCGGCGGCGACGATGGGACGGCTCCGTACGGCGGTCCACAACTTCTCCACCCTGGACCTCCCGCCCGACGAACTCCTCGGCCATCTGGACGAGTTGGTCGCCCGCATCGACCAGGACGAGGACGACGGCGACAACGAGGGCGCGCCGGTCACCGGAGCGACGTGCCTGTACGCCGTGTACGACCCGTCCACCGGGCTGTGCACCCTCGCCCGCGCCGGCCATCTCGAACCCGCGCTCGTCCACCCCGACGGCGACGTCGAGTTCCCGGCCGTCGCCGGCGGGCCGCCGCTGGGTCTGAGCGGCAGCCTGCCCTTCGAGGCGACCGAGCTGCGGCTGCCCGAGGGCAGCGGGCTGGTCCTGTACACGGACGGGCTGGTCGAGCGCCAGGGACAGGACATCGACGAGGGCCTGGAGCGGCTGCGCGGGGCGCTCGCGGCGACGCCGCCGACGGGCGGCCGGACGCCGGAGGAGACGTGCAAGGCCGTACTGGAGGCCCTGCTGCCGGAACGTCCGCGCGACGACATCGCCCTCGTCGTCGCCAGGACGCGGATTCTCAGCCCCGATCGCACGGCGACCTGGGACGTCCCGGACGACCGCTCCGCCGTGGCCCGGGTCCGGGCGGCGGCCACCCGGACGCTGGACGACTGGGGTCTGTCGGAGGAGGCGTTCACGACCGAGCTGATCCTCAGCGAGCTGGTCACGAACTCCCTGCGCCACGCCACCGGCCCCATCCGCGTCCGCCTGATCCGCGACCGCGCCCTGATCTGCGAGGTCTCCGACGGCAGCAACACCGCCCCCCACCTGCGCAGCGCTGCCGCGACGGACGAGGGCGGCCGGGGACTGTTCCTGGTGGCGCAGTTCGCCGAGCGCTGGGGCACCCGGTACTCGGCGGCGGGCAAGGTGATCTGGACGGAACAGCCCCTGACGGATCCGGGGACCACTCCGGCCGAGTGAGGCCGTCGTAAGGGCCGTTACGGCCGTAGCACCGGCGGATGCCGCGCGGGCCCCGCGGGGTCCGCGCGGCCCGGCGGGGTGTCAGTGCGCGTGCGCCTCCAGCGCGGCCCGCACCCCGGATTCGAGGGCGCCCTCGATCCACGACGGCTTCACCGAGGTGTGGTCCCCGGCGAAGTACAGCGGCCCCTCGGCGGTGCGGATGGCCTCCAGCAACTCGGTGTGCTGGCCGGGCAGGAGGACGGACGCCTCGCCGTACGCGTACGGGTCGCGCAGCCAGCTCTGGGTGCGCCCGGCGCCGGTGTAGAAGACCTCGACGCGCTGGCCGTAGACCTGTTGCAGCCCCCGCAGCGCGTGCGGGTAGCGGGCGTCCTCGTCGAGGGAGTCCCAGCGCGAGGCGTCGTCGGCCCAGCTGTAGGAGGCGAGGACGACACCGCCCTTGCTTCCCTCGATGGGGTGCGACGGGTTGATCATGAAGCGGTTGGAGTTGTCGGAGACCGAGCCGCCGCCGATGATGTGCGCGGCCTCGGGCTGGTCGCGGGTGGCCCAGCGGTTGGCGGCGTAGTGGGCGCGCTGGGCGTCGCTGATGTGGCCGTCCGGGACGGAGGGGTGGGCGCCGAGGAGGCTGCCGTCGGCGGGGGCCTTGCCCTTGCGGTAGTCGTCGTAGAGGCCGGGCCGTACGGCGTCGAGCTCCCGCTTCCAGTCGGCCTCGGTGAACTCCCACCAGCGCAGGCCGAATTCGAGGAGCACCTTGGTCGCGCTGTCGTAGTGCAGCTCGGCGACCGCGCGCCGTTTCTTGTACGACATCACCGGGCTGACCTGCACCTGCCTGAGCCCCGAGAACGGCACGGTGACGATCGCGAGGTCGCCGGTGAACTCCTCTCGCACCACCTTGCCGTCGCGTCCCTCGGAGACGGTGTCGATCCAGACGTGCGGGCCCTTGGCATGGACGTGGGCGGTGTCGTCGGCGCCGGGCCGACCGGGGGCCCAGTACTCGATGTGCGTGGCGCGCCGGTCGAGGCGCACAACGTCGGCGACCTCCTTGAGAAGGGCGTCCGGAAGCGTCGCCGTGCCGCCGACCAGCTCCCAGAACGCGGTGTCCGGGCTGATCAGCGACTGACTGATGAAGCTGTGGATGAAGGAGAGCGGCAGCCGTGAGGTTAGGTTTTCCAGGGTGCCGATGAGATCGATGGTCCGCTCGTCGAAGCCCGCCTCCTCGGTCAGGAACCGGTACATCGACCAGTCGCCGTACTTCTGCACGACCCGCGCCCAGCCCTTGACCCGCTCGGGCATCGGCTTGTCGACGCGTTTGCCGTCCGGGCCGACGGTGCTGAACTCGTCGCGTACGGGGTCCAGGGCGCGGCGCAGGATGGTGCCGGAGGGCGTGTCCCAGTACGCGCGCGGGACGCCGAAGGAACGGTTGATCCTGCGGGGTGACTTCGCGTACTCGGAGCGGCGCACGCGGACTCCGTTGACGTGCAGCCAGGCGTTGTTGACGGGCTTGCCCTCGCCGTCGACGTCGACGAGGTGGAACCGGCGGCGCTTGACGCCGAGTTGGTCGATCAGGGTCATCACCAGTGGATGGCTGCCGGGGATGCGCATGGCGCCGGCCTCGGCGTACTGGGCCGGGTCGGCGAACGCCTGCGCCGCCTGCTCGTGGCCGCCGGTGCGGAAGGTCTTGATGCGGCCGCCGACGCGGTTGCCGTTGGCCTCGACGAGCGTGACCTGGTGCCCGGCCCGCTTGAGCAGCCAGGCGGCGACCAGGCCGGCCGGTCCGGCGCCGATGACGAGGATTCTCTTGCCCGTCTTCGTCTGCACGCGCGGCAGTCCGGAGTCGAGGATCTTCCGGTACCCCGGGACGAGCGGCTTGTCGTGTTCGTCGACGACCAGCAGGGCGCGTGCGACGGCCAGGCAGGTGTCCCAGTCCGCGGTGGATCGCGGTCGCCCGGGGGCCTGTTGGGGAACGGCGGGTGCGGCGGCGGCCGCGGTCGGGGTTAACGCGGCCAGGGCGGCCGTCGTGGTCGTTGCGGCCGTGAACTGCCTTCGGGAGAGGGAAGTTGAGCCGACAGGCGCGCGGTGATTGTCCATGTGCACTGGATACGGGGGCAATCGGCCGGCCGGTGGCGCATCGGTCGGTTCATCACCTGAACGGGCAAGCGCATCGTCGGCCGGCCGCGCCGAGTGTGCGTCCGCACGCTGGTTTGTGAAGCGTGGACGACGAAACCGTTGACGGGGACATGGCCCACTTCTATCTTCTGACCCAATCACGATCGGAATCACGAACTTCGTTCGAAATTACGGACAGGGACGGTCTCGTATGCCTCGAATGTCACGCACGCCTGCCAGGAAACGCCGCAGACCACTCATCCTGTGCGTGCTTGCCGCGTTGCTGGCCCTGGTGGCGACCACGCAACCGGCGTCCGCGGCGGACGGCCGCCCGTACACGAACCCGCTGAAGTCGTTCAAGGGCGCCGACCCCTGGCTCCAGTACCACGACGGCAACTACTACCTGATCACCACGACGTTCACCGGCATCCTCGGCATCCGCAAGTCGCCGACGCTCGCGGGTCTGGGCGGCGCGCCCAATGTGCAGGTGTGGTCGGACACCACGCCGACCCGCAACACCAACATCTGGGCACCGGAGATGCATCTCTTCAACGGCCACTGGTACGTGTACTACTCGGCCGGACAGGGCGGTGTGGCGTGCTGCGACTCGCAGCGCACGCACGTGCTGGAGAGCGCCGGCACCGACCCGATGGGCCCGTACACCTACAAGGGCTCGCTCACCGGCTCCAACCTCACGCCGGGCGGCTGGCTGATCGACGCGAGTGTTCTCCAGGCCGGCAACAAGCTCTACCTGGTCGGCAGCGGGTTCATCAACGGCAGTACGCAGAGCCTGGTCATCGCGCCGATGAGCAACCCGTACACTCCGGCCAGCAACGCCTTCACCGTCATCTCCAGCCCGACCCTGGACTGGGAGCGGTCCGGCGCGCCCGTCAACGAGGCTCCGGAACCGCTCTACCACAACGGCCGTACCTTCCTCACGTACTCGGCCAGCTACTGCAACACCGCCGACTACAAGCTCGGCCAACTGGAGCTGACCGGCTCGGATCCGCTGAACCCCGCCTCCTGGACCAAGAAGCAGACGCCGGTCTTCCAGCGCAATGACGCCGGCGGCGCCTACGGCCCCGGCCACAACGGCTTCTTCACCTCGCCGGACGGCACCGAGAACTGGATCGTGTACCACGCCAACTCCACGTCCGGCGGCGGCTGCGGCAACGGCCGCACCACCCGCGCCCAGGAGTTCACCTGGAACGCCGACGGCACCCCTGACTTCGGCACCCCCGTCGCCCTCGGCACCACGCTCCCCGGCCCGTCCGGCGAGACGGCCGCGACACCGACGTCGTACACCCTGGTCAACCGCAACAGCGGAAAGTGCCTGGACGTGAACGGCGGCAACACCGCCGACGGCACCAACATCTTCCAGTGGACGTGCACCGGCGGGAGCAACCAGAAGTGGAAGGTGGAGGACCTCGGCGACGACACCAGCCGGCTGGTCAACGTCGCCACCGGCAAGGTGATGGACGTCGCCGACTGCTCCGCCTCCGACGGCGCCGACATCCGGCAGTGGTCCTGGCTGAACAACAAGTGCCAGCGCTACCGGCTCGTGTTCACGGCGAGCGGTGACTACGTCCGGATCGTCAACGAGTCCACCGGCAAGGTCGCCGACGTGGCCGACTGCTCTGCCGCGAACGGCGCGGACGTACGGCAATGGACCTGGCTGAACAACACCTGCCAGCAGTGGCGCCTCGTCCCCACCACCTGATCACCCGTACCTCTGGAGAACTCCCTTGAGACGCATAGCCGTACGGCTGCTCATGGCCGTCCTCGTCACCCTGGCGGCCTGCCTCGCCGGACCCGCTCCGGCCGCCCGGGCGGCCGTGCCTGACTCCCCCGCCGTGACCTACACCAACCCGATCGCGGAGAAGCGGGCCGACCCGCACATCTTCAGACACACCGACGGCTACTACTACTTCACCGCGACCGTCCCCGAGTACGACCGCATCGTGCTGCGCCGGGCGACGACCATCCAGGGCCTGTCGACGGCCCAGGAGGTCACCATCTGGACCAAGCACAGCAGCGGTGTGATGGGCGCGCACATCTGGGCGCCGGAGATCCACTTCATCGACGGCAAGTGGTACGTCTACTTCGCCGCCGGCGCCACCAGCGACGTGTGGGCGATCCGCATGTACGTCCTCGAGGGCACCGGAACCAATCCGCTGACGGCCGCATGGACGGAGAAGGGGCAGATCAAGACCCAGTGGGAGAGCTTCTCCCTGGACGCCACCACCTTTGTCGTGGGCGGCGTGCGCTATCTGGCCTGGGCGCAGCGCGACCCGTCCGTGAACAACAACACGGACATCTATGTCGCGAGGATGGCCAACCCCTGGACCATCACCGGCACTCCGGTGATGCTGTCGCGGCCCACCTACTCCTGGGAGACCGTCGGCTACAAGGTCAACGAGGGCCCGGCGGTGATCCAGCACGGCGGCAAGGTCTTCATGTCGTACTCGGCGAGCGCCACCGACAGCAACTACTGCCTGGGGCTGCTGTCGGCGTCCGCGGGCGCCGACCTGCTCAACGCGGCGAACTGGAGCAAGAGTTCCACGCCGGTGTTCACCAGCAACGCCGCGACCGGCCAGTACGGTCCGGGCCACAACTCCTTCACCGTCTCCGAGGACGGCAGGAGCGGCATCCTCGTCTACCACGACCGCAGCTACAAGGACATCACGGGCGACCCTCTCAACGACCCCAACCGCCGCACCCGTGTGCAGAAGCTGTACTGGAAGGCCGACGGCACCCCCGACTTCGGCATCCCGGTGGCCGACGGTGTCACGCCGCAGCGTTTCTCGTCGTACAACTTCGCGGACCGGTTCGTCCGGCACTGGGAGTACCGCGCCCGCATCGAGGCCGGCGTCTCCCCGCTCGCGGACTCGCAGTTCCGCGTGGTCACCGGACTGACCGGCAGCGGCACGGTGTCGCTGGAGTCGGCCAACTTCCCCGGGTACTACCTGCGGCACAAGAACTTCGAGGTGTGGCTGGAGAAGAACGACGGCACGGCGAAGTTCGCGTCCGACGCCACTTTCCACAAGCGGGCCGGGCTGTCCGACGCGGCAGGGGTCTCGTACGAGTCCTACAACTACGCCGGGCGCTACGTACGGCACTACGACTACCTGCTGGTGGTCCAGGCGCCGAGCACGGCGACGGATCGGGCGGACGCCACGTTCTACGCCCAGTAGAACCGCCGGAACGCGCAGTTCAGAGCCTGCAAACACCCTCTATACATCGCGTGTATACTCGCCATGTATAGTCGCGACATGCCTTTTCCGATCATTCCGTTCAAGAAGATGAAAAAGTCGTGGGCTTGGTTGTCTGCCGCCGCCGTTCTGGTGGCGGCAGCTTCGTTGGTGGCGTTCACGCAGTACGTGCGCCTGGACACCACGTCTCCCAGCGCCGCCCGGGCCCGGGCCACGTCCGCCGCCCAGGCCCGCTTCGGCAGCGTCGACTGCCGCGAGGCCAAGTGCGTCGCGCTGACCTTCGACGCCGGGCCGAGCGAGCACTCCGCGCGACTGCTCGACATCCTCAAGGAGGAGAAGGTCCCGGCGACCTTCTTCCTGCTCGGCAAGCGGCACATCGAGAAGTACCCGGAGCTGGTCGAGCGGATGGCCGACGAGGGCCATGAGGTGGCCAACCACACCTGGGACCACGAGAGACTCACGGACCTTGACGCCGACGAGATACGGGAGGAGATAGAGCGCCCCAACAAGGAGATAGAGCGAATCACCGGGCGGCGCCCCACGCTGATGCGTCCGCCGCAGGGCCGTACGAACGACACGGTGCACGACGTCTGCCGCGAGCTGGGGATGTCGGAGGTCCTGTGGAGCGTGACGGCCAAGGACTACAAGACCAATGACTCCAAGCTCATAGAGCAGCGTGTCCTGGATCAGACCGACCGGGACGGGATCATCCTGCTGCACGACATCTACGACGGCACCGTGCCGGCGGTGCCCGGCATCATCGACGCCCTGAAGAAGCGGGGGTTCGTGTTCGTGACCGTCCCGCAGTTGCTCGCGCCGGGGAAGGCCGAGCCGGGGAAGGTGTACCGGTGAGCCGTCTCACCAGGTGAGGTGAAGGCGGTGCGGGCAGCGGCGGGGAGCGGTGGATCAGCGTGGGGAGAAGACGACCGACCACCCCTCCTGCCCTGCCTGATCGGCGGTGTACGAAACCCCGTCCACCTTCAGCCGCTCGGCATCGAGGAGGCTGATCTCGCCGCCGTGGTTGCCGAGTTGGGCGCCACCGCTCAGGGGGACGGTGAGGCAGGCGCCGGCCGCGAGCGGTCCCGGCGGCACGGCGGACAGCCGGCCCAGCCGGTCCTGGAGGTGCCAGCCGGTCAGGTCGACCGGGGCGGGCGAGGCGTTGAGGAGGGTCACCGTCTCGGCCTCGGGGGCGGGGCCGTGCGGGTTGACGAGGGCGGCGACGACACGGACGGGACGGGTGCCGGGCACGGGGCGCGAACCGTCGACGTCCTCGATGGCGTGGCCGGTCACGTCGTCCGTCTTCCAGGACTGGCTCTGGAAGGCGAGGAAGATCCCCACCCAACGGGACTGCGCCGGGAAGTGGATGAGCAGCCCGCCGTCCTGCCAGACCCCGTCGTCGTCGCGGAAGCGGCGGCTGTTGCCCTGGTTCATATGGATGTCGTGGACGCCGTTGCCGGGCAGGAAGCCGAAGACCTTGTCCCTGACCTTGGCCTCGGGCCCCCACCGCTCGCCGAACAGATACACGCGGGCCGCCTCGTCGGCGACCGCGCGGCGGACGGAGTGGTCGAGGAGGTCGGCGAGGTCGTTGTCGGGGCCTTCGAGGTCCGGGGGCAGTTTCCGCATCAGGGACGGGTCGAAGAGGTTGCCGCGCACGAAGTCGAGGTTCGGACCGCCGGGCCCGGGCGGCAGGGTGGTCCAGCCGCTCTCCAGCCCCTCCAGGCGGGCCGTGATCGGGTGCCGGAAGTCCTCGCCGACGAAGTAGAGCAGTTCGGAGGGCTGCTGCTGGGACAGGACGTTGACGGCGGCGCGGTACTGCGTGCCGTGGTCGTCGGTGAGGTGGATCTGGTAGTGCGGTGTGTCGTCGGCGCCCTCGCGCCGGGCGTCGACCGCTCGTCCGATCAGTACGCCGTAGGTCTTCAGTGGCATGACGACCAACTCCTCCGGGAGGCGCACGGATTGTCCGCCCTTGGGGGAAGAGTAGGGCGCGGGACGCGGGCCGAAGGCGAGTTCAGCCCGCGTACGCCCGCCCGCCGACGTCCGGCTGGACCGACGGCACGACCCGTATACGACTGCGCGGATGACCAGCCCTGATTCCCTAAGATCGTTCCGTGGCGAACTTTCTCCTCGAACGCACGGTTCCACTCCCCCTCGACGAGGCGTGGCGCCGCCTGACGGAGTGGCCCCGCCATGCCGCGGCCGTCCCGCTGACCCGCATCCGGGTCACCCCACCCGAACCGACCCGTACGGGCACACTCGTCATCGCCCGCTCCGGAGTCGGCCCGCTCTCCTTCGACGACCCGATGGAGGTCACTGTGTGGCAGCCCCCTGGGGACGATGCGCCGGGCCTCTGCCGCCTGGAGAAGCGGGGCAGGGTGGTCACGGGCTGGGCCGAGATCGAGGTGCGGCCCGGGCCGGGAGGGCGGACGCGGGTGGTGTGGCGGGAGGAGGTGCGGGTGCGCTTCCTGCCGGGGGTCGCCGACGGCGTGCTGGAGCGGGCGGCGCGGTATGTGTTCGGGCGGGCCGCGAACCGGCTTCTGCGCACGGCCTGACGCCGGCCGGTGTCGGTGCCCTCTCGTAGTACTCCCAGCCGCTGGCACCGGCCTGCCGAACCGGCTGCGCCCCGGCTTCTGGGACAACGACGGCCGCTGCTGCGGCACCGCGGGCGTCCTCGCCCTCGCCGTCGACCGGATCGCCGAGCAGGACGACTCCCCCGAGTTCGCCCTGCTCCTAGTCACCGACCTCGCCGCTCACGCCACCCGCTGGTCCAACGTCGAGCACCGGGCCACCCCGAGCGAGCTCGAACCGCAGCCGGGGTATGCGCGTGTCGCGTGCCGTCAATAGACGGACAGGCCGTAAGCGCTCAGCACTTCCTGGATCGGCTGGTAGTAGGAGGTCCCTCCCGTGGCGCAGTTGCCGGAGCCGCCGGAGAGGATGCCGATGACCTTGTCGCCGGCGTAGAGCGGACCTCCGCTGTCGCCGGGTTCGGCACAGATGTTGGTCTGGATCAGCCCGTTGACGATGTCACCGCCGCCGTAGTTCACGGACATGTTCAGGGCGGTGACCACGCCGCATCGGACTCCGGTCGTCGCGCCCCGGGTGCAGACTCGTTGACCGGCGTAGGCGGACGCGGTCCCGGTCACGTCGACGGTTCCGATGGTGCCGGGGTGCGGCACGGCCGGGGTGGCGTAACGGACGACTCCGAAGTCGTTGCCGGGGAAGCTGCTGCCGGTGGTGGGGCCGACGGCCGTGTCCAGGGCGGCACCGGTGTACCAGGTGGGCAGGTCCGCGGTGCAGTGTCCGGCGGTGACGAAGTAGTACGTGGACCCGCTCTGCACATTGACGCCCGCCGTGCAGCGCCGGCCGGCGGCGTGGATGCCGTCGCCGCCGGACAGGAGTGTACGCAGCCGGCCGTCGAGCCGTTCGACGGTGACAGCACCGGCGAACCGGTCGACGGTGTGGCGGAGTCGGGCGAGCTCGGTGTCCGTGACCGTGGAGTCGGCGAGGACACGCACCTTCCCGCTCCGCTCGTCCACGGTCCACGCCGTTCCGTCGATCCCCAATGACGTGACGGCGGAGGCCGGGCCCGGCACCGAGGACGGCGTGGGCGGCTTGGCGGCGGTCGCTGCGGTCGCACTGGGGCCGGACACCGTGAGGGCGGCCACTCCGAGCAAACTCAGCGCGTAGCCGATCAGTTGTGAGCGTCTGTTGGTTGTACGGCGTGGTGTTGTCCGGCGTGCTGTTGTACGGCGTGCTGTTGTACGGCGTGCTGTCATCCCGATTCTCCCCGAGGACGGTCGGCCGGTTTCGGGCACGCCCGACCGGTGACCGGGCGTGCCGGGTTGCATGCCGTGGTGCTGGTGCCGTGCGGGATTCGAAGGGCATTGTGCCCGGACGCGCGGGGCGGGGGTAGGGCGTGTTCAGCCGTGGGAGCCGTTCCGCTCAGCGACGGCGGCCCCGCGCCGCCCAGCCGCTGCCGATCCCCGCGACGTGCAGGGCGAGACACGTGAGCCCGATCAGCATGACGTTGGTGGATGTGAAGACGTCGTTGGTGGATATGTCTGCCGCGTTGATGAGAAAGGCGATGAAGAACAGGACCGCCGCGATGATGCCCAGCACGATGTGCCTCCTTGGCGAAGGGGAATCGACCGATGGTGCCGTTTCTCGCGTATGCCCCCGGCCGGCCGCATCACGCACTGCGGCCTTGGGCACTGCCCGGCCGGACCCATCGCGCGCATCGTGCAGAGACGGCGAAAGGGGGTACGCGGCCCAAAGGAACGACGAGCGGAGGATCGCGATGTTCGAGCCCGGTGACATCCGAGAGTGGCGCGGTCACGATGTGGTCGACGACAGCGCACGCAAGATCGGCAAACTGGAGTCGATCTATGTGGACACCGCTACCGACGCGCCGTCCTTCGCGACCGTCACGGTCGGCATGCCGACTCGGCACCGCCTGGTGTTCGTTCCTCTCGGCGGAGCGACGGTCGGCCCCGGATACCTGAAGGTCGCCTACGCAAAACACCAGGTCAAGGATGCGCCGTCCATCGACGTCGACGGGGTCCTGCCGGCCGGGGACGAGGAAGCGGTCTTTGCGCACTACGAGCTGGAGTACCGGCCGGGCGCGGAGGGCGAGCGCCGGCTGGCGCGGCGCTGACGAGCCACGACGATCCGGGAGGCGGCCATGGCTCTGTTCCTGTTCCTGCTTCTTGTGGCGGTGGTACTCGGCTTCATCGGAGTACTCGCCGAAGGGTTGCTCTACCTGCTGATCATCGGGGTGCTCGTGGCGGTCGTCGCCATCCTGTACCTGGGGATGAAGATCCGGCGAAGCGGCAGGCGCCAGGTTCGATAGGCCACGCGGTCCACGGGCGGCCGAGTGATGTGGTGGCTCGCAGGCCAGGCCCCGGTGGCCCTCACGCCACCGAACCGATCCGCCCCGTCGGCGACGATGTCGCGTCGTGATGGATCGGTGTGTGGGCGCCCGTCAGTGAGACCCCGCTGCCGCCCCGCCGGTTGGCGACGATCTCCGAGGCGATCGACAGGGCCGTCTCCTCCGGCGTACGGGCGCCGAGGTCCAGTCCGATGGGGGACCTGAGCCGCGCCAGCTCCAGTTCACTCACGCCGACCTCCCTGAGCCGCTCGTTACGGTCCAGGTGGGTGCGGCGGGAGCCCATGGCGCCGACGTACGCGACCGGCAGGCGCAGGGCGAGCCGGAGCAGGGGTACGTCGAACTTGGCGTCGTGGGTGAGGACGCACAGGACCGTCCGGGCGTCGACCGACGTCCGCTCCAGGTACTTGTGCGGCCACTCGACGACGATCTCGTCGGCGTCCGGGAAACGGGCCTTCGTCGCGAAGACCGGGCGGGCGTCGCACACGGTCACGCGGTAGTTCAGGAACTTTCCTATGCGCACGAGCGCCGACGCGAAGTCGATGGCACCGAAGACGATCATCCGGGGCGCCGGGACCGAGGATTCGACCAGCACCGTGAGCGGGGCGCCGCAGCGCGAGCCCTGTTCGCCGATCTCCAGGGTGCCGGTGCGGCCCGCGTCGAGGAACGCGCCCGCCTCCGCCGCGACCGTACGGTCCAGCTCGGGGTGGGCGCCGAAGCCGCCGTCGTACGAGCCGTCGGGGCCGACGAGAAGCGCACGGCCCTTCAGCTCGTCCGGCCCGGACACGATCCGTGCCACCGCCGCCGCCTCCCCGCTCGCGGCCGCCCGCAGCGCGGACGCGAGCACGGGGCGGGCCGGGTCCCCGGCGCGTACCGGCGTGACCAGGATGTCGATGATGCCGCCGCAGGTCAGGCCGACCGCGAAGGCATCCTCGTCGCTGTAGCCGAAGCGCTCCAGGACCGTCTCGCCGTCCTCGAGTGCCTGCTGGCACAGCTCGTACACCGCGCCCTCCACACAACCGCCGGAGACCGAGCCGATCGCCGTGCCGTCGGCGTCCACCGCGAGCGCGGCGCCGGGCTGGCGGGGCGCGCTGCCGCCGACCGCCACCACGGTGGCCACGGCGAAGTCACGTCCCTGCTCGACCCACCGGTGCAGCTCTTCGGCGATGTCCAGCATCTGTCGGTCTCCTTAACAGCGGTTGTGCGGAGGGCGGTTCACATGGTTCACACTGACCGGCGCGCCGGTTAGTGCACGCCCATCCAGCTCTCAATGGGATTGAGGGCGAAAAAGACGATGAAGATGCCTGTCAGGGCCCACATGAACGCCCCGATCTCCCGCGCCTTGCCCTGAGCGATCTTGATGGCGACGTACGAGATGACGCCTGCCGCGACACCGGCCGTGATCGAGTAGGTGAACGGCATGATCACGACGGTGAGGAACACCGGGATCGCGGTGGCCCGGTCGGACCAGTCCACGTGACGTGCGTTCATCATCATCATGGCGCCGATGACCACCAGGGCCGCCGCCGCGACCTCGCCCGGCACGATCGCCGTGAGCGGGGTGAAGAACAGGCAGGCTGCGAAGAACAGGCCGGTGACGACCGAGGACAGACCCGTACGGGCACCCTCGCCGACGCCGGTCGCCGACTCGACGAACACGGTCTGGCCCGACGCCCCCGAGACGCCGCCGATCGCACCGCCGGCGCCGTCGATGAACAGTGCCTTGGACAGGCCCGGCATCCGGCCCTTGTCGTCGGCGAGCTTGGCCTCGGTGCCGACGCCGATGATCGTCGCCATCGCGTCGAAGAACCCGGCGAGCACGAGCGTGAACACGATCATGCCGACGGTCATCGCGCCGACCTCGCCCCAGCCGCCGAACTCGACGTTGCCGAAGATGGAGAAGTCCGGCATGGACACCGCGGTGCCGTGCAGTTCGGGGGCGCCGCTGGCCCACTGCTTGGGGTTGATGACGTCGAAGGCGTTGAGAATGACGGCGAGCACGGTGCCGCCGACGATGCCGATCAGGATGGCGCCGGGGATGCCGCGCGCCTGGAGCATGAAGATGGCGAGCAGCGTGACCGCGAAGAGCAGCACGGGCCAGCCGGCCAGTTCGCCGGCGGGGCCGAGGGTGACCGGGGTCGCCTCGCCCTGGTGCACGAAGCCGGCCTTGTAGAAGCCGATCAGGGCGACGAACAGTCCGATGCCCATGGTGATCGCGTGCTTCAACGCGAGCGGAATCGCGTTCATGATCATCTCGCGCAGGCCGGTGACGACCAGCAGCATGATGACCACGCCGTACATCACACACATGCCCATGGCCTGCGGCCAGGTCATCTGCGGGGCGACCTGCGAGGCGAGCACTCCGGAGACGGAGAGGCCGGCGGCGAGGGCGAGCGGCACCTTGCCGAAGAAGCCCATCAGCAGCGTGGTGAAGGCGGCCGCGAACGCGGTCGCGGTGATCAGCGCCTTCTGGGCGAGCATGTCACCCGCCGCGTCCTTGCCGGACAGGATCAGCGGGTTGAGCAGGAGGATGTACGCCATCGCCATGAAGGTCGTGACGCCGCCGCGCACCTCGCGCGCGACCGTGGATCCCCGGTGGGATATGTGGAAGTACCGGTCGAGCCAGGACCGTCCAGCCGGGACGCGGGTGCCTTCTCCCGCGTCGTCGGCTGTGGTCGCCGGCTCCAGTGACTGCTGGGTCATGTGGGCCTACTCCCAAGGTTCAAAGGGGCACCCGCCTCGACCGCCCTGACGGTCGACCAACCACGCATGTGGCTGCGGGATTTGGGAAGGTGCTTCGGCCGCACGACCCGGGGGACGGCCCGAGACGAACGAACTGGATCTGGCTGTGGTGCTGGTACTTGCTGTGGTGCTGGTACTGCTGGGGTGTCAAGTTCCGCGAGCGGTGCGGTACTTGGTTCCTCCGGGCGGCGCGGCGAAGTGTGACGTTCCCGGCGCCGCCCGGAGAGCCTTGCTGGATTCCTTGCGGATTCCTCGCTGATGTCCTTACGCCGGGCCGGTACCGGTGAGGTGTTCCGGCCGTACCGGCGTGCGGTTCAGCTCCAGCCCGGTCGCGTTCCGGATCGCCGCGAGGACGGCCGGGGTGGACGACAGGGTGGGGGCCTCGCCGATGCCCCGCAGCCCGTACGGGGCGTGGTCGTCGGCGAGTTCGAGCACGTCGACCGGGATGGTCGGCGTGTCGAGGATCGTGGGGATGAGGTAGTCCGTGAAGGAGGGGTTCCTGACCTTCGCCGTCTTGGGGTCGACGATGATCTCCTCCATGACCGCCACGCCGAGACCCTGGGTCGTACCGCCCTGGATCTGGCCGATGACGGACAGCGGGTTGAGCGCCTTGCCGACGTCCTGGGCACAGGCCAGCTCGATGACCTTCACCAGGCCGAGCTCGGTGTCCACCTCGACGACCGCGCGGTGCGCGGCGAAGGAGTACTGGACGTGGCCGTTGCCCTGGCCGGTGCGCAGGTCGAAGGCCTCGGTCGGACGGTGCCGCCACTCGGCCTCGACCTCGACGGCCTCGCCCTCCAGGACGTCCACCAGGTCGCCGAGGACCTCACCGCCGTCGGTGACGACCTTGCCGCCCTCGAGCAGCAGCTCGGCGGTGGCCCAGGCGGGGTGGTAGGAGCCGAACTTGCGGCGCCCGATCTCCAGGACCTTCTCCCGGACCAGCTCGCAGGAGTTCTTGACGGCTCCGCCGGTGACGTACGTCTGCCGGGAGGCCGAGGTCGAACCCGCGGAGCCCACCTGCGTGTCCGCCGGGTGGATCGTCACCTGGGTGACGCCCAGCTCGGTGCGGGCGATCTGCGCGTGGACGGTGACACCGCCCTGGCCGACCTCCGCCATGGCCGTGTGCACGGTGGCCACCGGCTCGCCGCCGACGACCTCCATGCGCACCTTGGCGGTGGAGTAGTCGTCGAAGCCCTCGGAGAAGCCGACGTTCTTGATGCCGACCGCGTAGCCGACACCGCGTACGACGCCTTCACCGTGCGTGGTGTTGGACAGACCGCCCGGCAGCTGCCGTACGTCCGCGCCCTCGCTGGACTCCCACTGGCGCTCCGGCGGCATGGGCATCGCCTTGACGCGGCGCAGGAGTTCGGCGACCGGCGCCGGGGAGTCGACCGGCTGCCCGGTCGGCATGATGGTCCCCTGCTCCATGGCGTTGAGCTGCCGGAACTTGATCGGGTCCATGCCCAGCTGCTTGGCCACCTTGTCCATCTGCGCCTCGTACGCGAAGCACGCCTGGACCGCGCCGAAGCCGCGCATGGCGCCGCAGGGCGGGTTGTTGGTGTAGAGGGCGATGGCCTCGATGTCGACGTCCTCGACCACGTACGGGCCGATCGCCAGCGACGAGGCGTTGCCGACGACCGCCGGCGAGGCGGAGGCGTACGCGCCGCCGTCCAGCACGATCCGGCACTTGACGTGGGTGAGCCTGCCGTCCTTGGTGGCGCCGTGCTCGTAGTAGAGCTTGGCGGGGTGGCGGTGGACGTGCCCGAAGAAGGACTCGAAGCGGTTGTAGACGATCTTGACCGGCTTGCCGGTGCGCATCGCCAGGAGGCACGCGTGGATCTGCATCGACAGGTCCTCGCGGCCACCGAAGGCGCCGCCGACGCCGGACAGCGTCATCCGGACCTTGCGCTCGGGCAGGCCGAGGACCGGGGCGATCTGCTTCAGGTCGCTGTGCAGCCACTGGGTGGCGATGTAGAGGTGGACGCCGCCGTCCTCGTCCGGCACGGCGAGGCCGGACTCCGGGCCGAGGAAGGCCTGGTCCTGCATACCGAAGGTGTACTCGCCCTTGACGACGACGTCCGCCTGCTCGGCGGCCGCCGCCGCGTCACCGCGGAAGATCGGCTGGCGGTGCACGATGTTCGGGTGCGGGACGTGACCGATGTGGTGGTCGTCGCGGCCCTCGTGGATGAGGATCGCGTCCGGGGCGGTCGCGGAGGCCTCGTCGGTGATGACGGGCAGCTCGCGGTAGTCGACCTTGATCTTGGCGGCGGCGCGGCGGGCCGTCTCCGGGTGGTCGGCGGCGACGATCGCGACCGGCTCGCCGTGGTGGCGTACCTTGCCGTGCGCGAGGACCGGGGTGTCCTGGATCTCCAGGCCGTAGTTCTTCACCTCGGTCGGCAGGTCGTCGTAGGTCATGACGGCGTAGACGCCCGCCATGGCCAGCGCCTCGCTGGTGTCGATGGACACGATCTCGGCGTGCGCGACGGTCGAGCGGAGGATCTGCCCCCAGAGCATGTCCTCGTGCCACATGTCGGACGAGTACGCGAACTCGCCGGTGACCTTGAGGGTGCCGTCGGGGCGCAGCGTCGACTCACCGATGCCGCCCTTGGTCTGCGAACCCTGGGTGATCTTGGTGGGAGCGCCGTTTGTGGGCATGTGCTCAGACCGCCTCTCCCTGCCGGGCGGCCGCGAGGCGGACCGCGTCCATGATCTTCTCGTAGCCCGTGCACCGGCACAGGTTGCCCGACAGCGCCTCGCGGATGTCCGCGTCGCTGGGGTTCGGGTTGTTCTCCAGCATCTCGTCGGCGGCGACCAGCAGGCCCGGCGTGCAGAAGCCGCACTGGACGGCGCCGGCGTCGATGAACGCCTGCTGGACCGGGGAGAGCTCGGTGCCCTCACCGGTCTGCGAGTCCTGCCCCTTGGCCGCCCACTGCTGGGCGTCCTGGAGCGACGTACCGCAGGCACCGGTCGCGCAACCACCGTGCTCGGCACGCTGCTTGGCGAAGTCGGCGAGCCCCTCGACGGTCACGACGTCACGGCCCTCGACCTGACCGGCGGCGACCAGGCACGAACACACCGGCACACCGTCCAGCCGGACGGTGCAGGATCCGCACTCGCCCTGCTCACAGGCGTTCTTGGAACCCGGCAGACCGAGCCGCTCGCGCAGCACGTACAGCAGGGACTCGCCCTCCCACACGTCGTCGGCTTCCTGCGGACGTCCATTGACAGTGAAGTTGACGCGCATCAGGCGACTCCCTCCGTGCGGGCGGCGGTGCCGCGGTACGACTCCCAAGTCCAGGTCAGCGTGCGACGGGCCATGACTCCGACCGCGTGGCGGCGGTAACTCGCGGTGCCCCGGACGTCGTCGATCGGGTTGCAGGCGCCGGAGCACAGCTCCGCGAACTGCTTGGCGACCGACGGGGTGATGATCTTGCCGTTGTCCCAGAAGCCGCCCTCTTCGAGCGCCGCGTTCAGGAACTCCTCGGCGGCCTTGGCCCGTACGGGTGTCGGGGCGGCCGAGCCGATCCCGGTACGCACGGTCCGCGTCTCGGGGTGCAGCGCGAGCCCGAAGGCGCACACGGCGATGACCATGGCGTTGCGCGTGCCGACTTTGGAGTACTGCTGGGGCCCGTCGGCCTTCTTGATGTGTACGGCCCGAATCAGCTCGTCGGCGGCCAGCGCGTTGCGCTTCACGCCCGTGTAGAACTCGTCGATCGGGATCAGGCGGGTGCCGCGCTCGGCCGACTCGACCTCGACCTCGGCGCCTGCCGCGAGGAGGGCGGGGTGGGCGTCGCCGGCCGGGGAGGCGGTACCGAGGTTGCCGCCGACGCCGCCGCGGTTGCGGATCTGCGGGGAGGCGACCGTGTGCGAGGCGAGGGCGAGGCCGGGCAGCTCGGCGCGCAGGCTCTCCATGATCCCGGAGTACGGGACGGAGGCGCCGAGCCGCACGCTGTCCTCGCCGACCTCCCACTCGGTGAGGTCGCCGATGCGGTTCAGGTCGAGGAGGTACTCGGGCCGGCGGTGGTCGAAGTTGATCTCGACCATCACATCGGTGCCACCCGCAATCGGCACAGCGGTGGGGTGCTCGGCCTTCGCGGCGAGCGCCTCCTCCCAGCTGGCGGGGCGAAGGAAGTCCATGACCGGCTCTCTTCTACGTCTCGTGGGTCGTACGGTTTGAGCCAGATCAGGTGCGGCGGGCCCGGCTCGTTCATGTGCTGTTAACGCGCATTGACGTCAGTACACAGCGCTGTGCTCGGCCTGGGTCAGTCACGGAAACCATGAAGGAGTTGGCTGGCCAGGGCGGGCATCTTGTAGATTCGTATGAACGGAGGTCACCAGTAACCTCCACGCTTTCCTCTGGAAACACCGGACACAGCCCTGTGACCTGGGACACCGTCCGAAAGACGACGAGCACCCGCCCCCGGCGCCGCTCATCGGCCCGCCGACCGGGCCTCCTCACAGACCGATCAAGATCCATCATAGATTTCGAGACAAAGAACGGCGGCGACGAGAATGCGGCTGCGCGCACTGCTGGACACCGACGCGCTGGGCCTCAAGCTGCTCGGCGGCGAGGACGAGCTGGACCGCACCGTGCGCGGTGTGATGACCACCGACCTCAGGGACCCCAGCCGCTACCTCTCCGGCGGTGAGCTGGTGCTCACGGGACTGGCGTGGCGCCGCAACGCCGCGGACTCCGAGCCTTTCGTCCGCCTCCTGGCCCAGGCCGGCGTGGCGGCGCTGGGGGCCGGTGAGGCCGAGCTCGGCGACATCCCCGACGATCTGGTGCTGGCCTGCGCCCGCCACCGCCTGCCGCTCTTCGCGGTGCACGAGTCGGTGGCGTTCGCGACGATCACCGAGCACGTCGTACGGCAGGTCAGCGGCGAGCGGGCCGGGGACCTCGCGGCCGTGGTCGACCGGCACCGCCGGATGATGACCTCGGGCCCGGCGGGCGGCGGTCCTGACGTGGTCCTCGACCTCCTCGGCTCGGACCTGGACCTGCGGGCCTGGGTGCTGTCGCCGGCGGGCCGGCTCATCGCGGGCTCGAAGGCCGCGGGTCCGGCGCTGCCCGCCGACGTGTGCGCGAAGCTGGCGGCGGAGCATCTCTCGGCCGCCCGCACGGGCCGCCGCGGCCCCCACCGGCTGCCCCTCGGCACCACGCTGTACTCCCTCTTCCCGATCCGCAGCAGCGGCCGGTCCGCGACGCAGGCCGCGCGGGACGTGCGCGAGACGGTGCTGTCGGACTGGCTGCTGGCCGTGGAGGCGGACGCGAGCGACTGGCCCGAGGAGCGGCTCGACCTGCTCCAGGGCGTCACCCAGCTGATCGCCGTGGAACGGGACCGCAGGGACGCGGCACGCACGGTCCGCCGCCGCCTCGCGCAGGAGGTCCTCGAACTGGTCCAGACGGGCGCGGCGCCCGCCGAGATCGCCGCGCGCCTGCGGGTGGCGGCACCGGTGCTGCTGCCGGGCCTCGGGGCGGCCCCGCACTGGCAGGTCGTGGTCGCCCGCGTCGAATGGGAGGGCAGCGACATCGAGGCCGGCCCGACCGCCCAGTCCCTCCTGGAGGAGATCCTGGTCGACCCGCTGGCCACCGGCCCCGAGCCGTCCGACCGCATCGCCGTGGCCCATACGGGCGACGAGGCCATCGCCCTGGTCCCGCTGCCGGCGGTCTCCGCGGAGCACGACGGCTCGGAGGCGGGCATCCTCGCCGACGCACTCCTGAACTCGGTCCGCGACCCGCTCTCCGCCGGCCTGGACGACGACGGCCGGGTCACCCTCGGCGTCAGCGCGGCCGTGCACTCGGCGGAGGGCCTGCGCGGCGCCCTGGAGGAGGCCCGCCACGCCCGCAGGGTGGCGGCGGCGCGCCCCGGGAGGGTCTGCGCGGCCGGCCACCAGGAGCTGGCGTCCCACGTCCTCCTGCTCCCGTTCGTCCCGGACGACGTACGCAGGGCCTTCACGGCCCGCCTCCTCGACCCCCTCCGCGACTACGACCGCCGCCACCGCGCGGAACTGATCCCCACCCTCGAAGCCTTCCTCGACTGCGACGGCTCCTGGACCCGCTGCGCGACCCGTCTCCACCTGCACGTCAACACACTGCGCTACCGAGTGGGCAGGATCGAGCAGTTGACGAGTCGGGACCTCTCCCGGCTGGAGGACAAGCTGGATTTCTTCTTGGCATTGCGGATGAGTTGAGCCCATCCCGGCCCTCCGCCGGATGGCACCAAGTGCCGCCGCTGTCCCACGACTTTGTGAAATCCTTCACCCACCCTCTTGGCCGGGCACGCGGATTCGTGCTGAGATGCCGCCACCACTCAACAGCTCAATGGTGTGCTCGGGGAGGGCGAGGTGGCGTATACCGCCATGTCTGGTAACGGAACGACCGCCGGTGACGATCCACTCCAGACCGCGGTATGGCGGCTGCGCTCACGCGCCTGCTGGGCGGATGCGGCGGCGCTGCTACAGCCGGTGACCGCGCAGGCCGCGCTCCAGCGGGCGGCGCTGCTGGTGGAGCGGTGTCTCTACACCGAGCAGGGCTGGGAGGAGGCCGAGGACGCACTCCGTACGGCCGAGGCGCTCGCTCACAGTGACGACGAGCGGGGCGCTGCCGCTTGTGAACGCGGGCAACTTGCCTACGCGGCGACGCTGCACTCAGTGCGCGACCGGGCCGACGAGGCGCGGGCCGCGTTGGGGCGGGCGGCGGCGCTGATCCCTCCGGGGGTGGCGGGGAGGGCGTTGCTGGACTTCCGCCGCGGCCTCCTGGCGGAGAACCTCGCACGCTCGCCGCAGGCGGCCCGGGCCGCCTACCGTCGGGCGCATGCGGGCGCGACAGCCCACGCCGACCCGCTCCTCCTCTCCTTCACCTGGCGCCACCTTGCCGGACTCGCGCTGCGCGAGGGGGAGTTGGCTGAGGCGCGGCACGGGTTCGCCGAATCCCTCCGCATCCGCGAGGAGCTGGGCTATCTGGTGGGTACGGCTCCCGCGCTGGCGTCCCTGGCCGACACGGAGACCGAGCCGGAGGCCACGCGGCTGCGCGAGGAGGCGCGACGTCTGTTCCGCCTCCTGGGCGGCGTGCCCACCTGGCTGGCCGGTCACCTGTCCCCGACACCCCCGGCAACGGGCGCCGCCACGGCGTGACCCACCCCGGTTCCGGACGATGGAGGGAACCGGCACACAGCAGGACTGCGTCCGTTGATGCGCAAGATCGCCAGCGGACAGGGAATGTGAGATGACTGCCACGGCCACCCGGTACCTCTACCTCGTCCGGCACGGCGAGGCGTCGCCTGACGAGAGCGGGCTGACGGAGGCCGGTCGGCAGCAAGCCACAC
Organism: Streptomyces sp. NBC_00299; assembly: GCF_036173045.1. Lineage (GTDB taxonomy): Bacteria > Actinomycetota > Actinomycetes > Streptomycetales > Streptomycetaceae > Streptomyces > Streptomyces machairae. Next base: position 2,040,803 of record NZ_CP108039.1, read on the forward strand.
TGCTCGGTCAACGCCTCCGTGACGTCCCCTTCTCAGGTGTTCACCACGGCCCGCTGCCGAGAGCAGCGCAGACCGCACGCCTCATCGGCGACCAGCTGAGGAACGTCCCTCTGCATGTCTCGGACGTCGCCGGTGACTACGTGCCTTACCTGCCGAAGAAGGACGAGCTTCCGGCCGAATCAGCGGACTACTACCTCGGCTTCCTCGCCGATGCCACCGATGAGGAGCGGGAAAACGGACCTGCGCTGGCCCGCTGGGCGCTGGATGCGTACACCGGGCCGGTGCAGGGCGACAAGGACCGGCACGAGCTGGTCGTCACCCACAACTTCCTCGTCGCCTGGCTCCTCCGCGACGCCATGCACGCACCGAAGTGGCGTTGGCTCGGCCTCAACCACTGCAACGCGGCACTCACGGTCATCCGCTACGCACCGGGTCGCCCCGCCTCGGTCCTCACCCTCAACGACATGCGGCATCTACCTGCCGAGCTGCGCTGGACGGGCTTCCCTCCCGAGCTTCACATTTGAGGGCACGTCGGGCGATGCCGGAGTGCATTGATCACTGATGCGCAACCGGCAGGCCGCCGCAACTCTCCCTCAGCGCGCCCCGGCGAAGTGCTCCCCCACCAACGCCCGCACCACGTCCACATCCCCGGCGATCAACGCATCCAGCAGAGCCGTGTGTTCCGCCGCGTCGGCGACGAGGTCGGCGTGGCCGCGGGTGGACGGGCGAGCGGGGCTCACCAGGGGCCACTGGGCGCGGCGGTGGAGGTCGTCGGCGATCTGGACGAGTTGTTCGTTGCCGCAGAGGGACAGCACAGCGCGATGGAAGGTCCGGTCCGTCTCCGCGTAGGTCGCCCGGCACCCGGTCGACGCCGCACGAACGGTCGCCTCCGCCAACGGCCGCAGTTCCGCCCAGCGTTCAGGGGCGACGGTCCGAGCGAGCCGGAGCATCACCGGGACCTCGATCAGCGCACGCACCTCGACCAGCTCCGCCAGCTCCCGGGCTCCACGCTCGACCACCCGGAACCCCCGGTTCGGGACGACCTCGACGGCCCCCTCCAGCGCAAGTTGCTGCATGGCCTCACGCACCGGCGTCGCGGAGACGCCGAAGCGTTCGCCGAGCGCCGGGGCCGAATAGACCGCCCCGGGCGTCAGCTCACCGGTGACGAGCGCGGTGCGCAGGGCGTCGAGGATCTGCCCCCGCACCGAGGCCCGCTGGACAATCGCCCGCGGCCGCGGAATCGGCGTCTCGCTGTGGGTGTGCTCGCCCCGAGCCGTTGGCGCGGAGGCCGATGCCGAGACACCCCGACCCGCAGCCAGACCCGGGGTACCCCCCGGGGCTCGCCCCTGCGACGGCACCCGAGTCGCACCCGAACCCGTCCCCGCACTCTCCGCACCCGCCCGGGCCTCCAAGCCCTGCGACAGCGACGGAATCCCCGTCCCCGCGGAGCCCTGCGTGCCCTGCTTCACGGGTCCTCCTCGGGGACGTATCGGTACTTGGGGTCATTACGGCGGCTTGTTACTCACCCGTCAAGCACCTTAGGCGCAGAACGCGACAGTTCAAACCGCAGCGATCTTGGGTAAGGTAAGCCTAACCTTCACCACCTCACGGATCGGCGGCCCGGAATGCCTGTGCCCCCTTCAGCCCTCGCGGACGCCTACACCCGTCTCACCGAGGTCTTCCCGGGGCTGGCCATCACCCAGCCGGCCGCCGACGCACAGCTCCCCCGGCACGGCGGCTGGGTCACCGCAGCCGCGCTCGCGGACGGCGGCACCGACCTCGACACCTTCCTGGCCTGGGACGACGCACAGGTACAGCGCGACTACGGACAGTCCGCACGCGCAGACGTCGTCGCCAGCTTCGGCCTGCACCGCTACGCCTGGCCCGTCTGCCTGCTGATCACCGTCCCCTGGTTCCTGCTCCGCCGCGTCCCCCGCTTCCCCGTGACGCATGTCTCGTACGACCGCACGGTCCCCGACCTCCCGATAGGCACCCTCGCCGCCCGCCCCGCCACCTTCGCCTGCCTCCCCGGCGACCCGGCCGCCACCCTGCCCGGCGCGAGGGTCGTGCCCGACGAGGAGGCACTGCGCGCCGAGGTGCGCACGGCGATAGCCGAGCACCTCGAACCCGTCCTCACCGGCTTCGGCCCCCGCATGCGGCGCCGCGGACGCGCACTGTGGGGCATGGCGACCGACGAGGTCGTCGAGAGCCTCTGGTACGTCGCCCATCTGCTCGGCGACGGCGAGCAGGACCGGGCGCGCCACGAGCTGGAGCTGCTGCTGCCGGGCGCGACGAAGCCGTACGTCGGCTCGGCGGCCTTCCGTGAACTGACCGGTCCGAACGGCGAGTCACTGCCCACGCGGGACCGGGCGAGCTGCTGCATGTTCTACACACTGCGCCCCGAGGACACGTGCGCAACCTGTCCCCGCACCTGCGACGCGGATCGGGTCATCAAACTTCTGTCCGCGGCCAGTTGAGGCTCCCTCAGACACCCGCGTCAGCCTTCGTGCCGTAAGATCACCCGCGAGCAGGACACCCCTTACGGTTACAGGCGTTTCACAAATTCCTCACTTCGCGCAGGAACTTTCCGTGGAACCACCCGCACGGGTAGTGTTGTTCGAACTCAACTCCCGCCCCTCAAGCGGCAGTTCGAGCAGAACGCCGCCCTGGGCATCCCCTTGCACTTCCTTGGCGGCCTCTTGCCCCGAAACCCCCTGAGGGCCAGCGGGATTGGGCCACTATGGCGGGCGTTACGCCCTATCCCAATGCAAGGGACCCCCAGATGAGATTGACCGACATATCGCTGAACTGGTTGCTTCCGGGCGCCGTCCTGCTCCTGGGCCTGCTGGCGGCGATAGCGGTGCTTCGGCGCGGGAAGACCACGGGGAAGGACACGAGCGCCGACGACTCGTGGGAGCGCAGCGAGGAGCGCCGCAGGCGCAAGGAAGCCATATACGGCACCGCCTCGTATGTGCTGCTGTTCTGCTGTGCGGCCGTGGCCGCCGCGCTCTCCTTCCACGGCCTGGTCGGCTTCGGTGAGCAGAACCTCGGCCTGAACAACGGCTGGCAGTACCTGGTGCCGTTCGGCCTGGACGGCGCCGCGATGTTCTGCTCCGTGCTCGCGGTGCGCGAGGCCAGCCACGGTGACGCGGCCCTCGGCTCCCGGATACTCGTGTGGACGTTCGCGGCTGCCGCGGCCTGGTTCAACTGGGTGCACGCCCCCAGGGGCATCGGCCACGACGGCGCCCCGCACTTCTTCGCCGGCATGTCCCTCTCCGCGGCGGTGCTGTTCGACCGGGCGCTCAAGCAGACCCGCCGGGCCGCCCTGCGCGAGCAGGGCCTGGTGCCCAGGCCGCTCCCGCAGATCCGGATCGTCCGCTGGATGCGGGCGCCCCGCGAGACCTACAAGGCCTGGTCGCTGATGCTCCTGGAGGGCGTGCGCAGCCTCGACGAGGCGGTCGACGAGGTCCGCGAGGACAAGCGGCAGAAGGAGGCGGCCCGGCTGCGCCGGCGCGAGCAGGAGCGCATGGAGCGGGCCCAGCTCAAGGCCATCAGCCGGGGCCACCGCGGCTTCGTCGGCCGCGGCGGCCGGCAGGTCGAGACGCAGGCTCTGGAGCGTGCCTCCGCCCAAGTCTCCGCGGAGCCTGCCATATCCGCGCCGGAGCAACTGCCCGTACGCTCACGTCCGTCCCTTCAGCCCGTACGCACCGGTTCTGACCCGGTGACCGTCGACCTCACCACGGAGGACGACACAATGGCTCTGCCGCGGCTCGACTCCCTGGAGCGCAAGCTCAAGGACCTCGAGCAGCAGTTCGGCTGAGCACTCCGCTCGTCAACGGCATCGACGGCCTTTGACAGCACGGCATCGACGGGAAGGGGCGCGACCCGGGACTCGGGTCGCGCCCCTTCCCGTCGTCGTACGACCTGCGACACCGGCGGCGCGCATCACGCGGCATCCGCGTCGAGTTCGAACCACACCGCCTTCCCCACCCCGTGCGTCCGCACGCCCCAGTCGTCCGCGAGGGACTGGACCAGCACCAGGCCTCTGCCGTTCGTACAGCTGTCGGCGTTCGGTACGCGCAGTCTGGGCCGGCGGGCCACGAAGTCCCTCACCTCCACCCTGAGTCCGTGCGGTCCGACGATCGCCGTCAGGACGGCGTCATGGTCGGTGTGGACGATTGCGTTGGTGACGAGCTCGCTGGTGAGCAGTTCGGCTATGTCCGATCGTCCGGGCCTCCCCCAGTGCCGTAACAGCTCGCGCAGAGCCCTGCGTGCCTCCGGTACGGCCCGCAGGTCCGCCCGTCCGAGTCTGCGCCTGAGCTGAGGCGACTGCGCGTGTTCCCCGGCGCTCGCGGCCTTGTCCTCCACTGTCCGTGCCGAGGAGGCCCCGATGGTGATGGGACCGCCTCCTCGTGCCTGCCTTTTCATGACCCCCGCCCGCGTGCCGATGTCGGTTCCCCTCCTGCTCGAACACGTTCACGGGAACCTTTCCCAGTCGGACCGGCGGCAGTCATGTCGAATCGTCAACGACCAGGTGTTCGGCCACGGTTACGGCAGGCCGTGCCGGTGGATGAAACCCGGAACGTCACCCACCGGCCGCCCGCAGGCCGTCCCGGGCGACGACCTAATCGAGTCGGCCACCGGCCATGGCCTCGGCCTGCGGGCCGCGGGTGTGATTCCGGCGAGGGGAGGCAAGGCGGTTCAAAGCGCCCGCGCGGAGGCGGCCGACCAGGGCAGTCCTGCACGGCATCGTGCCGATGTTCCCCGGGGCCCGCGGACCGCGGTGGGTCGGCCCGTTCGACGACCCCGCTCTGCGGATCCGGCCGTACGCGACCCGGACGCCCGGCGGGTGCGGGGTGACATCGCGGCGCCTTCGGGGCCGGTGTGCGCCGTCTGTGAATCTGGCCGGAATTCGCTACTGCAGCGGCCCCGCTGGTGCCGTGTGGTGGCGGGGCCGCCCGCCCGACCCCCGTCCGGGAGGGCGGCCCCGCTGGTGAGGTGGTCCTGTGCTGCGCCGGTCAGTAGAGCTTGTTGACCGCGGTGGTGGTCGTCTTCTTGAAGGCCTTCACCGGCGCGTCCGTGAAGTCGCCCATCTGCCCCCACTGCACGACGGTGACGGTGCCGCCGTCGCGGCCGACGGAGACGAGGTGGATGTCCATGGCGCCCCACGAGGCCCGCGTCGCGAAGCCGTGGACGCGGGCGCCCTCCTCGACCGGCAGGCTGCCGTAGCTCTTGTAGTCGGCCTCGATCTCCGGGTCGGCGTCCATGCGCGTGACGCAGCGCTTGACCTCCTTGTCGAGGCGGGTGGCCAGGGCCTTGGCCTTGGCGTTGTCACCGACGACGACGTTGAGCTGCTCGGCACCGGTGTCGAGGTCGGTGCGGAAGGTGCGGTAGCGGGAGTCGTAGGCGAGCAGCGCGTCGCCGAAGCAGTACTGCATCTCCTCCGGCACCCCGTCGGCGACCGGGGCGGCGGTCCAGGCGGAGGAGGGGTGCGGCGGGAGTTCGGTCGCCGACAGGAACTTCGGCGCGGGCGCCTTCGTCGCGGCGCCGGCGGGTGCGGCGGTGAATGCGGCGCCCGCGGCGAGGCCCGTGACGACGAGTGCGGCGAGCGTGCCGGTGCGAGTGCGCTTGGACATGAGTGTCCCCCCGTGGAATGACATGAAAGCGTGAACGATCGGAAGTGAGCCGGCACCGACGGCGGATGGTCCGTCCGGCCCTGGTCGGTGCGACACCAAAAGCATCAGCCGTCACGCGGGCGACCGCAAGCGCCGACACCCGATCCGCGACGGTGGAACCATCCCAGCCCTTCTGACGTGCAGGTATATGGAGTGCCTGGGATGCCGTCCCGGGACGGTGAGGACACGGGGGAACGGTGTCGGCAGCACAGGACGACGTCCAGGAGTTCGCGGCGTTGCTCAGCCGCCTGAAGGACCGCACCGACCGCAGCTACGGTCAGCTGGCCCGCCGCCTGAACATGAACACCTCCACGCTGCACCGCTACTGCGCCGGAGACGCGGTCCCGCTCGACTTCGCCCCCGTGGAGCGCTTCGCCGCGCTGTGCGAGGCGACGCCTCAGGAGCGGCTGGAGCTGCACCGGCTGTGGATCCTGGCGGTGGCGGCGCGGCAGCGGTCCCGTGCCGCGGCATCCGCCGCCGCCGGCAGCACCCCCTCCACGGGGGACGGCTCCCCCGCGGACACGGCCGAGGAGACGACGGGGCTTCGCGGCGGGGGCCCGGCATCGACCGACGCCCCTCCCCGCCACCCCTGGTACCGCCGCCGGCGCCTGCTGGTCGCGGCAGCCGTGGCGACGGCTCTGCTCGCCACGCTCGGCAGCCTCTCCGCCCTGCCCGACGACGGTCCCCGCGCGAGCGACTCCGTCCAGGGCTCCGATCCGAGCCGTACGACACCGACGGGCGCTCCCCGCCCGAAGTCGACAGCCTCGCCGAACCCCTCGCCGACCACACCGTCACCGTCGGCCGGCGCCTCGGAGAAGTCCTCGCCGAAGTCCGCTCCGTCCGAGGACGGCCCCTCGAAGGAAGCCGGCCGGCAGCAGCCCCCGGCCGGAGTGCCGCTCACCTGGAGCGCCAACTCCCATGTCTGGCAGGCCGGCTGCGGCCACGACTACGTCGTCGACAGGCCGCCCAGCCAGGTGGCGCCGCCTCCCGCGCCGCAGGACGCCGAGGCGTGGGCGGGCTCGCAGAACGCGGTGCACGGGGAGCAGACGATGATCGAGATCTCCGTGCAGGGCAAGACGTCCACGGCCGTCGTCCTGAAGGCCCTGAGAGTGCGCGTCGTCGGCCGCTCGGCGCCTGCCGGGGGGACCGTCTACACCATGGACCAGGGCTGCGGCGGAGCGCTGACGCCTCGATACTTCGACGTCGACCTGGACAAGGACCGCCCCATCGCCCGCCCGGCCGACGGCAACGACACGGGTGTCAAGATCCCGGCGATGCGCCTGCCGTACCGCGTGTCCGCCGAGGACCCGGAGGTTCTGCTGGTCGACGCGCGGACGAAGACCTGCGACTGCAGCTGGTACCTGGAGCTGGACTGGTCGTCCCAGGGCCGCACCGGCACGGTCCGCATCGACGACCACGGCCGCCCCTTCCGCACGACGGGCATCAAGGGGCTGCCCATGTACGTGTACGACACCTCGGCCCGCTCGTGGGTGACGTACCGGCCGTAGCCGCAGGCGCCGTCAGGCCTCCCAGACGGCGGCCGCCGTACGGTCGTCGGCATACCCCTTGACCCGGACCTGCGTGTCGGCGAGGAACTCTGCGAGGCCGGGCGGTTCGGGAGCGGACCACCGTCCGGTGAGGTGGGCGGCGAGTTCGGGTTCGCCGCGCAGGGGGTCGGCGAGGCCGCCGGTGCACATGAGGAGGGTGTCGCCGGGGCGGGCCACCGAGGCCCGGAAGCGGAAGGGTTCGCGGGGCGGTTCGGGGGCGGGGTCGTAGGGGCTGGGCGGTGTGGGGATGCCGAGGTCCATGGTGAGGCGGTCGCCATCGGGGGTCTCGGCGGGGAGCGAGCCGAAGCCGACGACGGGGTCGCCGGTGAGGTCCGTGACGCGGGGCTCGATGTCCTGCCATTCGCCGCCCCGCAGGCGGAAGAGTCCGCCCGCGCCGACTCCGAAGAAGACCCGGGTCCGGCACTCGGGGTCGGCGGGGAGGAGGAGGCAGCGCAGGGTCGCCGCGTACTCCTCGGGTTCGATGCCCTGTTCGGCGGCGCTGGCGCGGAGTTTGCCGAGGCTGCGGTCGGTGAGGCGGTGCAGGCCCGACTTCAGGTCGCCGCGCCTCGCGGCCCTTATGTCGTCCGCCAGCCGCCCGTGACTGCGGCCGACGGCCCGGCCGATCCAGTGGCAGGCCTCGGCGGCGGCGCGGTGCGCGCCCGGGGTGGCTCGGGCGCCGGTGGCCATCGCCACCAGGATCAGGGCGTGTTCGCCGGTGCCGAAGCGGGCGGTGAGGAGGGAGTCGCGGCGGGGTTCGCCCCGGTAGCGGGCGGAGTCGCCGCGCAGGGACACGGCCCGCAGGGTGGAGGCGCCGTAGCGGGCGCCGTCGAGGACGGTGTCGGCGACCAGGTCGTCGAGGTCGTCAGGGTCGGCCGGTGGCAGGGCGGTGGGTTCGGGGGCGTAGGTGGGAGGGCCGTCACCCACGTAGTCGAGGGTGGTCGGGGGGTGGGTGGGGATGTCCACCTGGGTCGCGGTGCGGGGCTCGTCGTCGGTCGGAGGCGCCGCCCGTCCCCGGGGTTCCTCCACGGTGAATCCCGGCGGTTTCGGCAGGCCCGCGGGGAAGCTCGACGGACCCGGAGCCGGACCCGCCACGGCATCCGTCCCGGCCCGCGGAGCCGGAACCGGGGCGCCGGTTCCTGACACTCCCGCCGCCGAGGCGAAGCGGTCGTCCAGTGTGTCGGGCGCCTTGGTCGGGCCCGTGTCGTCGGTGAAGTCACCGTACAGCTGCCCCCACCAGTCGTCCTCGTGACCGGTGGCCTTTCCCCCCTGCTGGCTCATGCCCCCAATTGTCCACCGCACGGCCCGTATGAAAACGGGGCATCCGGAAAATGCGACCCGGTGAACCGCCTTGAAAGGCCGTGGGCGAGTGAGGTGTTGAACAGTCGTGCGAGGCAAGTGACGGAACGGGACGTGAAACAGGTCGCCGGGCGGCCCCACCCCCCACGGGAGGACCGCCCGGCGACTGTCGGGTGACCCGGGCCCGGATCCCCTTCGCGCGCCTCAGCGCACGTCGTAGGCCCGGGTCACGATCTGGGTGACCGAGGTGCCGTTCGTGTCGGTCAGGACGGTTTTGAGTGTGACCTGCTTGCCTGTCGCTCCGCTGTGGTTCACCTTCGCGGTCCAGCTCCCGTCGTCCTGCTGCGCCGTCCGTGCCTCGGTCCAGGTACCGCCTTCGTCGTAGGAGTAGGCGAGTTGGGCCTGTGTCAGCTCCCCCGGCCGGTAGCCCGCGTGGCCGGTCGCCGTGAGTGTGATCTCCTGTCCGTCCTCGGCGGGGAGCGTCTTCAGGCCGTCCTCCGGCAGCGCGTACCTCGGAAAGAGCATCGGTATGCCTTGCGAGTAGGCGTCCTCGTCCAGTGCCGAGCGGAAGGTCCAGGTCGACGTCGTGTTCGTGGAGCGCTTCCACGCCCCGGCCGGAGGACCGATCTTCGTCGCGTTCAGGGTGAGTTCGTAACTCGACTCGTCGGCCGGGACGGTGAACACCCCGAACGGGTAGGGACTTTCGCCGACCGTCTCGCCGCCCCGCTTGAGCGTCATGCTGCCGATGTCGCCGAAGCTCCCCTGTATGCCCTGGTGTTGGCCGTCGCCCCAGAAGGCGGGGGCCACGCCGATCAGGTTGCCCTGCCGTTCGGCGGCGAGGGCGGGCCGGCCGTCGGCGTCGAGCGGGGTGGCGGGGGCGAGAACACCGCCGTACCACTCCTCGGTCCGCCGCTCCCCCTTCCCGTACGTCCGCACGGGGTCGATCATGAACTCGCCCCACGGGAAGCTGCTGGACACCTCGTGCTCCCAGCCGGTCGTGCCCGGCGAGTGGTACTCGGTGCGGGTGAAGGGCGCGGGGACCGTCTCCAACCCGCCGAAGTAGCCACTCAGTCCGTTCGGGCGGGTCATGGCCGTCAGGTCGATGTGGTCGGTGGCGGCGGACGCCATCGAGTTGTACGTCGCCGTCGTCGCCGCCAGGTCCCGGTCCCGGACGCGGTAGGTGCGGTCGCCGCCGATCGGGCCCTTCTCCGGGAACGCGAGGTTGTAGACGTACGGACTCTTGGCGGTGGCCTTCCAGCGCAGGGTCACGTCCCCGGCGGCGAGCAACGCCTTCGCCTCGTCGGCGGGGACGGCGAGGATCGGCAGCGCGCCGCCGGTGAAGCCGGCCGACGGATACCAGCGGCCGGGGGCGTCACGGTGGACGAGGACCGCCACCGCACCGGCCTCCTTCGCGCGCCGCGCGACCTCGTGGGCGCTCCCGCCGTCCGGGATCCCGACGAGCGCGATCTTTCCTGCCGCCCCCGAAAGCTCCTCCTCCGTACCGGTCTTGGCGTCGAACAGCGGCGCCCGGCCCGTGCCGTCGAGGTTGGCCGAGTTGAAGGACGCGGTCGTCGGATGCAGCGACCGGCCGCCCACCACGGCGAGTTCGGTGATCTGCGGAGCCGCCGCGCGCCAGAAGCTGTCGAACTCGAAGTCCCCGTCGGCCGCCCTGCCCGTGACGGAGGCGTAGTAGCCGCGCAGTTCGCGCCCACCGGCCGCCGTGCCCGCGTGCAGCCAGGTGTCGTCCCAGCTGCGCGCGAACCCGAGTGTGGCGCTACGGAGTTCGGTCGGTTCGTCCGTTCTGGTGTTCAGTCGGTGGGCCTTGCGGGCGTCGAGGACGACGGTCGTGTCGTCGCGGATCTCCAGCTGCGGACGGCCGAGGTAGGCGAGGGAGTCGAGGAGCGTGCCCTCGGTCGCGGGGGTCGTGATGAAGCTGGAGAGGAAGTAGGCGCCGGGGCGGATCCGGTACGTCTGGTCGGTCGCGCCCTCGTTGAAGCGGCGCTCGCCAGCCGCGTCGTCGGTGCCGATCAGGTCGACGGAGGAGGCGCCGTCGGCGGGCTTGCCGAGGCGGTCGATCAATTTCACGCGCAGGGTGACGGTCTCCGGCTGGACGTAGAGCGCGAAGGGGGTCGAGACCGTGCTGCCGTCCTTGGCCGCGGCGAGGACGCGGCCCGTGATGTCGCCGTACTGGGCCCGCTCGATCGTCGCCGTCGGGTCGATCCGCACCGGGACCTCGACCGTCCTGCCCGCCGGAACGGTGACCGAGCGGGCACCGAGCCGGGCGATCGACGAGCGGACGGTGGAGCCGTCGTTGCCGGATACGGCGGGCACCGACAACTTCAACTCCACCGCCCTGTCCGTGGTGTTGGTGTAGGGAACGGCGACCGTCGTCCGGTCGCTCGCGTCCTGGGGCCAGTTGAAGGTGCCGGCCTGGAGCGCGGGTGCGCCCAGGACTTGCTGCCCGATCGCGGCGCGGACGTCGAGGCGTCCGCCACCTGTGGCGCGGGCGTCGCCGGGGATGTCCGTGTCCGCGGAGGAGACGAGCGTCGCCTTGATCTGCCGCGCGCTCCAGTCGGGATGGCGTTGCCTGACGATGGCCGCCGCGCCCGCGACATGCGGGGTCGCCATCGACGTACCGCTCATGGACTGGTAGGCGTACACGCCACGCCCGCCCGCCTGCGCGGCGGAGATGCCGACGCCCGGTGCGGCGATCTCCGGCTTGAGGGTGTGCGAGCCGTACACCGGGCCGCGGCTGGAGAAGGAGGCCGTGGAGTCGTCGCGGTCGACGGCGCCGACGGTGAGGACGCTCGGGGCGCAACCCGGGGACGAGACCGTGTTGTTGGCGGGGCCGGTGTTGCCCGCCGCGATGACGAACAGGGTGTCTTCGCTCGACCGGGCGAGCTCCTCCGTCGCCTGGGCCATCGGGTCGGTGCAGTCGGTGCGGGCCGGGTTGCCGAGGCTCATCGAGACGACGTCGGCGCCCTGGTCGACGGCCCACTGCATGCCGGCGATGATCCACGAGGTCTCGCCCTGGCCGTAGTCGTTGAGGACCTTGCCGTGGAGGAGGTCGGCACCGGGCGCTACGCCCTTCTTCCTGCCGTCGCTCGCGGCGCCCGTGCCGCCGACGGTGGAGGTGGTGTGGGTGCCGTGGCCGTCGTTGTCATCGGCGTCCGGCGAGTCGGTGAAGTTCTTCGAGGCGGTGATACGGCCCTTGAGGTCGGGGTGTTCCGCATCGGCACCGGTGTCCAGGACGGCGACCTTGGTGCCCTCGCCGTCGTAGCCGGCGGCCCAGGCCTCGGGGGCGTGCACCTGACGGGTCGAACGGTCGAGGGTGGCCCGGACCTTGGCGTCGAGCCACAGCTTCTTCAGATCGCCGGCCGCGCGGGAGCGGGGACCGGTGACGTCCGCCCAGAAGTCGGCGGCCTTCTTCTTGTCGGCCTCCAGGGCCACGCCGTCGATCGGGTCGAGGACGAGACCGCGTTCGGCACCGCGCGGGGCGGGCGGGACCGCTCGGGCGACGGAGCGGTCGTACGTGGCGATCAGCGGGAGCGTCTTGCGGTGGGCGTCGTCGTAGCCCTGGCGGATCAGGCCGGTGACATTGAAGAGCTCCTCGTCGACGCGGCCGGCGGCGATCGCCTCGACAGCGCCCGCGGGGTAGACGTACAGGTCGTCGCCGGACCGGCGGGTCTGCGTGAAGGGCGTCGTGCCGTCCTCACCAGGCAGGGCGACGGCCCCGTCGCGGGTGACCAGGACGCGGTCGCCGGTGACGAGGGTGACGACGGAGCCTGAGCCGGCGCCGGGGGTGGCCCGGTCGCCGGTCAGCGGGCTCGGGCCGTCGGTCGCCGGGTGCGCGGGTACGGCGGTGGCCGCATGCGTGGGTACGGCTGTCGTCACGGCCAGGATCGCGGCGGTCGCCGCACCCATGGCCGTACGCGATATCGCTCTCCCCAAGATCGCCCTCTTCCCTTGCTGCCGCCTGCCGACAGGCGCGAAAGCGCAGGCCGGGAAGACCCAAGTCGGGCAAAGCGGGCGGTGGTTGATGCTGCGGTGGCGTCACCTTGGCAGAGTGGCGGGTGGTACGGCGATGATGTGCGGAGGCGGTTTTGCGCCGTGGCCGTTTTCCGCCACGGCCCGAACGCCGGTGTTCTTTTTGCGGATGCGGATGTTCTTCGGGGAGGGACGCGGCCCGATGCTGGGAGCGATAGGTCTCGACGAGACACACGAGTCGGCGTACCGCGTCCTGGTGTCCGTGGGCGCCGCCGACGTACCGGACCTCGCGCGACGGCTGACGCTCGGCGAGCACGACACCGAGCGCGCCCTGCGCCGCCTGGAGCGGCACGGCCTCGCGGCGCAGTCCTCGGCCCGGCCCGGCCGCTGGGTCGCCGCACCTCCCGGGGTGGCGCTGGGCGCGCTGCTCACCCAGCAGCGGCACGAGCTGGAGAAGGCGGAGCTGGCGGCCGCGTTGCTCGCCGAGGAGTACCGGGCGGGCGTCGCCGAACCGGCCGTGCACGACCTGGTCGAGGTGGTGATCGGCGCGGCCGCGGTGTCGCAGCGCTTCCTGCAGCTCCAGCTCGGGGCGAGCGAGGAGGTCTGCGCACTGGTCACCGGCAACCCGGTCGCCGTCACCGGCATCGAGAACGAGGCGGAGGAGCAGGCCGCCCACCGCGGCGTCCGCTACCGGGTGGTCCTGGAGCGCTCGGTCCTCGACCAGCCGCACGGCATCACCGAGCTGTCCGCCGCCCTCGGCCGCGAGGAGCAGGTGCGGGTCGTCGACCAGGTGCCGACCAAGCTGGTGATCGCCGACCGCACGCTCGCGCTGGTGCCGCTGACCTCGCACACCGCGGAGCCGGCCGCGCTGGTCGTCCACGCGAGCGGGCTGCTGGAGCTGCTCTCCGGGCTGTTCGAGACGGTGTGGCGGGAGGCGCTGCCGGTCCGCCTCGGCACGTCCGGCGTCACCGAGCAGCAGCCGGACGGCCCCGACGACACCGACCTGGAGGTGCTGTCCCTGCTGCTGGCCGGCCTGACCGACGCGAGTGTGGCCAAGCAGCTGGACCTGGGACTGCGGACCGTACAGCGCCGGGTGAAGCGGCTGATGGAGCTGACCGGGGTGACGACGCGACTGCAGCTGGGGTGGCATGCGTACGAGCGGGGGTGGGTGGCGCGGGAGCGGCAGGAGTGACCCGGGGCCCCGGTACTGGGAGGGGGGACTGGAGCCCGGGTACGGGCACGAGTGACGGGCGCCCGGGTACGGGCAGGGGTGCCGGGCGCCCGGGTACGGGCAGGGGTGCCGGGCGCCCGGGCACGGGCAGGAGTGCCGGGCGCCCGGGCACGGGCAGGAGTGCCGGTGGCGCACCCGCGCCCGCCAGGCTGATCTGCGCTTTCTCCTGGGCTCCGGCAGTCTGGTCAGATGGGAGTGTGGGACCTTGTGCTGGTCGGCCTGGTCCTCCTGCTCGGCCTCTGCGGAGTGCTGGTTCCCGGCGTGCCGGGGTCGTGGCTGGTGTGGGCCGGGGTCTTGTGGTGGGCGCTGAAGGACACCCAGCCGGTCGCGTGGTGGGTGCTCGTCGCGGCCACCGTCGCGCTGCTCCTCTCCCAGGTGGTGCGCTGGGCGCTCCCGCCCCGCAGACTGCGCCCGAACTGGGCCGGCCCGCGCATCGTGGCCTATGCCGGAGCGGGATCGCTCCTGGGCTTCTTCCTGATCCCGGTGCTCGGCTCGATCCCCGGCTTCATGGCCGGCATCTACCTCGGCGAACGGCTCCGACTCGGCCGCCACGGCGAGGCGAGGGCGGCGCTGCGCACGGCGATGCGGGCGGGCGGTTCGAGCGTGCTGGCGGAGCTGTTCACGTGCCAGCTGATCGCGGGGGCGTGGCTGGGCGCCGTGATCTGGGGCTGATGGATCGGGTACATCGAATACATCGCGGCTGATACATCGGGTCTCTCCCGCCGTATTGACGTCTCCCCGCCCCTTCCCTACGTTGCGTCGCGGGATAGCTCCGATGAATCGCCGTGCAGATGGAGGCGTCATGCCCAGCCCGTCCAGACGTACCGTGCTCGCCACCGGATCCGCCCTCGGCGGGACCCTCCTCGCAGGCGGCTTGCCCGCACAGGCGAGCGCAGCCGACGGTGCGGCCCCCTCCGACCCCTGGCGCACCGTCCTCGAAGACGCCGACCTCGTGTGGCAGCGGATGCCGACGACCTGGTACGAGGGCCCCTTCCTCGGCAACGGCTTCCTCGGTTCCGGCATCTACGCCGAGCCGGGCGCCGCGGCGGACGGCGGAACCCGCGCCGTCCGCTTCAACGTCCAGCACTCCGAGGTGCAGGACCACCGCCCCGAGTTCGGCTCGCTGTTCGGGCTGGCCCGCCTCCCGATCGGCCACTTCACGCTGGAGCCGGTCGGCACCATCACCGGCCTGGACTGGCGGCTCGGCCTGCGCGACGCCGAGCTGACCGGCACGCTCACCACGGACCAGGGCACGCTCACCCTGCGGGCCCTGGTGCACAACGACCGCTCGGTCCTGGCCGTCGAGGTCACCCCGAGCGCGGGTGAGCGCGACTTCCGGTGGGTGTTCCACCCGGCGGACGCGATCAGCCCCCGGGCGGCCTTCAAGCCGCTCCCCGACGGCTACCGGGGCAATCCGCCGGCCGAGGTCGCCCAGCACGACGGCGTGTGGGCGGCCGTACAGCCCCTGCTGGCGGGCGGGCAGCATGTGACGGCGTGGCGGGAGCGGAGCACGGGCAGGGCACGGACGCTGTACGTCCATGTCGCGCACTCCTACCCGGGCACAACGGCGCTCGGGCGGGCACTCAAGGCCGTACGCGGAGCGAGCCCGCTCCCCTACTCGGCGCTGGCGCTGACGCACCGGGCCTGGTGGCACGCCTACTACCGCAAGAGCTTCGTCTCCCTCCCCGACGCGCGGATGCAGCGTTTCTACTGGATCCAGCTCTACAAGACCGCCTCCGCCGCCCGCCGCGACGCCCCCGTGATGGCGACGAGCGGCCCCTGGCTGGAGCCCACCCCGTGGCCCAACACCTGGTGGAACCTCAACGCCCAGCTGGAGTACTGGCTGATCCACGGCTCCAACCACCTCGAACTCGACGCGATCACCCGGTCGCTGAGCGAGTTCCGGGACAACCTGGCCAGGGAGACGGCGACCCCGTACCGCGCCGACTCCCTCGGCATCCCGCGCACCACGGACCCCCAGCTGGTCAACGGTGCCGACGGCCCCCTCACCGGCTACGGCGTCGGCATCCCCGGCCAGGAGCCGCCGACCCCCGAGGTCGGCAACCTCACCTGGGCCCTGCACAACGTGTGGCTCAGCTACCGCCACACCATGGACGAGTCGATCCTCAGGGACGTCCTGTACCCCCTGCTCCGCAAGGCGGTCAACTACTACCTGCACTTCCTGGAGCCGGGCCCGGACGGCAAACTGCACCTGCCGGCCACGTTCTCCCCGGAGTACGGCGGCAACTCACGGGACTGCACCTACGACCTGATGCTGCTTACCTGGGGCTGCCGCACCTTGCTCGACGCGGCCGAACTCCTCGGTGTCGACGACGAGTTGGCACCGCGCTGGCGTGACGTGCTGGCCCGGCGGGCGCCGTACCCGACCGACGCGAACGGCTTCATGATCGGCGCGGACATCCCCTTCGCGAAATCCCACCGCCACTACTCACATCTGCTCGCGGTGTACCCGCTGTACGAGCTGACCGGGAGCACGCCGGACGAACGGGCCCTGATCGAGCGGTCGTTGGCGCACTGGGTGGGCTTCGAGGGCGCCCTGCAGGGCTACACCTTCACCGGCGCGGCTTCGATGTCCGCGCTGCTCGGCAAGGGCGAGGACGCGCTGACGTACCTGGGCGAGCTGATGTCCCGCTTCGTCCAGCCCAACACCATGTACAAGGAGTCGGGCCCGGTCATCGAGACACCGCTGTCGGCGGCGCAGTCCCTGCACGACATGATCTGCCAGTCCTGGGGCGGCGTGATCCGGGTCTTCCCCGCACTGCCGGCCGCCTGGGCCGACCTGACCGTGCACAAGTTCCGCACGCAGGGCGCGTTCCTGATGTCGGCGGTCCGCACAGCCGGGGTCACCCGCTGGGTGCGGCTGGTCAGCGAGGCGGGCGCACCCTGCGTCGTACGGCACGGCATCACCGGGCCGGTGGAGGTACGGGACGGACGGGGCCGCCCGCTGCGGTGGTCCGCGGCGGGTGAGGGCACGATCCGCATCGCCCTCCGGAAGGGCGACTCGGCGCTGATCACGGCACGCGGCGACCGGCCGGACCTGACCATCGGGCCGGTGCAGCCGAACGGGGAGGCCCCGCGCTGGGGACTCCCCGCGGAGCAGCCGTAGTGGCGCAATGGCGGGGGCGGGTGGGTGCCTGGAGGTGGACTAGAGCCTGCCCTCCAGCGTGAGCAGCCGCATCTTGCGCTCGATGCCGCCCGCGTACCCGGTCAGCGACCCGTCGGCCCCGATCACCCGGTGGCAGGGACGGACGATCAGCAGCGGGTTGGCACCGATCGCCCCGCCGACGGCCCGCACGGCGGCACGGGAGGCACCGATCCGTGCGGCGATCTCGCCGTACGTCGTGGTGGCGCCGTACGGAACCGAGCCGAGGGCGGCCCAGACCCTCTCCCGGAACTCACTGCCGGAAGTCCGCAACTCCAGCCGGAACTCCTTGAGTTCACCGGCGAAGTAGGCGCCGAGCTGTTCCTCGGCCGCACGGAAGAGCGCGGGGTCGCGGCGCCAGCCGTCCTGCACGGTACGGCCGCCCTTCTGGCCCGGCACGGAGAGGGAGGTCAGCGCGCCGGTGGCCGGGTCGGCGGTGAGGAGGAGGGGACCGACGGGGCTGTCGACCTCGGTCCAGTGGGTCGGGGCGGGGGTAGCGGTCGGGGTGGGCTTCGGGGTGGTCATGATTACTCCAACTCCCCTGCTGCACGCAGGTGTTGCAAGGCATAGGAGCGCCAGGGGCGCCAGCTGTCGGGGGTGTCGGTGCCGGGCGGGGCGACGTCCGGGTCGCCGAGGGCACGGGTACGGATGACGCCGACGGTACGGGCATCCAGTCCGGGCAGGCCGAGCAGCGCACGGTGGGCCTCGTCCCGGTCGGCGCCCGGGTCCAGCCGCAGGGCGCCGTCGGCGAGGGCGGCGGTGAGCGCGCCCAGCGGCCCGTGGGGCTCGGCCCCGGCGAGGACGGCCGCCTCGGGGAACAGATGGGTGAGGCTGCCGCAGGGCGCGTCGAGGGCCTTGCCGTACCGCCGCACCAGCCGCTCGGCCTCCGCCGACCCGACCAGAGCCCGCACGGCCAGCTCCTCCGCGTCGGCGGCCCCGGGCGACCGCAGGCCCGGCCGCGCGGCGACCAGGGGCCCGAGCCGGGAATCGGCGCCGAGCCTCTCGTCGACGGCGTACGGATCGGCATCGAGGTCGAACAGCCGCCGAAGCCGCTGCACGGCGGTGGTCAGATCGCGCGGGTCGGTGAGGCGGAGACGGGCGTCGAGCCAGCCGCCGGGGTGGGTCGCCGTGGCAGGTGTGGCGCGCAGACGGGCAGCGGAGGCACCCGGAGGTCCCGGCGCGGCCGGGCCGGGGGCGGCGTGGCCACCCGCGGTCGCCCGCCTCCGCGCACCGCCCGTCCGCTCCCGCACCGCCACGATGCCGGTGCCGTGCGGCAGCCGCAGGGTGCGGCGGTACGTCCGGCGCCCGGCCGGCCCGCTGACGTCCTCGACGCCGGGCACGGCCTCGCGCTCCAGCAGGTCGAGGACGAGGCCCGCCTGGTACGGGCCCCGGTACGCGAGCCGCAGCGGGATCCCGGCCGAGGGAGTGCCCGCACGCCGGTCGCCACGGCCGTTCTTCGGTGCGGCGGCGGCCCGCAGCTCGCTCGGGGTCGACGCGTACACCTCCCGGATCGTGTCGTTGAACTGCCGGATGCTGGCGAACCCGGCAGCGAAGGCGATCTCCGTGATCGCCAGCTCGGTGGTCTGCAGGAGCACACGCGCGGTGTGCGCCCGCTGCGCCCGGGCCAGCGCGACCGGCCCGGCGCCCAGCTCGGTGGTGAGCTGCCGCTGCACCTGCCGCGCGCTGTAGCCGAGCCGCGCGGCGAGCCCGGCGACGCCCTCCCGGTCGACGATCCCGTCGCCGATCAGCCGCATCGCCCGCCCGACGGCATCGGCCCGCACATTCCACTCGGCGGACCCCGGCACGGCATCCGGCCGGCACCGCCGGCAGGCCCGGAAACCCGAGCCCTGCGCGGCGGCGGCCGTCGCGAAGAACCGCACGTTACGCCGCTTCGGCGTGACCGCGGGGCAGCTGGGGCGGCAGTAGATGCCGGTCGTCTCGACGGCGAAGAAGAACTCGCCGTCGAACCGGGCATCCCGGCTGCGCACCGCCTCGTACCTGGTGTCTTCGTCCATCACGGTGTCCAGTCTCCGCCGTGACAGTGGTGAGGGCTAGCGGGAATCGGACATCAAGCCCATCCAGCCCGTCCGGCGTTTGAGGACACCGTCACCGCCAACGCCCACCCCGCTTGGCCTCCATCGCCGCGCGCCCTTCGGCCCCCTTCCGCTTCCAGTCCTTCTTGATCTCGGCCCGCAGCCGAGCATCGGTCTTGGCCACGATCCACTGGTTCTCGCGCATAAGCTTCCGGTAGCTCTCCAGCCGCCGCACGGGCAGCTCACCGGCCTCCACAGCGGAGCGCACCGCGCACCCCGGCTCGCTCTCGTGGGCACAGTCCTGGAAGCGGCACTGTCCGGCCAGCTCCTCGATCTCCGAGAAGACCTGGCCGACCCCGGCCTCGGCGTCCCACAGGCCGACGCCACGGAGGCCGGGTGTGTCGATGAGGACCCCACCGCCCGGCAGGGCGAGCAGGTTGCGCGTGGTGGTCGTGTGGCGGCCCTTGCCATCGACGTCGCGCGCGGCCTGGACCTCCAACACGTCCTCGCCGAGCAGCGCGTTCGCGAGCGTCGACTTGCCCGCGCCGGACTGCCCGAGCAGCACGGACGTACCGCCGGAGGCGACCGCGACGAGGACTTCGAGTCCGTCCCCGTCCACCGCGCTGACCGGCAGCACCGGCACACCCGGCGCGGTCTTCTCCACGTCCTGGACGAGATGCGAGAGCGTCACCGCGTCCGGCACGAGGTCGGCCTTGGTGAGCACCACGACGGGCTGTGCGCCCGACTCCCACGCCAGCGCGAGGAACCGCTCGATCCGGCCGAGGTCGAGCTCGACGGCCAGCGACACGGCGACGATGGCGTGGTCGACGTTGGCGGCGAGGATCTGCCCCTCGGACCGCTTGGACGAGGTGGAGCGTACGAAGGCGGTACGGCGTGGCAGATACGTCCGTACGTAACGCGGAGTGCCCGCGGGTTCGACGGCGACCCAGTCGCCCGTGCACACGACCCGCATCGGATCGTGCGGGGTGACGAACGCCGTGTCGGCCCGTACGACACCGTCGGCGGTGACGACGTCGCACTGCCCGCGGTCGACCCGCAGGACGCGCCCGGGCAGCAGCCCTTCCGCGTCGTACGGGGTGAAGGCGTCGGCCCAGGCCGAGTCCCAGCCGTAGGGAGCCAACGCGGAGAAAACAGAGGTGGAAGTCAACGGGTGACCCTTCATAAGGGGCCCCGGCAGCCGCGTACTTCAGACGCGGAGAGTGAGTGAGATCAGCCGGCGGCCACGGAGGTGGACTTGATGAACTGGATGCGGGTAGCGCTCGTCGCAAAGACAGCCATCGGTCGACACCTCCTCACTCATGTCCGCTCGACGGCAGTGGCCACCGGCCACCGCCCTGATCTTCCGTCACTCTAGCCCGGCCCCACGAAGGCCCGTCAACCGGTTTTACGCGCAGTCGCGTCCGTTCAGCGTGAAGTCGTGCGCCGGGGAGTTCTCGTCCTCCCAGGAAGCGATGAAGCCGAACGCGAGCTTGCCGCCCTCGGGGACGGTCCTGTTGTAGTCCGCGGCGGTGGCGGTGACGCGGGAGCCGTCCTGGCCGAAGCTCGCGTCCCACATCTGGCCGACCTTCTGGCCGTCCCGGAAGGACCAGGCGACGCGCCAGTCGTCCAGGGCGCGTTCAGTGGTGACGGTGACGGTGGCCTGGAAGCCGTCGGGCCACTCATTGACCAGGTGGTAGTCGACGCTGCAGGTCGCCGGCTCGCTCGTGGACGGGTCGGGGTCGGGGTCGCCGGCCGTGGCCGATGTCGTGCCCTGGGGG
This sequence comes from Streptomyces sp. NBC_00299, assembly GCF_036173045.1. Lineage (GTDB taxonomy): Bacteria > Actinomycetota > Actinomycetes > Streptomycetales > Streptomycetaceae > Streptomyces > Streptomyces machairae. The sequence continues at coordinate 2,061,513 of NZ_CP108039.1, forward strand.
CCGGGACGGGGGTTCCGCTCGGACGAATCGGACGGCTCGGGCGAGTCGTCGCCGCTGGTGGCGCTCTCCGACGGGTCCGGGGAGTCCGAGGAGGGTTGCGTGGCCGCCGTGACCGGCAGGGTGAAGCCGGGGTCGGCGACCGGCTGGCGGTCGGACGGGTCGCCGCCCGCCGTGGCGCCGTCACCGGTGGAGCCGCCCGGCATCATCGACACCGCGAGGGCGAGCGCGGAGACGAGGACGGCGGCGACGAGCAGGCCGCTGCGCACGACGCGCGCCTTGTGCGCCCCGGCGTCGGGCGGGCCGCCGTCCGTGTCGGCGGGGTCCGGGCGCCCGCTGAGGCGTACCTCGGCGGCCCTGCGGCGGCGCTCCAGGTAGGCGAGGCCGCCCCAGCCGATCACCCCGCCCGCGAGGGCGCCGGGCAGTCCGCCGCCGTGCAGCCGCAGACAGGCGGCCGCCTCGGCGCACTCCACGCAGGTGGCGAGGTGGCGGGAGAGGTCGCCCGGGGTGTCCGCGCCGGTCGAGCGGGTGACGGCGTCGAGGAGGCGGGCGTAGCTGCGGCATTGCGCGGCCATCGGCGTGTCGAGGTGGTTGCGCTGGCAGCGGTCCCTGAACAGGCCCCGGACCTGGGCGAGTTCGTCGGACACGGTCGCCGGGTCGAGGCCGAGGCGGCGGGCCACCACGTGCGGGGGCAGCGCTTCCACCTCTGCCAGCCACAGCAGGACCGCGTCGGGTTCCTGCATGTCGCGCAGTCCGCGCAGCGCGAGCGGGCGTTGCAGCGGAGGGCCGGTGTAGCGGGCGGCCTTCTCGGAGTTGAGCCACAGACGCAGGTCGGGGTCGAGTCTGTGGCCGTGCCCACGCTCCTCCCAGGCGGCCGCCGTGGTGCGTACGGCGGTCAGCAGCAGGGGGATGCGGGGCAGTCGGGCCGGGCGGCGGCCCGCGCTCCTGAGGTTCCCGGACTCGGTGTCGCGGGCCTCGCGTGTACCGGTCGAGAACGCCTCGGTGGCCAGTTGGCGGGCCGCGTTGGAGCCGGCCGTGCACAGGTCGGCGTACGACAGCACGGCGTCCCAGCACTCGGAGAACAGCGCGGCCTCGGTGGCGTCCTGGGGAGTCGGCAGGTCGGGCATGGGTCTCCTGCATCCACATGCGAGGTCAACTCGCCATATTGGCAGTGGAGTTGGGGGGAACCTCGCGGCAGAACCCGAGCCTTTCACGTATTCAACACAACTGACAAGCGCCGTGTTCACATGTCATGACAGACGGTCGCGCCCCCACAACTGCACCCAGTTGTACGGGCGCGGGCCCCGTCCGTCTCACTTACACCGCAGCGGATTTCTCCGCGGGCAGGCTGTCCATGAAGGAGCTCACGGAGAACACCGCGTTGCCGGGGCCGGGCGGGCCGTAGCCGGGAGGCGAGGAGAGGCCGAAGTCGTCCATCGTCGCGCGGTACGCCTCCAGCAGGCGGATGTGGTACTCCAGCGGCGCGCCGTGCGGGTTGGCCTTGCCGAGCGGGGTCGTCGGCTCGGGGCACCAGGTGGTGAACCGGGGCGTGATGCCGTTGGACATGAAGAAGCGCAGGCCCTCGGTGGTGGAGGCGATCGCCTCGTCGACCGTCTTGAACCCGAAGGGCTCGGCCATCTCCACGCCCGCCACGAAGTTGGGGATCACGTTGCGTGCGCCGAACACGTCCGCCGAGTCGAGGATCCGCTTGTGCCACTCGTCCCGGCCGACGTACCGCTCCTTGCCCGGGCAGTACATCTTGAACAGGTACTCGTCCCACACCTCGTAGTTGGGGTGGTAGATCTGCACGCCGTAGTCCTTGAACCGCTGCACGTCGTCGCGCGGCAGCGCCTGGGCCACCACCTTGCCGATCCAGCGGCCCGGGAAGCGCTCCTCGATGGCCTTGGCGTAGTGGCCGTAGAAGTCGGCCTCGTCACGGCCGGAGACGGTCTTGGTGATCGCGCCGCCGGTGAGCGTGTAGGCGGTGGAGGCCTTCGCGGTGTCGTACCGGTCGATGATCTCCAGGGCCTCCAGCACCTCCTCGACGTCCTTGACGCCGGTGTACGGCCGCCCGGCCGCCTTGTGCTGCCGCCAGTTGTGGTTGATGTCGCAGTACTGGCACTCCTCCTTGGCGCCGAAGTACTGGCAGACCCGGAAGACGGTGAGGTAGATCAGGTAGCCCCACTGGATGGTCGGGGCGACCTCCATCACGGACTTCCCGCTGGCGAGGGTGTGCTTGTAGTACTCCGGCATGGGCGGCACGCCGACGTCCGAGATCCGCTTCCCGTCGAGGTAGAGGCCGAGCACCCCCTCCTCGTCGGCGGCCACGCGATACGGCGACGCCGGGTTCACGCGTACGGAGACGACCGTGCGGCGCAGGTCGTACGGGCCGCCGGTGAGGATGATCTCCTCCGGCGGGCGGCGCAGCGCGGCCTCGCCCAGCTCCGGCAGGGTGCCGTGGTCGAAGGAGAAGATGAAGTACGACTTCGGCTTGACCTCGCCGTCCTCGTTGTCGCTGAGGGCAGAGGGGTCGAAGGCCACCCCGCCGCGGAGCAGATCCTCCTTGAAGACGGCTTCCCGCGGAACGTGCGGGAATCGCTCCATCAGATCCTCGACCAGTGCGGTGCGGCTGCCCATCCGTGTCTCCTCCCGGCTCAGGCGTACGACTCCTCACGTTATGCCCCCGTGCGGTCCCGGGTGGGGGCGGGGGGCCTCATGTTGCCCGCCGGGGTAGTTTCCACCTGGGAATTTCTGGTTGACGTTGTCCTCGGGAGGGGCGATCACATGGCCGAAACCGTGACCAACTGGGCGGGCAACATCATCTACGCCGCCAAGGAGCTGCACCGGCCGTACGCCCCCGACGCCGTCGGCGCCCTGGTGGCGGGGAGCGCGAAGGTGCGGGTACTGGGCAGCGGGCACTCCTTCAACGAGATCGCCGAGCCGGGCTCCGGGGGCGTCCTGCTGTCGATCGCCGATCTGCCGCCGGTGATCGACGTGGACCGCACGGCCCGCACCGTCCGGGTCTCCGGCGGCGTGCGGTACGCCGAGCTCGCCCGGGCGGTGTACGGGCACGGGCTCGCGCTGCCGAACATGGCGTCCCTGCCGCACATCTCGGTGGCCGGGTCGGTCGCCACCGGCACGCACGGGTCAGGGATCGGCAACGGCTCGCTGGCCACGTCCGTGCGGGAGGTCGAGCTGGTCACGGCGGACGGGTCGGTGCTGGCCATCGGACGGGGCGACGAACGGTTCGGCGGCGCCGTCACCTCGCTGGGTGCCCTCGGCGTCGTCACGGCGCTCACCCTCGACCTGGAGCCGCGCTTCGACGTCGAGCAGCACGTCTTCACCGAACTGCCTCTGGACGGGCTGGACCTGGGGACCTTCGAGACGGTGATGGCGTCGGCGTACAGCGTGAGCCTGTTCACCGACTGGCGCGAGCCCGGCTTCCGGCAGGTGTGGCTCAAGCGGCGCACCGACCAGCCGCTGCCCGACTTCCCGTGGGCCGCGCCCGCCGTGGAGAAGATGCACCCGGTCCCGGGGATGCCCGCGGTCAATTGCACCGAGCAGTTCGGGGTGCCGGGGCCGTGGCACGAGCGGCTGCCGCACTTCCGGGCGGAGTTCACGCCGAGCAGCGGGGCCGAGCTGCAGTCGGAGTATCTGCTGCCGCGCCGGTGCGCCGTGGACGCGCTGCACGCGATCGACGCGATCCGGGCAACGGTCGCCCCGGTACTGCAGACCTGCGAGGTCCGTACGGTCGCCGCCGACGACCAGTGGCTGAGCCCCTCCTACGGGCGGGACACGGTGGCGCTGCACTTCACGTGGATCGAGGACACCGCGGCCGTGCTGCCCGTGGTGCGGCGGCTGGAGGAGGCACTGGAGGCCTTCGAGCCGCGGCCGCACTGGGGGAAGGTGTTCACGACGCCGGCTCAGGTGCTGCGCGGGCGCTATCCGCGGCTGGCCGACTTCCGGGCGCTGGCGCGGGAGCTGGACCCGGACCGGAAGTTCACCAACGCCTTCGTGCAGGACATACTGGGTGACTGAACTCCTGGGGGACTTCGTAAACCCCCTTTCCTAACCCCTTGTCGAATATTCCGGCACGCCATAGCCTTGCGCCGCGCCGGTGCCGACCACGAACCGGCATGACGTGAAGGGACGGGGGCACGCCGAATGAAGCGCACATCACGTGACATCCGCACCGCGAACCGCTACGAGGTGCTGCGCCAGATCATCGCCGCGTCGCCCACCTCCCGGCAGGAGCTGGCGGCCGCCACCGGGCTCAGTCTCGCCACGGTCGCCACGCTCGTGGGCGAGCTGCTCGACCTCGGCATGATCACGGAGGTCGGGTTCGAGGACTCGGCCGGCGGCCGGCCCCGGGGGCTCGTCGCCGTCAACACGTCCGGCGGCGCCCTGATCGGCGTCGACATCGCGGAGACGTACGTCCATGTCGAGCTGTTCGACCTCGCGCTGAACGTGCTGGCCCGCGCCGAGGAGGACGTCCGCCCCGGCGAGAGCCTCCCCGAGCAGGTGGTCGGCCATGTCGCCGCCGCCGTCGGCTCGGTGGTCACGCAGGCCGGTGTGGAGGGCGCGCGCGTGCTCGGCGTCGGGGTGAGCGTGCCGGGGCAGGTGGACCGCGCGACCGGCTTCTCGGAGTACGCGCCCAACTGGGACTGGCACGACGTGCCGCTCCTGGACCTGCTCACCGAGCACATCGCCTACCCGCTCCACCTGGACAACCCGCTGCGCGCCTCCGCGGTGGCCGAGCTGTGGTTCGGGGCGGCGCGGGGGCGCGGGGACGCCGTGGTGGTCAACCTCGGCACCGGCGTCGGCGCCGGGCTGGTCCTGGGCGGCGGACTGCACCGGGGCGTCAGCAACAGCGCCGGCGAGTGGGGGCACACCACGATCGTGCTGGACGGCAGGCTGTGCCGGTGCGGCAAGCACGGCTGTGTGGAGGCCTATGTCGGCGCGTCCGGAATCATGCTGACCCTGCGGGAGTTGAGCGGCGACAGCCCGCTGCTGCACGCGGAGGACCAGACGGCCACCATCGACGCGCTCGCCCGGGGGCTGCGGGGCGGCGACCCGGTGGCACTCGAGGTGGTTCGCGACACCGTCCGTTACCTGGGCGCCGGGATCGCCGACCTGGTGAATCTGTTCAACCCCGAGGTGGTCGTGCTCAGCAGCTGGGTCGCGGCCGCGCTCGGCGAGCCTCTGGTCGACGAGGTCCGCGAGGCCGTCGCCCGGCACGCGCTGCCGCGCCCGATGGCCGCCACCGAGATCGTCCTCTCCCCCATCCCCACCGATCCGGTGTGCCTGGGCGCGGCGACGTTCGCGCTCGAAGGTGCCCTGCAGACGGTGGGCCAGAGGACGGCCTCGAAGCGCCCCACGCCCGCGAGGAGCCGTACCGCGCCGTCTGCGTGACCGCTCAGGGCCGTGGCGGGGGACGCCCCGCGGCCCGTCACGTCCGGTATTCCGAACGCTGCGCAACGCTTCGCACCGACTTCGTCCAACCCCTTGCCGAAGCCTTAGCCGAAGGTTAACGTCCCGCACCGCAACCCCGTTTGAGCCAACTGGCGCTGAGCCGCTCCAGCCAGGCACAGGGCAGAGCCGTACTCGAGACAAGGACGTCAGCATGTCGGCATCGAGCAACAGCAACTGGGACCGCCGAACCGTTCTGCGGGCCGCGATGGGTCTGGCCGCCGCGGGCGGGCTTGCCGCGTGCGGCGGCAACACCGGGCGTTCCGGCGGTTCCGGTTCGGGCGTCAACCTGAACCAGTACTTCCACGCCTACGGCGAGGCCGGCACCGAGCAGGCCGTCAAGAAGTACGCGAAGGCGTACGAGGACGCGAACGTGACCACGCAGTGGATCACCGCGGCGGACTTCGAGAACAAGCTGTTCGCGACGCTGCTCACCAAGAACGCGCCCGACCTGTTCGAGTTCCACCCGCAGATCCAGATGGTGAAGAGCGGGCAGGTGGCCGATCTGACCGACATCGTCGAGCCGGTCAAGGACGACTTCAATCCGGCCGACATCGCCTCGCACACGGTGGACGGGAAGATATACGGCGTCCGCATGATCGACGACCCGCAGTTCTTCTTCTACCGGCCGTCGCTCTTCGAGAAGGCCGGCGTCGAGATCCCGCAGACCCTCGACGAGCTGATCGAGGCGGCCGCCAAGCTCACCACCGGCAAGGTCAAGGGCCTGTACCTCGGCAACGACCTGCACGCCGTCATCAACCCGATGATCTGGTCCGCCGGCGCCGACACCCTCGACGACAAGAACCAGATCGCCTACCACACGGACGGCGTCGTCGAGGGCCTGAAGAAGATGCGCAAGCTGTTCAAGAGCGGCGACCTCCTGCTGGGCGCCCCGACGGACTACTGGGACCCCTCCGCGCTCAACCAGGGCCTGTGCGCCATGCAGTTCTGCGGCATGTGGGCGATGCCGCAGTTCCAGCAGACCCTCGGGGACGACATCGGCGTCTTCCCCTTCCCGAAGGTCACGGACAACGGCAAGCAGTCGGTCTACAACGGCGGCTGGTCGATGTTCGTCAACGCCAAGGGCAAGAACGTCGACGCGGCCAAGGAGTACGTGAAGTGGCTGTGGATCGACCAGAAGGAGTACCAGGAGGACTGGGCCACCTCCTACGGCTTCCACATCCCGCCGCGCACCTCGATCGCCGAGAGCGCCGACAAGCTCAAGTCGGGCCTGCCGGCCGAGGGCGTCAAGCTCTTCAACGAGTTCGGCCACTTCGACAACATCGGCTGGACCCAGGCCATGATCACCGCGCTGGAGGACGTCTTCGCCAACTCCGTCCGCAAGGACGGTGACCCGGAGGCGGCGCTCGACAAGGCGGACGCGGCGGTGAACCGCGAGCTCAAGAAGCTCTTCGGATAGGCCGGCGGACGGACCACGACATGTCGACGACCACCAAGCCCGACCTCGCGAGCCCCGCCCCGGCGAAGGCCTTCCCGGCCAAGTCGCGGCGGGGTCTGCGGGGCAACAGCACCTTCAACTTCTGGCTCTTCACCGGCCCGTTCCTCATCGGGCTGGCGATCTTCATCTACGTCCCGATCGGCTGGAGCGTCTACCTCAGCTTCTTCGAGGCACGGTTCACGGTCACGCCGGAGAAGTTCATCGGCCTGGACAACTACCGGCACATGCTGACGAACGACGACTTCGTCGGCTCGCTCGGCACCTTCACCGTCTTCGCCGCGTTCATCGTGCCCACCACCTGGGCGCTGTCGCTGGGCCTCGCCCTGCTGGTGAACCGGCTGCGCTTCATGCGGGCGTTCTTCCGGTCGGTGTTCTTCCTGCCGACCGCGGTGAGCTATGTCGCCGCCGCGCTGATCTGGAAGATGTCCATCTTCAGCGGCGTCCGCTTCGGCCTGATGAACACCCTCCTCGGCTGGTTCGGGATCGAGAACATCGCCTGGCTCGCCGACCCCAACCCGCCCTGGTACTGGCTGGTCATCGTCACGGCCCGCCTGTGGCTGCAGTCCGGCTTCTACATGATCCTGTTCATCGCGGCGCTCCAGAACATCCCGGCCGAGCTGTACGAGGCCGCCGCCATCGACGGCGCCAAGTCGGGCTGGCAGACCTTCCGGCACATCACGCTGCCCCAGCTGCGGGCCACCTCGACCGCGGTGATCCTGCTGCTGCTCATCGCCGCCTACCAGGCCTTCGACGAGTTCTACAACCTGCTGGACAAGACGACCTGGGGCCGCCCGCCGCTCATGGAGCTGTATTTCAAGGCCCTGGGCGAGAACCAGGACTACGGCGCCGGCAGCGCGGGTGCCGTCATCCTCACCGTGCTGATCCTTGTCGTGACCCTGTTCCAGGGCAAGCTCATGGGCTTCGGAAGGGGGGAGGAGTCCAAGTGACCACCACCACGCCCGACATCCGCAAGACCGCTCCCACAGGAAGGCCCCGCCGCGCCCGGCGCGGGGGCGGCGTGATGGGCAGCACCGGCCTCTACATCGCCACCGGTATCGCCGCCCTGCTGTTCCTGGTCCCCTTCTACATCCTGGTCCGCAACGCGCTCTCCACCGACGCCCAGATCACCGGAGAGAACTGGACGTTCTTCCCCACGGACATCCAGTGGGGCAACATCACCTCCCCGTTCGACTCCTCGCAGGTGCCCTTCGCCCGGTCGATGTGGAACTCCACGGTCGTCGCCGTCCTGCACACCGTCGGCGTCCTGCTGGTGTGCTCCCTCGCGGGCTACGGCCTGGCGCGCATCCCGTACAAGCACGCCAACAAGATCTTCTACGTCGTCCTGGGGACCCTGATGGTCCCGACCGCCGTGACCTTCGTGCCCAGCTTCGTGCTGGTGTCGTCGCTCGGCTGGGTGGACAGTTACCGGGGTCTCATCATCCCGGGCCTCTTCAGTGGTTTCACCTGCTTCCTGTTCCGGCAGTACTTCCTGGGGTTCCCGAAGGAGCTGGAGGAAGCGGCGCGCGTGGACGGGCTCGGGTACTGGGGCGCCTACTGGCGTGTCGTCGTACCGAACTCGCTGAACTTCTTCGCGGCCATCGCCACCATCACCTTCATCAACGGCTGGAACTCCTTCCTGTGGCCGCTGGTCATCGGCCAGGACCCCAGCGCGTGGACCGTCCAGGTCGCGCTCTCCTCGTACACGACGGGCCAGACCGTCGTGTTCCACCAGATCTTCATGGCGACCGCGATTTCAATCCTGCCCTTGCTGCTGGTGTTCCTCTTCCTTCAGCGCTGGCTGGTACAGGGGATCGCACAGACCGGTATCAAGGGCTGAGCAAGGAGACCGATGTCTTTCCGCACGACCGCATCCGTCGACTACGTCGAGGACGTCTCCCCGGGCCGCGGGGCCCTCCCGCCCCGCGCCTGGTACGCCTCCTCGGACTCCAAGTCCCTGTCCCTGAACGGAAGTTGGCGCTTCCGTCTGTCGGCGACCGCCGACGCCGAGGACGACTCGTTCGCCGGGGAGGGGTACGACGCCGGGGCGTGGGCCGAGGTCACGGTCCCGGGCCACTGGGTTCTGCAGGGCGACGGCGCCTTCGGTTCACCGATCTACACGAACCACCTCTACCCGTTCCCGGTGGATCCGCCGCACGTGCCGACGGAGAACCCGACCGGCGACCACCTGCGCGTCTTCGACCTGCCGGACGACTGGCCCGCCCAGGACGACGGCGGCGCCGTGCTGCGGTTCGACGGCGTCGAGTCCTGCGCGCGCGTCTGGCTGAACGGCACGGAGCTCGGCGAGTTCAAGGGCTCCCGCCTGCCGCACGAGTTCGCGGTCGGGCAGCTGCTGAAGCCGGCCGGCAACGTGCTCGCCGTCCGGGTGCACCAGTGGTCGGCCGGCTCGTACCTGGAGGACCAGGACCAGTGGTGGCTGCCCGGCATCTTCCGTGACGTCACCCTGCTGCACCGCCCGGCGGACAGCGCGGGCGACTTCTTCGTGCACGCCTCCTACGACCACACCGCGGGCGAGGGCACCCTGCGCGTCGACTCCGACGTCGACGGGCGGGTGTCCGTGCCCGGCCTCGACATCGATGTCGCGACCGGCGAGCAGGTGACCGTCGCGGTCGAGCCGTGGTCGGCGGAGACGCCGAAGCTGTACGACGGCGAGCTGGTCACGGCAGGGGAGCGCGTGCCGCTGCGGATCGGCTTCCGTACCGTCGCCCTGGAGGACGGCCTGATCAAGGTCAACGGGAAGGCGCTCCTCTTCAAGGGCGTCAACCGGCACGAGTGGCACCCGGAGCGGGGCCGCGCCCTCGACCTGGAGACCATGCGCGAGGACGTGCTGCTGATGAAGCGGCACAACCTCAACGCGGTGCGCACCTCGCACTACCCGCCGCACCCGGCCTTCCTCGACCTGTGCGACGAGTACGGCCTGTGGGTCATCGACGAGTGCGACCTGGAGACCCACGGATTCACCGAGCAGGGCTGGCGCGACAACCCCGTCGACGACGACCGCTGGACCCCGGCCCTGCTGGACCGGGCGGCCCGCATGGTCGAGCGCGACAAGAACCACCCCTCCGTCGTCTTCTGGTCCCTCGGCAACGAGGCCGGCACCGGGCGCGGCCTCACCGCGATGGCCGAGTGGATCCACGGCCGGGACTCCTCGCGGCTCGTGCACTACGAGGGCGACTGGAACTGCCGGGACACCGACGTGTACTCCCGGATGTACGCCTCCCACGAGGAGGTCGAGCGGATCGGGCAGGGCCTGGACGGGGGTGCGGGAAGGAGGCGTGAACTCCCCTTCATCCAGTGCGAGTACGGGCACGCCATGGGCAACGGCCCGGGCGGCATCGCCGACTACCAGCGGATCTTCGAGGCGCACGACCGGCTCCAGGGCGGCTTCATCTGGGAGTGGATCGACCACGGCATCAAGCACCCCGAGCTGGGCTACGCCTACGGCGGCGACTTCGGCGAGGAGCTGCACGACGGCAACTTCGTCTGCGACGGCCTGATCTTCCCGGACCGGACCCCGTCCCCGGGACTCGTCGAGTACAAGAAGGTCATCGAGCCGGTCCGCATCGAGGGCGACGGCGCCGACGGCACCGTACGGGTGACGAACGCCTACGACTTCGCCGATCTCTCGCACCTGGAGTTCGAGTTCTCCTACCAGGTGGACGGACTCCCCACGGGCGCGCACACGCTCACCGTGCCGCCGCTCGCGCCGGGTGAGTCGGCGGAGGTCAAGCTGCCGGCCGCCGCCCCCGACGGCAACGGCGACGACGTCCAGTGGACGGTCCGCGCGCTGCTCGCCGAGGACACGGCCTGGGGGCCCAAGGGCCATGAGGTGGCGTGGGGCCAGGAGACCGTCGCCCCGCGCACAGCCGTCGCCGTCGCCGCCTCTCAGCGGCCCGTGCCCGGCGAGCGGCTGATCACCCTCGGCCCGGCGACCTTCGACGCCCGCTCGGGCCGGCCGACGACGATCTGCGGCCTCGACGTGACCGGGCTGCGCCTGGACGTCTGGCGGGCGACGACGGACAACGACGACGGCGCGTCCTGGCAGGACGACACGCGTTACGGCGTGCTGTGGCGCAAGCTCGGACTGCACCGCATGCAGCACCGGCTGGACGCCGTGGAGCCGGCCGACGACGCGTTGACCGTCCGCACCCGGGTGGCGCCCGCCGCCGCCGAGGTGGGCCTGCGCACGGTGTACCGCTGGACGTCCGACGGCACCCGGCTGAAGCTGACGGTGTCCGTGACTCCCGAGGGCCACTGGACGGTTCCGCTTCCCCGCCTCGGCGTCCGCTTCGGCCTGCCGGCCGACGCCGCGCAGGAGGTCCTGTACTTCGGTGGCGGCGGCGAGGCGTACCCCGACACCCGTGCCGCCTCGATGCTCGGCCAGTGGCTGCCGAGCATCGACGCCCTGCACACCCCGTACGTGCGGCCCCAGGAGAACGGCGCCCGCGCCGACGTCCGCTGGGCCGAACTCGGCGGGCTGCGCATCGAGGGCGACCCGGAGTTCTGGTTCAGCGCCCGCCGCTGGACCAACGAGCAGCTGGACGCGGCCCGGCACCTGACCGACCTCACGCCGGGCGACACGCTCTGGATCAACCTCGACCACGGCCAGCACGGCATCGGCTCGCAGTCCTGCGGCCCGGGTCCGCTGCCGCAGTACTTCCTGAAGGCGGAGCCGACGGAGTTCTCGTTCGTGTTCTCGACCACTGAGTGACCGACGTCCACTGCGTGACGGACGTCCACCGGCGGCCGGTCGGCATGAGTGCCGGCCGGCCGTGACGTGCCTCCAACTTGCCTTCCACCCCGCTCTCCATCTTGCTCTTCATCCAAGGGAGTTGATGTCCATTGAGTGCCGGCATCGAGGTTCGCGGTCTCTCCCGGACCTTCCACACCACCGTCCGCCGCCCCGGTTTCGGCGGCGCGCTCCGGTCCCTGGTCGACCCGCAGAAGGTCGCCAAGCACGCCGTATGTGACGTGACCTTCGACGTCGCTCCCGGCGAGCTCCTCGCCCTGCTCGGACCGAACGGCGCCGGGAAGTCCACCACCATCAAGATGCTCACCGGCATCCTCACCCCGACCGCCGGCGAGGCCCGCGTCGCGGGCGTGGTGCCGTACGAGGAGCGGGAGCGCAACGCCCGCAACATCGGCACGGTGTTCGGGCAGCGCACCCAGCTGTGGTGGGACCTCCCGGTGCGCGAGTCGTTCGCGATCCTGCGGGACATCTACGAGGTGCCGAAGAGCGAACACGCCGCCAGACTGGCCGAGTTCGACGACCTCCTCGACCTCTCCTCCTTCTGGGACACCAGGGTCCGTCACCTCTCCCTCGGCCAGCGGGTCCGCTCCGACCTGGCAGCCGCGCTGCTGCACGACCCGCCGGTCGTCTTCCTGGACGAGCCGACGATCGGCATGGACGTGGTGGTGAAGGAGCAGGTGCGGGAGTTCCTGCGGCACCAGGTGGCGGAGCGCGGCCGTACGGTCCTGCTCACCACCCATGACATGACCGAGGTGGAGCGGCTCGCCGAGCGGGTCGTCCTGATCAACCACGGGCGGCTCGTCCTGGACGGGACCCTCGACGAGATCCGCCGCAAGTTCGGCTCGACCTGGCAGGTCCGGGTGACGCTCGCCGGCCCGCACGCCGAGGTCGGCTCCCTGCCGGGCATCGCACTGCTGCGCCGCGAGGGCCCGCAGGCGGTCTTCGGCCCGGACGGTCCCGACGCGCCGACCGTGCATCAGGCGCTGAAACAGGTCATCGAGCGGTACGAGGTGACGGACCTCGCCCTCGACGAGGCGGACCTGGAGGACGTGATGCGGGCGGCGTACGTGCATGCCGGGCCCGCGGCGGGAGGAGCCTGAGATGGCCTCCGTCCTGCACGGCTGGCGCGCGGCCCGCGTCACGCCGCTCGGTGAGCTGCACACACCGCCGAGGATGACCGCCGTCCTGCTCCGGCTGACCGTCCAGGTGGTCCTGGTGGCGTCACTGTGGCGCGGCCTGTACGCACACACCGGAACGACCGCCGGACTGACCCGGGAGCAGGCCGTCACGTATGCCGTCCTGGCGGTACTCGCCTCACGGCTGCGGGAGTTGGACCAGTACGCGGGCCGGGACACCGTCCTGCAGCACATGCACTTCGGCACGATCGTGTACTGGTATCTGCGCCCGCTGCCGCCCCAGCGGTACTACGCCCTGCGGGCCCTCGGCGAGCAGTTGTACGGGCTGGCGTGGGCGCTGGGCGGATACGCGCTGTGCCTGGCGGCCGGGGTCGTGGAGCCGCCGGAGTCGGCAACGACGGCGGGGGCGTTCATGCTGAGCATGCTGCTGGGCCAGTGGGTCCTGTACTACGTCATGCTCCTCCTCGACCAGCTCTGCTTCTTCACCATCCGCAACAACTCCGCGATGCTGATCCTGATCTTCGCGCAGAACCTGCTGTCGGGGGTGTACGCGCCGCTGTGGTTCTTCCCGGACTGGTTCATCACGCTGAGCGGCTTCCTTCCCTTCCAGGCGACGCTGAGCGTGCCGCTGTCGATCTACGTCGGCCGGATCGGACTGTCGGACGTGGGGGTCCAGTTGGCGATTCAGGCCGGCTGGGTCGTGGCACTGGCGCTGGTCACCCGGTGGGTGTGGCGGCGGGCCGCCCGGCGCGTGATCTCGCAGGGAGGCTGAGATGGCGTCGAAGGCCGTGAGGTCCGTGCGCCTCGTGTGGCGCATCTCGCTGCTCAACATCCGGGCCGCGATGGAGTACCGCACCGAGTTCCTGCTGAACATCGCGATCGGCGCGATCTGGCAGATGTCGGTGATCGTGTTCGCGACGGTGCTGCTGGCCCGGTTCACGGGGATGGGCGGCTGGGACAGTTCCGACGTCCTGCTGATCCCGGCGATCCGGATGCTCGCGCACGGTCTGTTCGTCCTGCTCCTGGGCCGTGTGCACTTCATCGGCCGGCAGGTCCAGGAGGGACGGATCGACATCTACCTGCTGCGCCCGATGCCGGTGCACCGCCAGGTCCAGCTCGACTACTTCCCGACCAACGCGATCGGCGATCTCACGGTCGCGGCGGGCCTGATGGTGGGCGCGCTCGGCCGCAGCGACCTGGACTGGACGCCGGGCCGGGTCTCCTACCTGGTCGCCGCGGTCATCGGCGGCATGCTCCTGGAGGCGGCCCTGTTCACGGTCGTGGCCTCCGCGTGCCTGCGCTATCCCGCCGCCGACTACTGGGGCCGCTGGCTGGAGGAACTCCTCGGCACCTTCGGCAGCTACCCCCTGAACGTCCTCCCCAAGGCAGTCGGCGGCTTCCTCACCTTCGCCCTCCCGCTGGCGTTCGTCGCGTACTTCCCGGCGGCGGTCCTCACGGGCCACGACACAGCCGTCCCGTACTGGCTGGCCGCGTCGTCGCCGCTGCTGGGGCTGGTGGCGTATCTGGGGGCACGGGGGCTGTGGCGGTGGGCGCTGGGGCACTACACGGGGGTGAACGGATAACGGAGCCGGCCGGCAGCCCCAGGGGTGCCGGCCGGACCGGGGTGCCTACGGGCAGCTGATGCGCGCGTCCCCGGTGTCCGTCGTGCAGATGTCCACGCCCAGGCCGCCGTTGGCGGTGTCGTTGGCGGGGACGTTGTCGACGGTGTCGAGGCGGTCGTTGCCGGAGTTGCCGAGCAGGGTGTCGTTGCCCGGGCCGCCGGAGAGAGTGTCGTTGTTCAGGCCGCCGTCGGCGCGGTCGTTGCCGAAGTTGCCGTACACCGTGTCGGTGCCGCTGCCGGCATTGATCGTGTCGTCGCCGCCGAGGCCGCACATGACGTCGGTTCCGCTGGTGCCGGTCATGGTGTCGTTGCCGCTGGTGCCGATGCGGGTGCAGCCGCGGGAGTTGTTGACCGTGGTGGGGGCCGTGGCCGTGTTGTTGGCGGTGTCCGGGTCGGACTGGGCCGCGCTCACGGTGGCCCGGTCGGTGAGAACTCCCGTGGCCCGGGGTTCGACGACGACCGTCACGGTGGTGCGGGCGCCGGCGGCGAGGGTGCCGAGGGCGCAGGTCGCGCCTCCGGCCGAGGTGGTACAGGTTCCCTGGCCCGGGGTGGCCGAGATGACGGTGGCGGCGGGTCCGGTGACCGTTTCGGTGAGGGTGACGCCGGTCGCCGAGGTGGTGGTGCTGTTGTTGGCGACCGTCACGGTGAAGGTGGCACGGTCGCCGATGCCGACCGTGCCGGTGCCGGTCTTGGTGACCGACAGGTCGACTCCTGCGGGCGGCGGGGCGGGGTACCGACGCCGCCGAGGTAACGGGCCATGAGGCGTCGGCCGTTGATGTCGTTGCCGAAGGCGATGACCTTGCCGTCGGACTGGAGGGCAAGGGCCTTCGCCCCCTCGCTGGAGCCGAAGTCGGTCGTGGAGCGGCCGCCCGTGCCGAAGCCGGTGTCGAGAGTGCCGTCGGCGTTGAAGCGGGCGAGCAGGAAGTCGCCGGGTGACCCGCTGCCGGCCGCGACGACCCGGTCGTCGGGCTGGACCACCAGGTCAGTCACGCGGGCCGTGCCGCCGAAGTCCGTGGTCGCGACTCCGCCGGTGCCGAAGGTGGTGTCGCGGCTGCCGTCGACGTTGTAGCGCACGAGG
Organism: Streptomyces sp. NBC_00299; assembly: GCF_036173045.1. Taxonomy (GTDB): domain Bacteria; phylum Actinomycetota; class Actinomycetes; order Streptomycetales; family Streptomycetaceae; genus Streptomyces; species Streptomyces machairae. The sequence continues at coordinate 2,077,041 of NZ_CP108039.1, forward strand.
GCGAAGCGGTCCGCGCTCTGCCCGCCGACGATGATCCTTCCGGTCGACTGCACGGCCACACTCTCGGCCCAGTTGTATCCGCCGAGGTCCGTGGTGACCTTGCCGTCGCCGCTGAAGGTGGTGTCCGGGCTGCCGTCGGAGTTGTAGCGCGCCACGGCGAAGTCGAAGAAGCTCTCGCCCGCGGAGCCGGCCATGACGATCTTTCCGTTGGGCTGGAGGGCGAGGTCCTGCGCGGTCGCACCGCCGCCGCCCGTGTCGGAGAACGCGGTCATGGTCAGGCCGTCACCGCCGCCGAAGGTGCCGTCCGGGCTCCCGTCCGGCAGGTAGCGCAGGACCGCGAACCAACCGCCGGCGAAGGCTCCGGCGACGATCTTCCCGTCGGGCTGCAACGCGAGTCCGACGGCTTCCTCCGCCCCGCCGGCCAGACCGGGGCTGACCCAGCCGTCACCACCGCCGAACGACGTGTCGACGCTGCCGTCGGAGTTGTAGCGGGCCACCGTGAACCAGCAGCAGCCCGCGAACTCGTCGTCGGTCTCCTGGTGGCGGCCCGCCACGACGATCTTCCCGTCGGGCTGCACCGCCACCCGCTGGGCCACGTCGTTGCCGTTCTCGAAATCGGTCAGCACCTCGCCGTCGCCGCCGCCGAAGGTCGTGTCGACGCTGCCGTCCGCGTTGTGCCGCGTCAGGGCGAACTCGTCGTCGAGGTACTCGGAGTCCTGCTCCCCTCCGACCGAGACGATCTTTCCGTCGGGCTGGAGGGCCACGTCCTCGCCCTCGCCCTCGGCGGAGTTGGTGGTGGGGATGCTGACCCGACCCCCGGTGCCGAACGTGGTGTCCAGGTCACCGGGTGCGGCGAACGCGTCGTGCGGTACGGCGACGACGAACGCCAGCGCCATGACCAGGGCGGCCAGGGCACGTGAGGATCCCCGTAGGGAATCGATGATGGGCATGGCGCCAGAGTCCGGTTGTGGAGACGGCGCCCTGGGGCGGCTGGCCAGTGAATCGGCTTACTGGGCCCCAGAGTTCCACCTGCGGGGTGACCGTTCCGACGATATGAAGCGGAGGTTGGCAGGTCAGGTCCGGTGACCCGAGCGCCGTATCGGCCCTCGTAGGGTTGCCGTTCGATTCATGTCCGAGGCGTCGCCCTGCTGGTGGCCCGGGTCCGTGGACGGCTCGGCTTCGGGCCGACCTGGACCGGCGCGGTCGCGTTGTGCGGGCGGCGGCACCCTAGGAACAACGCCTCAGTGGTCAGCGCAGCACGGCGTGGGATCCGGGACCTCGAACGGTACGAGTGTCCCGCCCACGGCCGGCATGGCGGTCAGGACGAGTTCGGTGTCCTGCCAGGTCGGGCGCATGTGGTCGCCCGTCATCAGGATGGTGTCCGGCGCCGGCCGCCCCGGTGTGCCCAGGACCGTCACCCGGTCGATGGCCGAGCGGGACAGCACGTCCGCGATCGTCAGTGTGCCGGTCAGTACCGTGACGCCCGGGTAGAGGACCGCCCGTCCCACCGCGTCGGGTGCCCCTGGCGACACCTGGTGTCCCCCGGCCGCGAGCCGCTCCTGGGCGGTACGCAGGAGCGACTCGGACGGGAGGGTGAGGGAGAGCGCCACGCCTGGGCGCTCCCCCCGTACCAGGTGGGTGCAGCCGAACGTGCCCTCGGGGAGGGCGAGTTCGGCCGCCAGGGAGTGGAGCAGGTGGTCGGCGCTGCGGAGGTCCCTGACACCCGCGTCCACCGTCAGAACGTACGGTGTCACGAGGGCAGGACCCACAGCGGGTTGGTGTAGAACCACAGGTCGCGCCACGGATCGGCGTCGCCGACGACGTCGATGGCCGGGCCGGCCGGGTCGACGGCCGCTCCCATCGCGCCGACGGCTGTGCGGTTGCCGTCCGTGCCGCGCAGACGGACGTAGACGGGGCGGTCGACCTTGCCGAGGTCGTAGGTGAGGCTGACGACGCCGGACGACTTGTTCACCTCGTACGACTTGACCACCTTCGCCGTCGGCGCCGTGAAGGTGTCCTTGTCCGCGACCGGGCCGGTCACCTCGCCCTGGATGACGTCCACGCGGGCCAGCTCGGGGACGAAGCCCGCCCAGTTGGGGCCGCCCGCCATCGCCACGTCGACCGTCAGGGTGACGCTCGTGCCCTTCCTGACGTGCAGGGCGCCGCCGAGCGTGGCCCAGCGGCGGCCACCCATCACGCGGACGTCGAGGCCGCTGAGCAGCTGGCCGTGGTCGACCCAGATGCGGCCCGCGCGGATGCCGTCCATGACGGCGGCGTAGGAGAAACCGTCGGCGCCGACGTGCGTACGGCTGTACTGGCCGGGCCAGTAGTCGCCCTGGGTGATGTCGATCCGGCCGGCGTAGACCGGGTCGTCGTAGCGCCCGTTGGCTTCGAAGTTGCCGCCCCCGCGTGCGGCCGTGTCGCCGTACACCTGGTGGGAGTCGGAGTTGGCGGTGATCCACCACGGCTTGCCCTCGGCGAGGAGGCTGTCCCACAGGCCGCCGACGGTCGCGGTCATCCAGTCGAAGCCGCCCCAGGTGCGGTAGCTCTCCAGGGGATAGCCGGCGAAGGAGTTGGCGCTGGGGCTGTTGTCGTAGATGCCGCGGGCGCGGGCCATGCCGAGGGGCGCGGGCAGGCCGGCCGCCTGGTGGCCCGGGGCGCCCTCGAAGCCGATGGCGATCTGGCGGGTCCGGCCCGCGTCACGCCAGCCGCGGATCTCGTGCGGGGAGTCGACACCGCGGCGCGCCGGGTGGTTGGCGAGCATCAGCGCGTCCTTGACCTTGCGCCGTTCCACCTGCTCGGCAAGGAAGTTGAGCCCGGCGACGGCGAGCGCCTCATTGGTCGGCGTCGAGTCGCCGGCGTTCTTCACACTGCCGTCGTAGTCGTTCTCGAACTGCTTGAGGACGGACACCTCGTTCTTGCTGGGGTGCACGAAGACGGTGCCGTGCTCGGCGGCCGGGATGTTCCACTCCAGGCCCTGGAAGACGAGCGTGTCCTCGTACGCCGCCCGGGCCGCCCTGATGTCCGGGTTGACCTTCTCGACGCCGATCCTGGCGTGGGTCGTGCTGCCGTGGTCGGTGATGACCAGCCAGTCCATGCCGTGCTTGGCGCCCTGGCGGACCTGGTCGACGACGCGGTACTTGCCGTCGCTGCTGTACTGGGTGTGGATGTGGTGGTCACCGGCCAGCCACAGGAAGCCGTTCGTTCTACGGCCCCCCGAGGCCGAGGCGGCGGGCGCGGAGGCGGCGGGTGTGGCGGCGGCCGTGGCCGGGGCGACGACGCTGCCTGCGGCCAGCCCGGCGCCCAGCAGCCCCGCCCGGCGCAGCAGTGTGCGGCGCGACTGCTGCTCGGGGGTCAGGGCCTCGTCGGGCACGGCGGTGTCGAAGGCGGCGGGCAGGGCGGATGCCGCCGCGCCGTGCGAGTGGTCGTGGTCATGGTCGTGTCCGTGATGGTGATGACCGTGCGCGTGTCCGTGTCCCATGAAAGGCCTCCTGGATGCCGCCGCCTTCTACGGCGCTGCTGCGCCGTGTGTGGAGGATCAAGGCGAAACATGAACGTTGAACGAGCGGCGGGTGGCGGCCGGGTGCCCCGGACGCGGCGGAACGCCACGTCCTTCACTGTTTCCCCAACGGCCCTTGTACGTCACCCTGGTTGACACGGAACCTGAGCAGCGCTCAGGTTCTTAGCCCCCGTCACCCCGGAGACTCCCCCACCATGAGAAGACTCATCGGCACGCTCACGGCCGCCGCGCTGGCCCTCACCGGCCTCGCCACCACCGCGGCCACGCCCGCGACGGCCGCCGACTCCGGCACCTTCAACGTCCTGACGTACAACGTCGCGGGCCTCCCGCTCGGCCTCGGCGACAGCGACCCCGAGACGAACACCCCGCTCATCGGGCAGCGTCTTGCCCCGTACGACATCGTCAACGTCCAGGAGGACTTCAACTACCACGCCTCGCTGTACGCCAACGACACCCACCCGTACCGCACGGCGACCAGCGGTGGCGCGGGCATCGGCGACGGCCTCAACACCCTCTCGGATCAGTCCTTCGAGGACTTCGAACGGGTGAAGTGGAACGCCTGCACCGGCACGAACTGTCTGACCCCGAAGGGCTTCACGCTCGCCCGGGTGCGCCTCGCCGAGGGCGTGTTCGTGGACCTCTACAACGTGCACACCAACGCCGACTCCGACGACGCCGCCCTCGCCGCCCGCCGCGCCAACGTCGAGCAGCTGTCGGACTTCATCCAGGCGAACTCGTCCGGCAACGCCGTCATCGTCATGGGCGACACCAACACCCGCTACACGCGCACCGGCGACAACATCCGCACGCTGGTCGCCGAGAACGGCCTGACCGACGCCTGGGTGCAACTGGTCAAGGGCGGGACACCGCCGGCGGCGGGCAGCGACGCCCTGCTGTGCGACGCGGCGGCCCCGGCCAACGACTGCGAGGTCGTCGACAAGGTCATCTACCGCGGCAGCAAGCTGCTGAGCCTGAACGCCACCCGCTACAACAACGACTGGGCGAACTTCCTCCGCTCGGACGGCAAGCATCTCTCCGACCACTTCCCGCACACGGTCGACTTCTCCTACACCGTCACCTCGTCCCTGAAGGCGAGCGACTTCTTCGGCGGCCCGCACGGCACCGCCTTCAACGACGCGGACAACCTGCCGGCGTCCGTGTCCCCGCGCACCCTCACCCTGCGCGGCGGCACCCGCCTGGACGCGGTGTCCCTCACCCACGACGGCGGCACGGCCCTCACCCACGGCGGTCCGGGCGGCACGGCGACGTCCCTGACCCTGGCCGGTGGCGAGCACCTCACCGCCGTAAGGCTGACGCAGGGCCAGAAGGACGGCCGTACGCGGATCTTCTCGGCCGCCTTCACCACCGACAAGGGCCGCACCCTCGCCGCCGGTACGGCGACCTCGGCAGCCAAGACCTTCACGGCGCCGTCCGGTTGGCAGATCGTCGGGTTCACGGGCCGGTCGGGGGACGAGATCGACAAGCTCGGTGTGCTGTACGCGCCGATCGGCTGATCCCCGCCCGCAGGGACACCTCCGCCCGGACGGTCTTGTGCACCCCGTCCGGGCGGGAGGTCCACCTCCGCCGTACGGTCGTGCCATGGAGACGACTGGGGACGATGCGACGACGGTACTCGGCGTGGCGGGGACCATCCTCTACCGCCCGGCGCGGCCCGAGGACGGGACGGCCCTTGCGGAACTCGACGGTTCCTTCACCACGGACTCCGTGTTCGAGGTGGCCGCGACCGGCGACGGCTTCAGCATCCGCCAGGTTCCCGTGCAGCCTCCCCTCCACAAGGTCTTCCCCGCCGAGGACGACAGCGAGGACGACGACGGCCCTCCGGAGCTGAACCGGACGGTGGTCGCCTTCGACGGGGGCCGGCTGTGCGGCGTGGTGGCGACCTCTTTCTCCCCATGGAACGCCCGCCTGACCGTCCGCGACATCGAGGTCGCCCCGGCGTGGCGGGGCAAGGGGATCGGGCGGACCCTGATGAACCACGCCTTCGACTTCGCGCGGGAGTGCGGGGCGGGGCATGTCTGGCTCGAGGTCAGCAACATCAACGCTCCCGCGATTCGTGCCTACCTCCGCATGGGCTTCACCTTCTGCGGGCTGGACATCTCGCTCTACGACGGCACGGAATCGGCCGGTGAACAGGCGCTCTTCATGTCCCGCCGGGTGCCTGACGAGTCATGAGAGCGCCTGCGCGTGGCCATGGGTCCGAGGGCCCGCCCGGCTGACCTCACTCGCTCCGCAGCACCTCCGCGATCGTCAGCCGCCCCGCCCTCCGCGCCGGGACGAACGCCCCCAGCACCGCGATCACCACACCCGCGAGAGCCAGTCCGGCCAGGGCCGGCGCCCGCCAGACGTCCGTCATGTACGCGGGCAGGGTGATGTCGACGGCGTCCACCATCCGGGGGATCACCATCTGGTAGCCCGCCACGCCCAACGGGATACCGAGCAGGGAGCCGAGCGCGCCGAGGACCGCCATCGACGTCACCGTCATCACCGTGACCTGCCGCGGGGTCATGCCGATCGACTTCAGCATGCCCAGGTCCCGCCTGCGGTCACGGGTGTTGAGGACGACGGTGTTGAAGACGCCGAGGGACGCGACGACGGTGAGCATCACGGTGAGGGCGGCGGCCGAGCCGATGACGGTCTGCGTGATGGAGTTGGCGCCCCTCACGTCGGGGGTGATCCCGGAGTCTGCGGCTCGGGCAGCGCGGGCGTATGCGTTCGGGTCGGTGCCGTCGCGGAGGCCGACGTGGTAGGCGATGGGCCGCTCGTCCGGGGCAAGTGCCGTCAGCGTCGTCCAGCCGCTGACCACGACCCGGGCGTTGCTCTGCATGAACTCCCCGACGACCAGCACCTTCTCGGTCCGGCCGCCCTTCTCCAGGCTGACCCGGTCGCCGACCCGTACGCCGTTCTGGCGCAGGAAGGCCGAGCCGGCCACGACCTCGCCGGCACTCCGTGTCCATCGGCCCGCCGTGAGCACGCTGTCCAGCTGAGTCCGGTCGCCACGGCGCCCTTCGAGGATCACCGGATGCGCGGACCCCACGAGGCGTACGTCGACGGACGCACGGGCGGTGACCTCGGTGGCCCCCGCCAACTCCCCGAGGAGTGAGTGGAGTTCGCGGTCGGTGTGCTCCGGCTGGAGCTCCTTGCCGTTGTCGAAGTTGGAGGCGTACACGGTGACCTGGAACGCGTCGCGTCCGGCCTCGCCGAACCGGGTCATCGTCGTGGCCAGGCCGGTCGCGAAGGTCACGGTGGTCACGCCGAGGACCACGGCGGCGAGCGTCAGGGCGCTGCGGCCGGGCCGGGCGAACGGCAGGCCCATCCCCAGGCTCACCGAGCGCGGCAGCCCGCTGCCGGCCAGCCGGCGCTGGATCCCCAGCGCACGGCCGGCACGTGGGGCGCTGCCCGCGCTGATGGCCCGCGCCGCCGACATCCGGTGGGCGCGCAGCGCGGGGCCGAGCGCGGCGAGGACGCAGACGGCGGGCATGCCGAGCAGGGTGAGGGCGTTGATCCAGGGCGCGACCGTGACGGTGTCGTGGAACACCCCGGCGTCCGGGCCCGTGAACACGAACCCGAAGAAGGGGCGTGCCAGGAGGTTGCCGACCGCCGTGCCGACCGCGCAGCCGAGCACCGCGGGTACGGAGATCATGGTGAGGTACACGGCGACGACCTGACCCGGGGTGAACCCCAGGGCCTTGAGCACGCCGATGTGCCGGAAGCCGGAGATCACGGCACCGCTGACGACGTTGGCGACGATGAGGACCGCGACTGCGATGCCCAGGATCCCGAAAGCCATCAGATAGGGCGTGAAGGCCCGGGCCGAGCCGCTCACCTGGTGCTTGAGGCTGAGATACGACCGGGAGGCGGCGAGCGCGTCCGCCGGGAGCTCTTCGGTCACCGTGGCGAGCTGGGCGCGCAGCCGGTCGTCCGTGGAGGCGTCGGGGAAGCGGAAGAGCATCTGGGTGACCGTCGGGTGCAGGGCGTCGATCTGCTCGGGCGCGACCCAGGCGTCCGCGGTGCGGCTCAGGTCGAAGGCGAACCCGACGACGGTGAGGTCCGGGCCGCCCGAGGGCATCGGGAGCCGCTTGCCGAGGTCGTCCGCGGTCCAGTCGGACTGCCGGTTCAGGACGACCTCGCCGGGCCGGGTGGCCCAGCGGCCGGCCCACAGATCCAGCCGGTCCACGGGGCCGTCGGGGTCGGCGCGGCCGACGACCGTGATCTCGTTGCCGAGCCCGAAGTTCATGCTGCCGTCGGGGAGTTCGACCGTGGCCTGCGCGTAGGGGCCCGCGGCTGCCTCGACACCGGGCTGCCGAGCGGTCTGCGCCAGCTGTGCGCCGGAGACCTGGGCGGGGTCGAAGGCGGCGACGACATGCGGGCCGCGCTGCTGGGCGAAGGCCTTGTCGAAGGGGGCTGAGGCCGCGTCGACCAGGCCGAGGGCCACCACCATGACCGCCGTCGAGGTCAGCGTCACCAGCGCGATGACGAGCGTCTGGAGTCTGCGCCGCCCTACCGCCGCGCGGGCGGCGCGCCACACGGCCCTCATGCGGACGGCTCCAGGGTGTGCCCGCCGGTCACCAAGCCGTCGGCGAACTCGATCAGACGGCTGGCGCAGCGCCGGGCGAGATGCTCGTCATGGGTCACCAGGATCAGTGTCTGGCCGATCTGGTTCAGGTCGAGCAGCAGGTCCATCACCTGCTCGCCGGAGCGGCTGTCCAGGGCCCCGGTCGGCTCGTCCGCCAGCAGCAGGGCGGGGCGGTTCACCAACGCCCGTGCGACCGCGACGCGTTGGCGCTCTCCGCCGCTGAGTACCGCGGGATAGGCGTTGCGGCGGTCGGCGATGCCGAGTTCGTCGAACAGCTCCAGGGCACGACGGCGGGCCTGCCGGGCCGGAGTGCCGGTCAACTGGGCCGCCAGCGCCACGTTGTCGAGGGCCGACAGGTCGTCGATCAGGTTGAAGAACTGGAAGATCATGCCGATCCGGCGCCGCCGGTACAGCGCAAGTCCCTTCTCGCTCAGCTCCCCCACGTTCTCCCCGTGGACGACGACCGTGCCGCCCGTCGGCCGGTCCAGTCCGGCGATCATGTTGAGGAACGTGGACTTCCCGCACCCCGAGGGGCCCATCACGGCCACGGCTTCCCCGGCCCGGATCTCCAACGAGACGCCGGCCAGGGCGGTCGTCTCGCCGTACTCCTTGCGCACGCCGTCCAGCCGAACGACGGCCTCTCCCCTGCTGCCTTCACTGCTCATGGACACGACGCTACGAGGCAGGCCCGCGCCCGGGCATCCCTCCCCGGATGGCACATCACCGGGCACCTCATCCTCCGGATGCAGGACCTGCATCTCCAGGCCGATGCGTTCGCGGTGATCATCTGTCAGGGTGAGCCCCATGGGGGACTGGGAACCTGGCTGGGTCACGGCGGCGGTTGCGGGTGCGGCCGTACTCGTGCTGGCCGTCGCGCTGTTACGGACGCGGCGCCGCCGGCTGCAGGCCGTCGGAGAGCGCGGCTGGCTGCTGGAGCGGGAGCGGGAGAGCGCGGCCCGCGCGGCGGTCATGGCTGAACGCGACCGTATCGCCCGCGAGTTGCACGACATCGTCAGCCACAACGTCAGCCTCATGGTCGTCCAGGCCGGCGCCGCCCGCGAGGTGCTGGGCACCATGCCGGACGAGGCCGCGGCGGCGCTGCGCGCGGTGGAGGACGCGGGGCGGGGCGCGATGACGGATCTACGGCATCTGCTGGGCCTGCTGGCCCCGTCGCCGAGCGGCGAGGACGACGACACGGACGACGCGCACGACGGGACCGCCGCCGACCTCGCGCCTCAGCCCGGCCTGGACCGGCTCGGCCGGCTCGTCGACCGCGTCTCCTTCGCGGGGCTGCCTGTCGAGGTCCGGATCTCCGGCGAACCCCGCCCCCTCCCGCAAGGAATCGACGTGACGGCGTACCGCATCGTCCAGGAGGCTCTCACGAACGCACTCAGGCACGGCGACGGAGGAAAGGCGGAGGTCACGGTGCGGTACGCGGACCACGCGCTGCGGGTGGAGGTGCTGAACACCGGGCCGAGCGTGCTGACCGGCGGGGCCTCGCCGAAGCAGAGCCGTCTGCAGGGAGGAACGGGGCGCGGCCTGCTGGGCCTGCGGGAGCGGGTCGCGGTGTACGGCGGCGATCTGGACGCCCGCCGGCGCCTCGGCGGCGGCTACCGCGTCCGGGCCCGCATCCCGCTGGACCGTCCCGTGGACCGCTCCCCGGACCTGTCATGACGACACCGGTGACGGAGCCGGCTCCCCGCGTTCTCGTCGTCGACGACCAGACGCTGATCCGGACCGGCTTCCGGCTGATCCTGACCGTACGCGGCATCGAGGTGGTCGGCGAGGCGGCGGACGGCGTGGAGGCGGTGTCGCTGGCACGCGAACTCCGCCCGGACGTCGTGCTGATGGACATCCGCATGCCCAACATGGACGGCCTGGACGCCACTCGCCGGATCCTCGAAGAGGCGCCGGGCTGCCGGGTGCTGATGCTGACGACGTTCGACCTGGACCGCTACGTCTACACGGCCCTGTCGATCGGCGCGAGCGGCTTCCTTCTCAAGGACGTCACGCCCGAGCACCTCGCGGCCGCCGTACGGCTGGTCGGCACGGGTGACGCGCTGCTGGCGCCCACCATCACCCGTCGGCTGGTCGAGCGCTTCGCCTCCACCCCTACCGCTCACGCCCCCGCCGTCCACGCCGACCTGGCCCCCCTGACGCCCCGCGAGCTGGAGGTCCTGACGCTCCTGGGCCGAGGCCTGTCCAACACGGAGCTAGCCGCCTACCTCACGCTGAGCGAGGCCACGGTGAAGTCCCACGTGGCCCGCATCTTCGCCAAGCTGTACCTGCGGGACCGCGCCCAGGCCGTCGTCCTGGCGTATGAGACGGGGCTGGTCCGGCCCGGCACTCACTAGGATGCCCCCTAGGGTCCCTAGGAAGCCTGGGCCAGTCTCGTACATCCGGAGGTCCCCCATGGCCCGCGCTGGACTCACCGCCGACCGCCTCGCCGCGGCCGCCGCCGAACTCGCCGACGAGGTCGGGTTCGAGAACGTCAGCCTGTCCGCGCTGGCCCGGCACTTCGGGGTGAAGGACGCGAGTCTGTACTCGCACGTCCGCAATCTCCAGGACCTGCGGACCCGCGTCGCCCTGCTGGCGGGCGGCGAGATGATCGACCGGATCGCCGCCGCCGTCGCCGGACGGGCCGGCAAGGACGCGCTGGCCGCGTTCGCGGACGCGTACCGGGAGTACGCCCTTGAGCACCCGGGCCGCTATGCGGCGACGCAGATCCGCATCGACCAGGCGCTCGTCGCCGACTCCCCCGCCTTGCGCCGCACCGCCGAGATCACCTACGGGATGCTCCGCGCGTACGGCCTGGAGGAACCCGACCTCACCGACGCCGTCCGCCTGCTGCGCAGTACCTTCCACGGCTACTGCGCCCTGGAGTCCACCGGCGCCTTCGGCGCTCCCCGCGACGTACGGGAGTCCTGGGAGCGTGCCGTCGACGCCCTGCACGTGGCGCTCGCGAACTGGCCGCGCAGCGAGCAGGGCGGGCAGCCACCCCAGGCGCCACGCTGACCACTTAGACTGGAAGCTTCGCGGAGGTCACACGCCGCCACCACGGGGGAGGGTGCGTCTTGTCCCAACAGCAGCTCGGACGCGGCCCCTTGAGGCCCCGTCAGCCCCGCACCGACCCTCCCGTGCCCGACGACGACCCCTCGGCCCCCTCGCCCCCGGCGCGCTTCGTCGGCTGGCTCGGCGGCCTCGGGGCGGCGGCCGCCGGGTACGGCGTGTTCCAGTTCCTCTTCAGCGTGCTTCCCGCCTCCCTCGACGGTTCGGCCGCGCGGTATGTGATCTCCGGGGTCAGCGGACTCGCCACCTTCGTCGCGGCCTGGCTGGCGGCGGCACTGCTGCGGGCCCGGGCGGCAGCGGCTGCCGGCGCCGAACCCACGGCCGCCACCGTAGGACCTGCCGCCATGGCACCGGGGGCGCCCGGCCCGCTCCCGAAGGTCTTCGCCTCCGCCTACGGCACCCTCGTCGACCAGGTGTCGGTCGCCGCGGACCCGGAGCGCGGGCGGCTCACCGGCTGGCCGCACTCCCTGGGCGAGGACACCCCCTCACGGCCGACGCCCGTCGGTACCGCGTACGGCCTGCACATCATGCTCGACCTGGGCGTGCCCGACGGAGGGCTGAGCACGGGCGACCTGGTGGACACGCTGTGGCGGCTGCGGCTCCCGGACGGCGGCTGGTCGGCGCGGTCGCAGGGCTCCGAGGCCCGCCCGGAGGTCACCGCGCTGGTGCTGGGCGCACTGGCCCGGGCCGGGACGTCCGCCGACCGGCTGGCTGCCGAGGTGGACCGGTGCACCGGCGCCTTCACCCGGCAACTCGACCGCGCCGGGCTGGAGTCGACGCATGTCGTGACGACCGTGCTGCGCGGGCTGCTGCGCGCCGCTCCGCGCTGCGAGATCCTGCCCGCTCTGCGCGAGACCCTCGCGGACGGCGCGATCAGCGACCCGCGCCGCGACCACCTGCGCTGCTGGGGCTACCGGTTGCAGCCGCCGTACGGCAGGCCGTCCCCGCTGCACACCGCGCAGGCCGTCGTCGCCCTCGACCGGGCCGCCCGGGTCCTGGGCGAGGACACGGACGCGCGGGCCGCCCGGGCCCGGACCGCACGCGAGGACGGTGTCCGCTGGCTGCTGTCCTGCCCGGACGCACCGCACGACACCTGCCCGGACCTGGAGAACCTGCACGAGGAGGTACGCCGGCCGCGCACCGACGACCCGTCCCGCCACGAGGTGCTGAACGTACGGCACTTCACCGCCTCCTGGCTGGTTCGCGCCCTGCTCTCGCCGGGCGCCCTGGAGATCGCCCGCGCCGATGGGCTGGAGGACGAGTGGCGGGTACGGCTGGACGGGGCCGTCGCCGCGGTGTGGGCCGGGCAGACGGACGGCATCTGGTCCTGGGGCCGGGGCGACAGCACCGAGCTGCGGCGGCCCATGTGGATGACCTATCAAGGCCTTTCGGCGCTGCGCGCGCATGCCGTATGGATGTACCAGCCGGATGGCTGAACCCGGATGTGCCGAGCGCGGTTGGAGCGAGCGGGCGTTGGAGGATGAGTGCATGGGCGATCGGCAGGTCATGGCGGCCCGGAGGCTGCTGGCCGAGTCGCTGGACGGTGAACTGCCCGAGCACGAGCGGGTGGCCGCGGCGCGGCGCGTCGTCGTCGAACTCGGCTCACCCGACCGCCTGTTGGAGCTGATCGACGAACTCGCCTCCGGCGAGGGCGACCCGGACGGCTGCGCGCGGCTGTCGTACCGTCATGTCCTCGGCTTCGACAAGCTGCTGCTGATCGACGGCGGCCCGCGCCGGATGCTCCGCGCGCACGTGTGGCATCCAGGCGCCGGCGCGATCGGCGAGGAGGACATCCACAACCACCGCTCGCCGCTGGCCTCCTATGTCGTGCGGGGCCGGCTGGCCATGGAGCTGTACGAGGTCGGCGACGGCTCCGGCGCCCTGGCGGCGGCCCGTTACGAGGAGTCGCTGGCGGAGCGCTCGGCGGACTGGGTGCTGAGGCCGGCCGGTCCGGCGCGGCTGCGGCTGACGCACGTGGGGCAGTACGCCGCGGGCAGTTCGTACGCGCTGCCCGCGCACACCCTGCACCGGGCCTGGTGCGACACGGACGTGCCGACGGTGACGCTGTTCCTGGAGACGGGCGCCGAACGGCGGGACCACACCGATGTGTTCACGGCGGCGGGCCCGCATCCGGGCGCGGTGGCGAAGGTGCCACTGCCGGTCGGGGACTATCTGGACGCGCTGCGGGAACTGGCGGAACGGCTCAGGGCCGTGTGAACGCCTGCCGCACGATGTCGAGGTTGTACTCGTCGATCTCGACGGTCGTCAGCTCGGTCCGGTCGAGCCAGGCGGCCGCCTGGTCGGGCTCGGGCAGGGTGACCGCAGTGGACAGGGGCCTGACCAGGAAGTTCTCCTGCCAGTTCTTGATCTCGTGACCCCGGTAGTCGCTGAGGAAGGACGACTCGCCGACCTTGCGGACGACCTCGCCGAGCAGTCCGGTCTCTTCCTTCAGCTCACGCAGGGCCCCGTCCTCGGCACTCTCGCCGGGCTCCAGCTTCCCGCAGGGGACACCCCACACCCGGGGCAGGAACCGCTCCCTCTCGCTGCGGCGCACCAGAAGCACCCGCTGCTTGTCGTCCATCACGACGGCGGCCGCCAGTCGCCTGTCGCCGGGGATGTCCATGGTCATGGTTCCTCGGTCCCTCGCCGGTGATGAGTCCAAAGGGTCTGATACCCGGGAAAGAGTCAAGCCTAACAGGGGTCCGCCTACCGTCGCTGTGAGTCAGGTCGCCCCGAGACGCCCGGCTCGCCCCGGCGGGCGAGGGCGTCCACGGCCCCGTACGCCGGGGCGGTCCCGCCCGGCACCCGGCCCTCCCTGATCGCCTCGACCGCTTGCAACGCCGCTCCCAGCGCCCGCCGGTAGAGCAGCGAGCCGAGACTGACACGGCGAACACCGAGGTCGGCCAGGTGCGGGAGAGCCGGGCCGGTCGGTGCGTAGAGGATGTTGAGGGGAACGTCGACGTGCCTCACCAGGGCGGCGATTTGAGTGGGCTCACTGAGCCCAGGCACGAACACGCAGTCGGCGCCCGCCTGTTGATAGGCGTCGAGCCGGTCGATCGTCCCCTCGCCGTCTGCCAGCCAGTACGTGTCGGTGCGGGCGTTGACGAAGAGACCCGGTGCCGCCGACTTGACCGCTGCGATCTTCGCGGCATGCAGCGCCGTGGAACCGAGACGGTCCTCCAGGTTGATCCCGACGGCTCCGACAGCCGTCAGGTGCCGCGCGAACTCCCCCACCTCGTCGGGATCCTCGCTGTAACCGTCCTCCGCGTCGACGGAGAGAAGGTAGGGATCCGAGCCGAGGGCCAGGGCGAGCCGCAGTGTCTCGTCACGGGTCTCCGAGGCCCCGTCGGGCAGACCGGCGGCCGCTGCGACACCGAGGCTCGTCGTGCCGATCGCGCGGAACCCCTGGTCTGCGAGGGCCCGCGCCGAGGCGTGGTCCCAGGCGTTGGGGAGCAGCAGGGGCCGGTCGCCGTGGTGGAGTTCGGCGAACGTGGTCATGAGGGGTCCTCCGGTGCTCGGGCGGTCAGGACAGGTCTCCGACGGCGTCGGCGTAGTACGTCGAGCCCTCCAGGTGGCGGGCGAGTTCCCGGAAGCTCCAGCCCTCGCCGGGCGAGTCGTCGAGCTGGTCGTCGCTCAGGGCGTCCAGCCGGTCGGCCCAGATTCGGGCGAGGCGGGTCAGCCTGCTGCGGGCCTCGTCGAGGTCCTGCGGGGTGAAGGGAGCGAGGTCCGCCTCGGTGGTGATGCCGGAGGCGTGCCAGTGGTCGGGCTGGGGCTCCTCGCCCGCCAGCCGGGCCTCCAGTTCCGCCAGGTGGTCGATCAGGTGGTCGGCGACGCGCCGGATCGCCTTGTGCGGGGTGTAGACGCGGTCGTCGACACGGGCGGGCGTGCCGTCCCAGTTCGGCCAGCTCGCCGCCAGGGTGAGGACGTGGTCGACCATGCCGGTGACGGCGCCGGCGGGGGTGAGACGGGCTGTATCGGTCATGCCTGGAACGCTAGATGCCGGTCGTTTCGGTACCGGCCGAAGTGTCCCGGCCATGTCGTCCCACGAGTGAGAGGCACGCGGACGGAGGGCCGGGCCCGTCGTCGTACTGTTGCGGCGATCATCATCGCGACGAGAACACACGGGGGCGCACATGGCCATTCACCGACCGGGACTTCCGGAGGACCTTCCGCCGGGCGAGGTGCTGTGGGCACGGTGGGCGCTGCTCGCCGCCGTCAAGGCGACCACCGAGCAGGAAGAGACCCCGAGCGTGCACCGGGTCGGGCACTGGATCGACGAGGCGGGCCTGCACTGGGACGACTGCGGCTGCACCTGGTGGATCATGTCCAGGATGGGCGAGGGTCGGTTCGTGCTCTACGGCGAGGACGAGTCGAGCGGCGTCAAGTGGCACAAGCCGCCGATCGACATGCTGGCGGGCGGCCCCGACTGGCTGCCCTACGAGGAGCTGCGCGACCGGCTGGAAGGGTATGAACTCGGCTGCGTCTACTGGTACGAGAACGGCGCCTGGAGCCGGGCGCCCTACCCCGACAGCCTCGAGGACGACGGCCTGGACTGCGGCATGAGCGACTTCGTCGACCGCGACAGCCTGCTGAGGGAGCTGAAGCTCCACTTCGACGACACGGCCGCCGGTCCGAGCGCGGACAGCCTCCTGGCCGACGCCGAGGCGTACGGGCTGGACGCAAGGTTGCTGCTGGAGCACGTGCGCACCCACCGCGACGGTGACCCGGTGGACCCGCCCGCCGTCGCCAGAGCACTCGACCGGGCGGGCATCACGACCCAGGCGGTCAGTCGCTGACCCGCACCTGGACGCCTTCACCGTCCGCCAACCGCACGCGGACCGCACGGCCTTCGTTCCAGCGGACGTGGATCCCGCCGTCGTCGTCCACGCGCACGGTCGCCAGCGCGTCCAGCGGGGCGGGTTCCGGTTCGGCCGTGAGCCGGGCGAGGGCGACGAAAAGGGTCGGTCCGGCGTCGGTGACGCCGGTGAGGTCGTCGTCGAGCCGGGCGGCAGGGCGGAGTTCGGCGCGGACCCCGTCCCGCGCCGCCCAGCCCGTGATCCGGACCGGCGTCCCCGGCGCCGCGCCCGCCACCAGGTGGGCCCGCACCTCCACGGCCCCCTGCGCGAGCACCACGCTCGTCACCCGGGTTCCGCCACCGCCCGAGTGCCGTGAGGCCGCCCAGCCCTCCCCCGCGCCGAGCGGCACGATGTCCATGCGGCTCGGATCGTCGCCGACGATCACGCTGTTGTCGTACGACGGTGCGGGCGTCGTCGCCGTCGAGTAGGCGAGCCGCGTGTAGTACGGGTCGTAGCGGACGTCCTCGCTGCCATGGTTGTGGAGGCGCACCACTCCGTCCGAACTCGTTGACTGAACAAGCCAGTTGGGGGCGGCGATGGCGGTGACCGCGTCCTCGCGCTCGGCAGGGGCGGGTTCCTCCTGCGCCGTCCAGACATCGTGATCCGCGGGCAGGAGCAGACCGAGGAAGCCCTTACTCGCCCAGTACGGGGACGCCGGGCCCGAATAGCCCTGGAGGAGTGCCTCGTCGGGGCCGTGCCAGCCGAGGGTCAGCAGGCCGTTCGCGTCCACGGCTCCCCGCTCGAGGAAGTACTTGAGTGCGCCGGAGGAGATCCTTCGGGTCTCCCCTGCCGCGAGCGGTGTGCGGCCCGTGAGGGCACCCAGCCACAGGGGGGCGGTCGTCGCGAAACGGTAGGTCAGGGAGCGGCCCTGGTGCAGGGGGCCGCCGTCGCCGCCGAACAGGCGGGCGTAGTCCTCAAGATGCCGGGAGAGGCGGCCGCCGTACAGTTCGAGGAGCCGTTCGTCCTGCGCCAGCCAGGCGTGCAGCACGGGGTACAGGTGCATGGCCCAGCCGTTGTAGTAGTCGAACTTGCGGCCGTCGCCGTCCGTGTACCAGCCGCCCCCGACGTACCACTTCTCGATGCGCTCCAGCCCCCGGTCGATCGCCTTGCGCGACTCCTCGGCCTCATGGCCGATCTCCTGGAGAAAGCCGCCCACGGTCACCGGGAACAGCTCCCAGTTGCAGGGCCAGGCCTCGGCGGTCAGGGCGTCGCCGAGCCAGGCCGCCGCCCGCTGCCGCACCGGGTCGTCCAGCCGGTCCCACAGCAACGGCCGCGTCAGCCGCAGCGCGAGCGCGATCGAGGCCGCCTCCACCAAGGGCTGGCTGCGGTCCTCGACGCGGGGCCAGATGCCGCCGACGCCGGCCGCGAGGCCGTCGGCATAGCGCTCCAACGCCGTCTCGTCCCGGCGGAACGCCGCCAGGAGCAGCGTACGGGCGTAGCCCTCCAGTCCGTCGGAGAGGCGGCCCGACCAGCTCTCGTGGTCGCCGGGGAGGTGGTAGAGGGCGCGGTCCTCGGTGGCGTACGGCTCGACCGCGGCGAGCAGGGCGTCGGCGGCCGCCTCCCAGTGGGCGCGGGTGTAGCCGGTGCGCGGGCTGCGGGTGCGGTCTTCGGGAGGCAGGTGCATCGGGTCTCTCTCTAGCCGGCTCGGTTCCGGACCTGGGACGCCCCGGTTCCGGTCGGAGCGCCCCAGGAGTTCATCCCACCCGCATCAGGCGCTTGGGCACCAGATGCCGGGCGACGAGTTCGTCGCGGACCAGGCTCGCGTAGGTCGTGGCGCCGTGTACGGAGGTGTGGGTGTTGTCCCGCTTCTCGTTGTAGAGGTAGAGCGCCTTGGACGCCTCGACGCCGAGGGACTCCACCCGCGCCTTCGTCTTCGCCGTCAGGTCGATCAGGGGGACGTCGTGGGCGGCGGCGACGGAGCGGATGACGGCGGGGTGGTCCACGCCCAGGCCGTTCACGAGCAGAGCCGTGTCGTTGTTCAGGGTGCCGTCGGCGTTGAACCAGCGGCGCACGATGGGCGTGACCAGGACCGGCTTCCCGCCCTTCGCCCGTACGCCCGCCGCCAGGGTTTCCAGATTCGCGCGGTACGTCGCCCCGTCGGTCGTCTTGTCGTTGTGGGCGAGCTGGATCAGGACCAGGTCGCCGCGCCGGATCCGTGGCTGGACGGTGGCCCACAGGCGGGAGTCGGCGAGGTAGCTGACCGTGCTCTCGCCGGAGTCGGCGTAGTTGGCGACGGACAGGCCCTTGCGCAGGTACTGCGGCAGCTGCTGGCCCCAGCCGGAGTACGGGTCGCCGGGCTGGTCGCAGACCGTGGAGTCGCCGACGAGGAGGATCTGGCGGGCATGCCGGGCCTTGGTGACCTCGATGTCGGCGAGGGCGGGGGCCGAGCCGCCGAGTTGCAGGTCCAGGCCGGGCGTTCCGTCGGCTCCGGTGGGCTCGCCCTCGGGGGTGCGGACGTTCACGGTGAAGCTGCGGGCGACGCGCTTGCCGGCCTGGACCGCCGTCTCGGGGAGCAGGGTGCGGCGGGTCTCCGCGGTGACGCGCGTGCTCGACGCGGCCTCGCCGCCGAGGAGCACCTTCACGTCGTACGTTCCGGGCGGGACGTCGAAGTGGCAGGCGGTGGCGGTGCAGTGGGCGTGGGCGGCCTGGGCCGGTACCGCCGCCAGCGCGGCACCCATGGTGGCCGCCACCAGTACGACGGCGCTGAAACGTCTCACACGCGACTCCTCGCTCGGCTGGACCCGGCTGCGCCTGGACCGTACACGGTTGGACAAGCGCTTTCTAGACCGTGACGAGCATTCAAATGACTGTCCAGCCCGAAGCCTGCGCAAGCCCTTTCGTGAAATCGATTCAACTGTCACTCTGCACAACACCCGCACCCGACACTCCGAAGGAGGCACCCCCCATGTCCGGATCCCCTGACAGATCCGTTCGCCGCCGCACCTTCGTCCTCGGCGCCACGGCCGCCGTCGGTACCGCGGCTCTCGCCGGGACAGCGAGCGCCGCGGCCTTCGGCTGGAGCGACGACGGCTCCAACTACGTCGTCGACACCGGCGCCGACCTCGTCTTCAAGGTCAGCAAGAACAACGGCGACCTGACCTCGCTGGTCTACCGCGGCACCGAATACCAGGGCTACGGCGGCATGAACTCGCACATCGAGTCCGGTCTCGGCACGTCCACCGTGACCATCGGACAGTCGGGTTCGACGATCCTGATCTCGGTCGCGTACGGCTCGCTGCGGCACTACTACGCCGCCCGCAGCGGTGAGAACAACATCTACCTGTGGACCAACAAGGCCGACACGTCGGTCTCCGCGACCCGCTTCATCCTGCGCGTGAAGAAGGGCCTGTTTCTCAACGACGAGCCTGACTCCTACACTTACGCGCCCACCGCCATCGAGGCCTCGGACGTCTTCGCGAAGTCCGACGGCCAGACCCGCTCGAAGCACTACGCGAAGCGCCGGGTGATGGACTACGACTACGTCGGCTGGTCGGCCGGCGGCGTCGGCCTGTGGATCGTGCGCAGCAACCACGAGAAGGCGTCCGGCGGCCCGTTCTACCGCTCGCTGCTGCGCCACCAGAGCGCGGACGGCGGTGGCCTGTACGAGATCCTGTACTACGGCCAGAACCAGACCGAGGCCCAGCGTTTCGGCCTCCAGGGCCCGTACGTCATCGCCCTCACGGACGGCGGGGCGCCCTCCTCTTCGCTGTTCCCGGGCACGCTCACCACGTCGTGGGCGGACTCGCTCGGCATGTCCGGGTACGTCGGCGCGAGCGGGCGCGGCAAGGTGGCCGGGGTCGGGATCACGGGCCGGAACACGGCGTACCCGTACACGGTCGGGCTCGCCAACTCGGCGGCGCAGTACTGGGGTTCGGCGCGGGCGTCGGACGGCTGGTTCTCGATCGGGGGTGTGCTGCCGGGCACGTACACGCTGACCGTCTTCAAGGGCGAACTCGGCGTGTACACGGGGTCGGTGACCGTCACGGCCGGAGGCACGACCACCCTCAACACGATCGCCGTACCGTCCTCCAACGACCCGGGCAACGCGAGCGCGATCTGGCGGATCGGTGACTGGAACGGCACGCCGGGCGGGTTCAAGAACGCCGACCTGATGACGTACGCGCATCCCTCCGACGTCCGGGCCGCCGCCTGGACCGGCAACGTGGTGATCGGCAACAACGAGACGGCGTCCTTCCCCTGCTACCTCTGGAAGGACGTCAACAGCGGCCTGCTCGTGTACTTCAGGCTGACCGCCGCTCAGGCTGCCGCCGCGCACACCCTGCGCATCGGCGTGACGACGGCCTACGCCAACGGCAGGCCGCAGATCGGCGTCAACGACTGGACCTCGGCGATCCCCTCCCCGCCCACGCAGCCGGGCACCCGGTCCCTGACCAACGGGTCCTACCGGGGCAACAACCACACGTTCACCTACAGCGTCCCGGCGAGTGCCTGGCTCACGGACACCGGCCAGTACAACGTGCTGCGGATCGACGTGGTGAGCGGTTCGGGGTCGACCGGCTATCTCAGCGCGGGCACGTCGATCGACGCGATCGACCTGCTCGCCTGACGTTCTCTCAGGTACCGCGCGTCCACTGCTGGTTCGTCGCCCCGTTGCACGTGTACGTGATCACCGCGGCGGAGTTGGCGGTGGACGCGCCGTTCACGTCCAGGCACTCCCCGGTCGCGCGGGACTTGATGTTCACAAAGGAGCCGGTGGTGGTGACCGACCACTGCTGGCCGGTCGAGGAGGCGTTGCAGTTCTCCTGGGTGACCGTGTTCGCGTTCTCCTGGACGCACAGGGAGCTGTTCCTGACCATCAGCTGGTAGTAGCCGCTGCCCGCCGACTTGAACCAGTACTTCTGGTTGCCGCCGCCGTTGCAGTCGTACTGCTTGATCTGGGCGCCCTGCCAGAGTGACTGGCTGGTGACGTCGGCGCACTTGGAGGAGTGCCGGGCGGTCAGCGTGTTGTACGTGGCGCTCGTCCCGCTGATCGATCCGGTGGCCGTGTCGATGGTGACCTCCGGGGACCAGGACATGGACATCGACGTCGAGGAAGGGAAGGTCAGCGGCAGCCAGACGTAGCGGGAGTCGTTGACGGTGCCGCCGAAGGAGTTGCCCCAGCGGTCGCCCAAGTAGAGGTACGAGGTGGTCGAACTGCCCTGTACCGGGAGGACGTACGCGGTCTGGGAGCCGTACGTCGTGGAGTCGCCGACGTTCGTCATCGCCGTCCAGGGACCGGCGATGCTCGTGGCCGTGGCGTACTGCTGCTGGTTCGGGCCCCAGCCGGTCGCTCCCGAGGTCAGCATGAAGTAGACGCCGTTGCGCTTGAACAGGGCGGGGGCCTCACGGTGGCCGCCGTGCCAGGGGTCGGCGACGAGGCTCGCGATGCCGGTGTAGTCGGCGGTCAGGCGGTAGATCTGCAGGTCGTAGTTCTCGCGGGCGGCGGAGATCATGTATCCGGCGCCGTCGGTGTCCACGAACACCGTGATGTCGCGGGACATGTGCTGCCCGAGCGGGCGGAAGCTGCCCTGCCAGGTGTAGTTGCCGTCGATCGTGTCGGACACGGCGACGGCGGCTCGGGCCTCGCTGTAGTCGACGCCGTTCTCCTTGTGCATCCACATGACGAACTTGCCGGTGGCGGCGTTGTACATGACCTTCGGGCGCTCGATGTTGGCGGTGGCGAGCTCCGGGTCACTGGACTCGGTCAGGACGTGGTTCCTGAACTCCCAGTTCTTCAGGTCGGTGGAGCGGTAGGCGTCCACGTACCGGAAGGTGTTGTCGGCGTTGCGGTTCTCGCCGAACCAGTAGTAGGAGGAGCCGACCTTGATGACACCGCCGCCATGTGCGTGCACAGGGTTACCCGAAGGGTCGGCGAACTGGGTGCCGTTGGTGATGGTCTGGGGTGCGGCCTGGGCGGCCCCTGCGGTGGCCAGGGCGCCGGCTATGGCCAGGCAGAGGGCCAGCAGAGCGGCGTAGGCACGTCTCATCTCACGCACTCTCCTTGACGGTTGCGGCGATCGCGGCGGCCGTGTCCGCCACGGGTATGCCGAGGTTCGGGGTGCCGTCCGGGTTCCAGCCGAGCTTCTGGATGCGGGTGTGTCGGTTGGGGTCGTTCAGCGGGTCGCCGACGATGTCCTTGTACTGGCGGGCGTGGTAGACGAGGACGTCGGTGCGGCCGTCCTCGGCGACGGTGAAGCAGTTGTGGCCGGGACCGTACTGCTTGGTGCGTTCGCTGCTGGTGAAGACGGGGGTCGGGGACTTCGCCCAGTTCGCCGGGTCCAGCAGGTCGGCATCGGCGTCGACGGTCAGCATGCCGACGCAGTAGTGGTGGTCGGTCGCGGAGGCCGAGTAGGTCAGGAAGATCCGGCCGTTGCGCTTCAGGGCGTACGGACCCTCGTTGACCTTGAAGCCGATGCACTCCCAGTCCAACTCCGGCGTGGACAAGCGCACTTGAGGACCGGTGAGAGTCCACGGGTTCGCCATCTCGGACAGGAAGAGACCGGTGTTGTTGTCCAGCCCCGGTTCGTGCTGTGCCCAGCAGAGGTAGCGGGAGCCGCGGTGGGTGAAGGTGGTGGCGTCGAGGGAGAAGGTCTCCCACGCGGTCTTGACCTGCCCCTTCTCCACCCAGGTGCCCTTGAAGGGGTTGGGGTGGGAGTTCTCCAGGACCCAGATGCGGATCTGCCACACGTCCTCGGCGGGCGCGGCGGCGAAGTAGATGTACCACTTGCCGCCGATGCGGTGCAGCTCCGGCGCCCAGATGTGCGCGCCCATGTCGCCGGTGGGGTGGGCCCGCCAGAGCACCGACTCGGCGGCCGTGGACAGGCCGTTCAGGGTGCGGGAGCGGCGCAGGACGATGCGGTCGTACTCGGGGGCGGTGGCCGTGAAGTAGTAGTAGCCGTCGGTGTGCCGGTGGATGTGCGGGTCGGCGCGCTGCTGGACGAGGGGGTTCACGTAGGGGGTCGCCTTCGGGGGTGCGGCGTGGGCGACGCCGGGGACGGCGGAGGCGGCGGTCAGGGCACCGGCGGCTGCGGCGCCCATCAACAGCAGTCTGCGGCTGGGGGCTTGGGGGGCTGGGGGCACTTGGGGCACTTGGGGCAGATCGTGATCGCGGCTCATGTGGGGGGGTGCCTCTCAGTGAATGTTCGGAGCGCAGGGGCGTTCGAGGGGCTCGAGGGGTTCGGGGCGTTCAGGGACGTTCGAGATAGCGAAAGGGATCTGTCATTACGAACGACTGAAAGGTAAGGGTGTGTTACCAGGAGGTCAACGAGTCCGGCGAGACAAAGAGAAACGCCGGATTTCTGTTATCGGCGCCCCGCTCCGCCCGTCCCCATCACGTGCGCAGCCATACCCACAAGACAGCAGCGGCCGTCGGTGCCCTGGCAGCCGTCGCCGCCCTGACCGTTGCCGCTCCCCCTGCGGCCGCCGCCGGCCGGGACGTCACCGCCGACGTCCTCGCCGACCGTGACGTGACACTCAGCGGCGACACGGTCGTCACCGTGCCGCCGGGAACGACTACGTACGACGGCGTCTTCCGTGGCCAGGGCACGCTCACCGTGCGCGGCACCGGCACGCTGGTCCTCACCAGGGACAGCGACTTCACCCTGCCGAAGTCCCGGCAGCGGCAGCAGGTGAGCGTCCTCGGCGGCAACCACCCGTACGTCACCACGACCGACGCCGACCCGCCCGCCGTCACGGTCGCGCGCGGGGCGACCCTGCAGTACGGCAACGGCGGTACGGCCGGGCTGATCGGCCACTTCCCGTACAACACCCCGGCGTTCCGGCTGAACCAGGACAACATCCGGGTCGACGGCACCCTGCGGCTGTCGCTCAGGAGCGCCTACAACCTGGGCACGGTCAGCGGCTCCGGGCTCATCACCCAGCCGCGGTTCCTGTGGGGCACCTGGGACCTGTCGGGCACCCACTCCTTCTCCGGGGTGATCGACAACGGCACGCAGGTCAACGCCGGCCGGCCGGAGTTCGCGACCTCGCTGCCCGCCGTGCGCAAGGTCCTCAACCAGGGGACGTGGACCGTGGACACCCCGCTCGGCCGGACGGTCACCATGGGCATGGACTTCTACCAGCGCGAGTACGGCAGCGACATCAACGTCCAGTCCCGGCCGGGCGGCAAGGTCGTCCTCACCGGCCAGTACAGCTGGTCGGACCGGGGCGGCGACACCGACCCCGCACTCAGCGACCCCGCCCTGAACTGGACCCCCGCGCGCCAGAACGTCAACAAGCGGGGCACCAACATCAAGGGCGCGAACGTCCGGTGGGGCGACGGGACGACGAACAAGATCTTCATGCCCGGGACCGCCGACACCGTCTACATCAATCTGCTGGCGGGCCGTTCCCGCTCCTCGCTCACCTTCGACTACAACGGGCCGGTGACCCTGGGCGCCTCCATCGGCGGCGGCAGGTTCCACGACACACTCGCCGCGCCCGGCGCCGGGGACATCGTCATCGAGGGGACGAAGGGCAACGACGTCACCTTTGCCGCCGTCCAGTACTACGACGGCTCGACGACCATCGACAAGGGTGCGGTGCTGCGGCTGGGCAACGGCAGGGCGGGCGGCGACGGCGGGCTCTACACACGGGGCGACCACTACAGAATCATCAACAACGGCTCGCTGGTGCTGAACAACACGAGCAGGGCCCTGTCCCTGTCCCGGATCGGCGGCAGCGGATCGCTCACGCAGTCGGGGGCCGCGACGACGACCCTGACGGGGAGCGCGGTGACGTACACCGGCACGACGACGGTCGAGAAGGGCACGCTGGCGCTGCGCGGCGGAGCGACGCTCGCCCGCAGCAGGGCGATCCGCCTCACGTCTGCGAAGTCCCGGCTGGACGCGTCGACTTCGGGACTGCGCGTGGGCGAGAAGCAGACACTGACCGGCAAGGGCACCGTGCGGGGAACGGTGACGAACGGCGGCGTGGTGGCGAGCGGGCTGACCGTCTCCGGCGACTACGCCCAGTCGACACAGGGCGAACTGGTCCTGCGCGACGGCCCGTTGAAGGTGACGGGCGGGGTCCGCCTGGCCGGCGACCTGGGCCTCGCGACCGCCGCCACCGCACCTGCTTCCCCTCGCAGGATCACCGTCCTCGACCACCGGGGGCGAGCGAAGACGACCGGCACCTTCACCGGCCTCAAAGAGGGTGAGAATCTCCAGCTGGACGACATTACCTACCGGATCAGCTACCGGGGCGGCGACGGCAACGACGTCGTCCTCACCGCCGTCACCGGGGGCCCCTCCCCCACCTCCGGCCACCCCCACACAGCCGACGACACCCTCGCCTCCCCCGCCCCCCGCACCACGAGCACCGCGACCAACGGCCTCGGCTGGTGGCCGTACGCCCTGTCCGCGGGCCTCCTCCTCGGGCTGGCGGTACCTGCGACGAGGTTCGGACGCGGACGCCGGCGGGGTGGGAGGCACGCGGCGTAGGGAGCGGCCGCTCGGCGTCGCCGAGGGATGTCCCACCTGCTGGTCCCCAGCCCCGCCTCGACTACCGTCGTCACCATGACCAGCACCATCACCCTCGCCGAAGCCCTCGCCGCCGGGGCCGTCGTCCTCGACGGCGGGATGTCCAACCAGCTCGAGGCCGCCGGGCACGACCTGAGCGACGAGCTGTGGTCGGCACGGCTGCTCGCGGAGCGGCCCGAGGCGATCACCGAGGCGCATCTCGCCTACTTCGAGGCGGGGGCGGACGTGGCGATCACGTCGAGCTACCAGGCCACCTTCGAGGGGTTCGCGAAGCGCGGGATCGAGCAGGGCTGGGCGGCCGAACTGCTCGCTCTGAGCGTGGAGTTGGCGCGCGAGGCGGTTCGGCAGGCGCGGGGCAAGGGCGTCGCACGGCCGCTGTGGGTGGCGGCGTCCGTCGGACCGTACGGGGCGATGCTGGCGGACGGCTCCGAGTACCGGGGAAGGTACGGGCTGAGCGTCGACGAGCTGGAGCGCTTCCACCGGCCCCGCCTTGAGGTGTTGGCCGGGGCACAGCCCGACGTACTGGCGCTGGAGACGGTCCCGGACGCCGACGAGGCGGAGGCGCTGCTGCGGGCGGTGCGCGGACTCGGTGTGCCGGCCTGGCTGTCGTACTCCGTCGCCGGTGATCGCACCCGCGCCGGGCAGCCGCTGGAGGAGGCCTTCGCCCTGGCCGCCGACGCCGACGAGGTGATCGCGGTCGGCGTGAACTGCTGCGCGCCGGAGGATGTGGAAGGCGCCGTCGAGACCGCGGCCCGCGTCACGGGCAAGCCGGTCGTGGTCTACCCGAACAGCGGCGAGGCCTGGGACGCACAAGCCCGGTCCTGGTCCGGCGAGGCCGGCTTCGCCGCCGAGCAGGTCGAGGCCTGGCGGGCATCGGGCGCACGGCTGATCGGCGGCTGCTGCCGGGTCGGCCCGGAGGCGATCGGCTCCATCGCCCGGACTCTGTCGGCGGCGCGGTAGCGGAACGCACGCCCGCCCCGGGCCCGCGCGGCGGCAGCCACGGTCGGGGGGGAAGCGCCGACCGACGGGCACGGATCGTTTACGCACGGCCCGAGCTTGAGGTGGGGACGCCGACGCCTGACGCGGCATACCCCGAAGCCCCGACGCGGCACGCCCGACGCCTGACGCTCCACGGCCCGCCGACCGACGCGCCGAGCACCGCCGCCCGACAGGGGGACGCCAACGCCCTGACGCAGGACACCCCAAATCCCGACGCCGCATGCCCCGAAGGAGTAGCTGGCAGGTGGAAGGCGGCTCCGGGCGGTGTGGCCGTCGGGTCAGTGGCGGCGGACCGCGCCGGGCAGACGAAGCCGTCGTACGACCGATCGCATCTCCGTGCCGCGCGGGGGCGGCGCAGCGTCGGCAAGGGCCGACGTGGGCATGGCCTCGGGCGGCGCGGCCGTGGCCCACAGGGCGAGCTCGGGGTCGCGGGGGCCGAGCGCGGTGCGGGTCTCGCCGTCGCCGAAGATCCGCACCGGGTGCGAGTCGTCCCAGCTCTGCCACCCCGGATCGCCCTCCACCGCGAACCGCACCCACGCGCGGTGCATCTCGTCGGCCAGCTCCTGCGGCGCTCCTTCGCCGGCCAGCTTGCGGGACTCGGGAACGTCCCCGGTGTCGAAGACGAAGCCGAGCTCCAGCGCGTGGCAGGCGCCGAGGTCGGGGAGGGTGGAGGGCCAGGCGAACTCGTACACGTACGACGATCCGGGGCGGGCGTCGGCCAGGCGGTGCAGGGGCCCGCGCAGCAGGTGGTCGGTGACCATCTGGCCGACTATCTCGGCGGTGCCGGCCTCGGGGTGCAGGGCGCGGTAGCCGCGGGGCACGTCGGCGCCGACGTGGCAGCGGGCCATGGCGCCGGCCAGGGCGACCGCGCCGAGCCGGTCGACCCGCTCCAGGAGCCCGCCAGGCACCAGCCACAGCCGGTACTCGTCGCGGGTCCAGCCCGTCATCAGGTCCACGCCGGAGGCGGCGTCACCCTCCGTGAGCGCTTCCAGGGGGTCCTGGGGGACGATGTCGCCGTCGACGACGATCCCGAAGGCGGGCCCGCCCACCACGGGGCTGCTGAGCCGGCCCACGTCGGCCTGGGTGCGCAGGAGCAGCTCGCGGTCGACGTCGGCGAAGGCCGCGGCGGTGGCGGGAATCCTCAGCCGGTTGGCCATCCGGCGCACCATCCGCCGTACCTTGTCCCGCTCGGCGGCCTCGGGCGGCCCGCTCTGCAGGATCGCCCGCCGGACCAGGCCCTGCGCCTGCGGGGCGGCGAGCAGCGCGCCGATGCTGATCGCGCCGGCGGACTGCCCGAACAGGGTGATGCGGCCGGGGTCGCCGCCGAACGCCTCGATCGAGGCGTGCACCCACTCCAGGGCGGCCAGCTGGTCGCGCAGGCCGGGGTTGGCGGGGGCGTCCGGGAAGTAGCCGTAGCCCTCGACGCCCAGTCGGTAGTTGACGGACACGAGGACGACGCCGTCGCGGGCGAAGGGCCGGCCGTCGTACACGGGCA
The DNA here is from genome assembly GCF_036173045.1 of Streptomyces sp. NBC_00299. Classification (GTDB taxonomy): domain Bacteria; phylum Actinomycetota; class Actinomycetes; order Streptomycetales; family Streptomycetaceae; genus Streptomyces; species Streptomyces machairae. Next base: position 2,105,053 of record NZ_CP108039.1, read on the forward strand.
CGCCCGAGGAGCCGCGGGTCAGGGCGCCGCCGTGCAGCCACACCATGACCGGGAGCCGGGCGGCCGGGCCCGGCTCGGGGGTCCAGACGTTGAGGTTGAGGCAGTCGTCGCCGGGCACGACGGGGTCGGAGAGGTACTGCGCGAACGCCTCGGAGTAAGGCGGTTTGGGCGGCGTCGGCCCGAAGTCCGCGGCCTCGCGCACACCGTCCCAGGGCTCGGGCGGCACGGGCGGCCGAAACCGGTGCGGGCCGAACGGCGGCGCCGCGTAGGGAATGCCCCGGAACACCGCGACGCCGTCTTCGTACCGGCCCCGCACGGCACCGTAGGGCGTGCTCACCACGGGGTCTGTCCGGACTGCCGTCATACGTCCACCAGCCTCCTCACCGCGCTCGTGCACCGTGAAGATCAGAGCACCTCATTGTGGCCCGGTATTCCGGCGCACGAGCGGTTGTGAGGGCTATTCGGCTTACACGGCTGCTTGGCGTACATCAGGGTGCCGAGCCGAGCTGGTCGAAGCCGCCGCTGTCGGAGCCGTGGTCACCGCCGCCGCCCTCGGGCGATCGAGGGTTAGGTTCTCGCAGAACGGGCCGTCCCCGGCGCCGGTTGCCGGTCCAGGGCGGAGCGCTTCGCTCCTCATCTCACCGATTGACCGGCCCAACGACCGGATCTACGGTAGAAGGCGCTTTCTAAAACGTTTTCCGTTCAGCGTCGCCAGCGTCTCAACTCATTGCTCAACTCGGCGTCTCAGGAGAGTCATGCCCAGCCCGCACCCCTTGAGGGCCGTGTTCGCGATGGATCCGGTGCACCTCCCCCTGCTGTTCCCGCCACCGCTCATGGCCCGGCTGCGGCAGGCGGCCGAGCTCGACCCCACGCTCGTCGTACGGGACTTCACCGACCCGGCAGCGGCCGGGATCCTCGCCCGGACCGAGGTGCTCATCACCGGCTGGGGCTGCCCCCGCCTCGACACCGACGTCCTCACGGCCGCGCCCGAACTGCGCACGGTATTGCACGCCGCCGGCTCGGTCCGCTCGCTGGTCGGCGACGCGCTGTGGAAGGCCGGTGTCACCGTCTCCAGCGCGGCGACCGGCAACGCGCTGCCGGTCGCGGAGTACACGCTGGCGATGATCCTCCTCGCAGGGAAGGACACGTTCGGCCACCGGGAACGTTTTCGCAGCACCCATTCCTACCCGACGCATCGCGAGACCGCCGCGACCGGCAACGTCGGCCGCAGGGTCGGCGTCATCGGGGCGTCGCGCGTCGGCAGACGCCTGCTGGAGCTGCTGCGGCCGTTCGACTTCACGGTGCTGCTGCACGATCCGTACGTCAGCGCCGCCGAAGCCGCCGACCTGGGCGCCGAACTGCTGTCGCTGGACGACCTCCTGCGGCGCAGCGACATCGTCAGCCTGCATGCGCCGGACATCCCCGAGACGTACCGGATGCTCGACGGGGAGCGGCTGGGGCTGATCCGGGACGGGGGCGTACTGATCAACACCTCGCGGGGGGCGTTGGTCGATCCCGCGGCGCTCACGGACGAGCTTGTCTCCGGGCGGCTGCACGCGGTGCTCGACGTGACCGAACCGGAGCCGTTGCCTGCCGGGTCGCCGCTGTATCACCTGCCCAATGTCTTCCTGACCCCTCATATCGCCGGGTCGCTCGGGAACGAGCTGGAGCGGCTCGGGCGGATCGTGGTGGAGGAGTTGGAGCGCGTGGTGGGGGGCGGGGGGCTGGTGCATGAAGTTCGGGAGGGTGATTTGGGGCGGGTGGCCTGAGACTGGGGGCGTTGCGGCGGCTTGGCCCTGTAGCTGAGGTGCCGAATGCCTGGCTCGGTCGCCTACGGGGCGCCTCAGCCGGTGTCGGCGGCGCGGTGAGGTTGGTACGCGCTTGTCCGGCGTTGGGCGAGTGCCCACCAACCTGAAATATGCCCGGCGTTGGGCCCGCATGCGGTGGATCTCGTCGACTCGGCGTTCATGGCCGACTTCACGGGATTCCGTCTCACCTGCTGGTGACGCCGGGCGCGTTCGAAGTTTCGAAAGCCGTCATCGGTGAAGTCCTTGGAACTCCGGCCTCTTCCGGACTCATCGCGGCGAACCTAGGGTAGGAAGCGCTTACCGTTTCCGCGCTGGTCGAAACTTTTCAGGGCCCTCGGGCGGGCCGGAGAGGTGGTTCCCGATGGTCCGTACGGGCGGTGCGAGCGTGGCGGCCGGTCCAACCCTGGCGGTCGTGGCCCGTGAGGCCGGGGTGTCCGTGCCGACCGCGTCCAAGGTGGTCAACGGCCGGGAGGACGTGGCCCCCGAGACCCGCCGCCGGGTCACCGAGGCACTGGACCGGCTCGGCTACGTCCGCAGACCGCGCTTCGACGCGGCGAAGACGCCGGGCCTGGTCGACCTCGTCGTGCACTCGCTGGACAGCTCCTGGTCGGGCGCGGTGCTGCACGGGGTGGAGGCGGCGGCCCACGACGCGGGCCTGGAGGTGGTGGTCTCGGCCGGGCTGACCCGGACGCGGGGCGGCCGTCCGGAGCGCGGCTGGCTGGACAAGCTCATCGCGCGGGGCTCGTCGGGCGTGCTGTTCAACCTGGCCGAGCTGACGGCGTCGCAGTACGCGTGGCTGGAGCAGCACCGCGTCCCGTTCGTGATGATCGACCCGGTGCTGGATCCGCCGCCGGGCGTGGTGTCGGTGGGCGCGGCGAACTGGCACGGCGGCGTCCTCGCCACCGAGCATCTGCTGGCGCTGGGGCATGAGCGGATCGGCGTGATCGCCGGTCATCAGCGCAAGATGTGCAGCACCGCCCGGGTGGCCGGCTACCGCTCGGCGCTCGCCGCGGCCGGGGTGCGGCACCGTCCCGAATACGTCCGGCACGCGGGCTTCGACGAGGGTCTCGCCCGCCTCCGGATGCTGGAGCTCCTCGACCTGCCGGAGCCGCCGACGGCGGTCTTCGTCTGCTCCGACCGGATGAGCCTCGGTGTCTACGAGGCTCTGGCGGAGCGCGGGTTGAGCGTGCCCGACGGCATGAGCGTCGTCGGCTTCGACGATCTGCCGGAGGCCCGCTGGATCGCCCCGGCCCTCACCACGATCCGCCAGCCGCTGTCGGAGATGGCGGCGACGGCGTTGCACCTGCTGGTGCGGATGATGGACGGGGAACGGCCGGAGAGCACACGGACGGAGTTGTCGACGCGTCTGGTGGAGCGGGCGAGCACGGCGGGGCCGCGCGGGCTGTCCCGCTGAGTCCTTCACCTGGTTGGCCGGGCGGGCCCCCACTACGGGTGCTGGGGGTGCCCGGGGCCGCTAGCGTCGAAGGCCAGGTCGAGCAGCTCGGGATCTTCCAGAAGGAGCGTGGTCGGTGTGGCCCGGAACCGCCGTCTGATCCTGAGCCCGCCGTCCAAGGTCTGGAGCCTGCTGTCCGACGGCCATCGCTACGGGGAGTGGGTGTCGGGCACCCAGCAGATCCTCGCCGCGGACCCGCACTGGCCCGCCGTGGGCGCCCGTCTGCAGGTCCGGGTCGGCGTCGGCCCCGCGGTCCTGGACGACACGTGCGTCGTGCGGATCTGTGAACCGGAGCGCCGTCTGGAGCTGGAGGCGAAGGCGGATCCGTTCGGCGCGGCCCGCATCGCCATGCGGCTGATCCCCTGGGGCGAGAACACCCTCTTCATTCTCGACTGGCATGCCCTGCGGGGCCCCGGCGTCCGCATGCACGGGCTCCCCGTCGACTATCTCGTCCGGATCCGCAGCGGCATGATGCTGACGAAACTCGCCCGGATCGCGGTACGCGAGGCCGGCGACAGGACCGTCGACGCCCACACGCACTGAGCGGTCCTCCGGCGCCGTACCGACCTTGATCGCGTTGGACCGACAGGGTGGTTGATGCGCCGCCCGGCCCGTCCGCCCTGGTGGCGACGTTGATCGTTGCTAGCTTCGCGAGCTGTCCGAGGGTCCCGCGTCCCCCAGGGCATCGAGCCGAGGCGGGGCCGTGGCGATGAGCTGAGGCGAGAGTCGAGAGTGACGGGTATGAGCGAAGAGCCGGACAGGCAGACAGTTGCCCCGTTCAGGCGCAGGAGTTTCCTGGCGTCGGCCGCGTTGGCGAGCGGCACCCCGGCCGCGGTCGCGGTCGCCGGTCCCGCGGAGGCTGCCGCGCCCCCGGCAGGCGGTGCGCTCGCGGCGCCTGCCCTCGGGTCCGTGGCACGGCTGCTGGCCGTTCCCCAGGAAGGCCGCGGAGTCGACTGGATCAGGTCGGCCCTTCAGGTCGCCGTCGCACTGGAACTCGCCACCATCCCGCCCTACTTCTGCGGCCTGTGGTCCGTCAAGGACCGCCGCAGTGAGGTCGCGCGGCTGATCGAGCGCATCGTCGGCGACGAGATGTACCACCTCGGCATCACCTGCAACCTTCTCGTGGCCGTGGGCGGAAAACCGCAGATCAAGGCCGCCGCACCCGTCTACCCGGGGCCGCTGCCCGGCGGTGTCCGTGCCGGAGTGCACGTCTACCTGTCGGGCCTCACCAAGCCCTTCGTGCGCGATGTGATGATGGCGATCGAGGCCCCCGAGGAATCGCTCGTCCGGAGCGTGCAGGCCTCCCCCACCGTCGGCGAGTTCTACGAGGGGCTGCTGAACGCCTTCCGGACGGTGCGGCCGGAACTGTCGGTGCAGGGACAGCTGTCCCAGTACGTCTTCGCCGACGATCTGTCTCCGATCGCGAACCTCGACCACGTCGAGCAGGCCATCCGGATCATCATGGAGCAGGGCGAGGGCACCACCAGTTCCCCGTCCGCTTCCTTCGAGGACGACCACCCCGCGCACTACTACGCCTTCGGCGAGATCTACCACGGCCGGGAGCTGCGCCGGACGGACGACGGCTGGCAGTACGTCGGCGCGCCCGTGCCCTTCCCCGACGTACGCCCCATGGCCCCGATCCCGGTCGGCGGCTGGCCCAACCCGCCGGCCCGGGTCCGCCAACTCCTGCACCAGTTCGACGCCACCTACAGCACCGTGCTGGACACTCTCGACGCGGCCTGGGCCGGCGGCGGCCAGCGCACCCTGGGCGCGGCCATCCACGCCATGCACGGCCTGGAGAGGCCGGCCGTGGAGCTGATGGAGACCCGCAACCCCTACGTCCCCGGCACCTACGGCCCCCAGTTCCGCGCCCTTCCCAGGCGGCGCAGCGCGTCCTGACGCTTTGGCGGCAGCGGTACGAGTCGAACCCCGGCGCGGGACGCACGCGCCGGGGTTCGACGCCTTGGACGACCCCGGACTCCGCGTGCTCTAGTCGAGTCCCGCCGCCCACTTGATCCCGCCGAGGAGATGGGCGCGGAAGTCGGGGTTCTCGTAGGCCTCGGGCGCGTGACCGAGTGCCGTGTAGAAGGCGCGGCCGGATCCCTGGTCGCGGCACCACACCAGCGGGTGGTCCCCGCCCATGCCGCCTCCGTCGTACGACGACTCGTCGGCGCAGGCCAACACCCGTACCGTGGCGCGGGGGTTGGTGCGGAAGTCGTACCACTCGTCGACGAAGTCCCATACGGCGGGCAGGTGCCGGGTGGCCGGGTGCTCGCGGTCCTCGACGAGCGCCTTGCCCGGCTGGTGGTCGGGGTGCCGGTCGAACCGGGCGCCCAACAGCTCGCCGTAGTACGGCCAGTCGTACTCGGTGCAGGCCGCCGCGTGCACCCCGACGAAGCCGCCGCCCGCCTCGACGTACGCGGCGAGCCGTTCGCGCCCGGCGGGGGTGAGCACCTCGCCGCTGGTGGAGATGAAGACGACGGCCGCGTATCCGTCGAGGGGTTGCTCGAAGGCCGTGGGGTCCTCTGTGTGGTCGACCTCGAAGTCACCGATGGTGCGTACGGCTTCGACGCCGGCCGGGATGGACGCGTGCCGGTAGGCGGTGGTGCGGGTGTAGACGAGGAGTCGCACGGACATACTTGCGAGCCTAACGGCCCGACAACCCGGGTTGTCGGGCCTCTTCCCCCCCTTGCCCATGCGGGAGGCCGACGCGGTGGACGCCTCACTGCGCTGTCCGGGGTTCGCCCTGCGTGAGCCGGTGTTCGGACTCGGAGCGGGCCGTGCTCACACATCCGCGGATCGTGCTGCTGCCCGCCTGCTTCGGCGTCGTCGAGCGCGAACGGACCGGCTGGGAGCCGGCTCGAGCACGGGCCCATGAAGGTCCATCCGACTCTGCTGGAGGACGGCACGATCATCCACGACGGGTGAGCCCCGCCTTCCGCCTGGCGCACAGGTGTTCCATATCGCGCGCCGCTCTGCGTAGCCTCGGCTGCGATGAACGCCATTCCCGCGCTCCTTGACCATCTCGTCCTCGTGACGCCCGACCTGTCCGCCACGGTCGCCGACTTCGCCCGGCGCACCGGCGTGACCCCCGCCCCGGGCGGCGTGCACGTCGGGCTCGGCACCCGCAACTACCTGGTGTCGCTGGGCGGAATGAGCTACCTGGAGATCATCGGCCCGGACCCCGAGCAGTCCGCGCCCGACGCGCCCCGCCCTTTCGCGGTCGACGGGCTCACCGTCCCGCGCACGGTCACCTGGGCGATCAGCCGGCCCGACCTGGACGCCGCCATCGCCGCCGCCCGGGCCCGGGGCTACGATCCCGGCCCTGCTCAGTCGATGAGCCGCCGCAGACCCGACGGCACCCTCCTGGAATGGCGGCTCACCGACGGCGACGACGCCCACCCCTCCGGCCTCGTCCCCTTCCTCATCGACTGGAGCGCCACGGTCCACCCCACCGCCTCGGACCTGCCCACCACCCCGCTGCTGTCCCTTGCCGCGACCGCCCCCGAGCCGGACGAGATCCGGCCCCTGCTGTCGGCCCTGGGCACGGACCTCGACCTGACGACGGGCCCGGTGGGGATCACTTTCACGGTGGACACGCCTCTGGGGCCGGTGACCTTCGACTGAGGTGTCCGATTCCTTCAAGACCGGCCGGCGCCGGCGTGCCTACGGTGGCCCCATGACTCCACGATTCGATGCCATCGGCCTGGTCGTCTCCGACATGGCCGCCTCAGTCACCTTCTACCGCCGCCTCGGGTTCGCGTTCCCCACGGGCGCCGAGACCGAGCCGCACGCCGAGGCCGAACTGCCGGGCGGGCTGCGGCTGCTGCTCGACACCGAGGAGACGGTGCGGTCCTTCCTCCCCCAGTGGCAGCCGCCCACGGGCAGCGGCCGTCACTCGCTCGCCCTGCGGTGCGAGGGTCCTGCCGAGGTCGACGCGGTGTACGAGGACCTGGTCGGCGCCGGTTACCACGGCGAGCTCAAGCCGTGGGACGCCTTCTGGGGCCAGCGGTACGCCTCCGTCCAGGACCCCGACGGCAACGGCGTCGACCTCTTCGCGCCGCTAGCCGCCGCTCCGGCCGAGTAGCTCGCCGAGCGGTACGCCCGCCAACTCCTTGACGTCCCGGGCCAGATGAGCCTGATCGGCGTACCCCGCCCGGACGGCCGTTTCCGCGAACGGGACACCGTCCCGCCCCAGCGCGAGCGCGCGTTGCAGCCGCAGGATCCGGCCCAGCGTCTTGGGGCCGTACCCGAAGGCGGCCAGGCAGCGACGGTGCAACTGGCGTGCGCCCAGGCCGAGTTGGTCCGCAGTGGCGGAGACGGGGTGGCCCGCGTCCAGCGCCTTGACGATCTGCCGTAGGACAGGGTCGGGCGGCTCCGCAACGGCCGCGCACTCCAGCGCAACCTCCTCCAGCGCGGTCACGGGGTCGGCCGCCGCCTCGATACGTCCGCGCAGGAGCCGCACCTCCGCGGCCGGCCACAGGTCGGCGAGCTCCACGCGCCGGTCACGCAGCTCGTGCGCGGGCACGCCGAGGAGGGCGGGCGCAGCGCCGGGACAGAAGCGGACGCCGGCCCAGGTACTGGGCTCCCTTTCCATGACGTACGCGCGTGTGTCGGGCCCCGCGACGAGCAGCCGTCCCTCGTGCCACAACAGGTCCATGCACCCGTCGGGCAGGACGCGCCCCGCGCCGGTGTCGGACGAGGCGTTCGTCCAGACGACGGCGCCGGGCAGCCGGGACGCCCTCTCCTCATACACATACGCCAGCGTAAGCGCCCCTCCGGGGGCGCAGCCCGCTCAACCCCGATGCTCCTGCGGACTCACCCCGTAGACCCTCTTGAACGCACTGGACAACGCGAACGCGCTCCCGTACCCGACCCGTCGCGCGATCGCTTCGAGCGTGTCGTCGGTGTCACGCAGCGCATCCGCCGCGAGCGCGAGCCGCCATCCCGTCAGGTACGTCATCGGCGGCTCGCCCACCAGTTCGGTGAAGCGCCTGGCGAGCGCGGCCCGGGACACCCCCGCCTTCATGGCCAGGAGGCCGACCGTCCAGGGGTGCGCGGGGTCGTCCTGGACGAGCCGCAGCACGCGGCCGACCACGGGGTCGGCGAGCGCCGCGTACCAGGCCGGGGCCGCCGCCTCCGGGCGGGAGAACCAGGCCCTGAGCGCGGCGATGACCAACAGGTCGAGCAGCCGGTCCAGGACGACTTCCTGGCCGGGCTCGTCGCGGACGATCTCCTCCAGGAGATACGGAGTGAGAGGGCAGTCCCACACGTCTGCGGTGAGGGCCAGCAGCGGCGGCAGCGCGTTCAGCAGCCGCCCGCTGACCTCGCCCTGCCACAGATACGTGCCGATCAGCATCACGGCCGAACCGTCGAGCCGGTCGCCCCAGGTGCGCACGCCGAGGTCCATCGAGCCGTTGAGGGAGCGTCCGTCGGGGTAGCTGCATTCGGCGCCCGGCAGGATCAGGGCCTGGGGTGCGGTGCCGGGGTCGTCGGCGCAGATGTAGGGGTCCGGGCCGCGGGCGATGGCGAGGTCGCCGGGGCGCAGCCGGATCCTCCCCCAGCCTTCGGCCGGGGGGACCCCCCTCTCGCTTCGCTCGCCCTGGTCCGGGATCACCCAGGCGTCGCCGCGGACCATGACCATGACGGTGAGCGGGGCGCGGTCCTCGACGCGGATGGCCCACGGCGGCTCGAAACACGCGCGGATCATGAAGGCGCCACGCGCACGTGGGCCCTCCAGAAGGCCGGCGAGAGCGTCCATGGGCTCAGCGTAGACGCCCGCGCATGGGAATGAGCCGTTCAGCGATGGGCTGTTGAGGCGCGCACCCGTTGACTTGAAGCATGACGGAAAACGCAGCCGACAAGGCGAACACGCAGCGGATGACGGTAGTGGTGACCGGTGCCTCGGGTCGTACCGGAAGCCGGGTGGCGGAAGCGGCGCGCGGGGCCGGGCTGACGGTACGGGCCGCCTCCCGGGCGCAGGGCTTCGACTGGGAGAACCCGACGACGTGGGCTCAGACCCTGCGCGACGCGGACGCGGCGTATCTGATGTACCCGTCCGACGTCGGCTCCCCGGCGGCGGCCGAGGGTGTCGGCGCGCTCGCGCGGGAGGCGGTGGGGCTCGGCGTACGGCGGCTGGTCCTGCTGTCGGCGCGCGGTGAGGACCAGGCGCTGCCGACCGAGGAGGCGCTGAAGTCCTCCGGCGCGGACTGGACGATCGTACGGGCCGCGTGGTTCGCACAGAACTTCAGCGAGGGACCGCTGGTGGAGGGCATGGTCCACGGGGAGCTGGTCTTCCCGGCGGGCGAGGTGAAGGAGCCGTTCATCGACGTGCGCGACATCGCGGACGTGGTGACGGCCGTGCTGACCTCGGGCGACCGCCACGTGGGCCGGGCCCTGGAGCTGACCGGGCCGCGGCTGTTGCCGTGGCGGGAGGCGGTCGCGGAGATCTCCGGGGCGACGGGCAGCACGATCACGTACACGCCGGTGCCGACAGCGGCCTACGGCGAGGCCCTGCAGGGCTTCGGTGTGCCGGCCGAGGAGGCGGAGCTCCTGGTCGAGGTCTTCGAAACCCTCATGGACGGGCGCAACGCCCATCTGACGGACGACGTCCGCGAGGTGCTCGGCCGTGCGCCGCGCGACTTCACCGACTTCGTGCGGGAGGCCGCGGCGGCAGGGGCGTGGAAGGCCTGAGGCCCTGCCCTTCGGGCCTTTCGGTCCGGTCAGTCCTCCGGCTTGTGCGGCGGATGGGTGTGAGTGCTCTTCACATGCGTCCGCAGCCGCGACGAGAGGTCCTCCGGCGGCAGGAAGCGGGACCAGCGCTCGGGGAACTCCGACGGCATGTCCGGGTCGTCGGGGTCCTGCTCCCGGTTCGCGGCGTGCCGGGCCACGTACTCGGCGACCTGGGCCTCGCGCAGCCGCTCGTTCGCGGCGCGGGCCGCGGCCGTCGCGGCGGCCGGCCAGACCCGGTCGATCGCGGCGTTGACCGCGGCCCCGACGAGCACGGCGAACGCGGACACGCCGATCCACAGCATGACGGCGACGGCGGCGGCCAGCGAGCCGTAGATCGACGCACCCTCGATGGTGCTCGTCAGGTAGATGCGCAGCAGGAAGCTGCCCAGCACCCACATGGCGAGGGCGACCAGCGCGCCGGGCACGTCCTCGATCCAGGGTGAGCGGACCGGCACGGACACGTGGTAGAGCGTCGTCAGGAACGCGATCGACAGGACGATCACGACCGGCCAGTACAGGACCTGCACCAAGGTCTCCGACCACGGCACGATCCGCACCACCGCGTCCGGCCCCGCCACCATCAGCGGCAGCGCCACCGAGCCGATCAGCAGCGCCGCGAGGAACAGCAGGAACGCCACCAGCCGGGTCTTGACGATGCCGCGGACGCCGTCGAGCCCGTACATCACGGTGATCGTGTCTATGAAGACGTTCACCGCGCGCGACCCCGACCACAGGGCGAACAGGAAGCCGACGGAGATCACGTCGGGTCGGCCGCCGTTCATCACGTCGTCCAGGATCGGCTGGGCGATCTGACGTACGCCCTTGTCGGACAGGACCGTGCGGGAGGCCTCCAGGATGTTGGTCTCCAGGCTGGTGATGGTGTCGGTGCCGGTCCAGTCGTCGACGTAACCGAGGAGGCCGATGAGGCTGAGGAGGAGCGGCGGCACGGACAGCAGCGTGAAGAACGCCGCCTCGGCCGCGAGCCCCAGGATGCGGTACTCGATGCAGGAATTGACGGTGTCCTTGAGCAACAGCCAGGCGGTCCTGCGCTTCGACACGTTCCGGTAGAGGGCACGCGCCCGATGGAGACGGCCGGAGGGCCGCTGGGAGGATTCACTTGCTGGCTGCACGACCTAAAGGTATCCGCCGTACAGGGGCGCACTCATCGCGGCGCCGGGTGCACGCCCTCGCCACCTGCCCGATCGTGCGCGCGGGTGCCGTGTCAGGGTGGATATCACCGTTCTACGGAGGGGTAGGTTCACACCCATGGCAGGCAGCACGCACACCGTGACGAACCAGCCCCCGCCCCTGGTCGGCTACGACGCCTACACCGCCGATCAGGCCCTGAGCTCGGCCGTCGAACGTCATCTGGCCCCCGAGCTGCTGGACGAGGTCCGGGGCGAGCTGTCGGGGCTCGGCAAGTCCTGTGGATCGGCGCAGCTGCAGGAGTGGGGGGCGCTGGCCAACGAGCACCCGCCGACGCTGCGCACCCACGACCGCTTCGGCCACCGCGTCGACGAGGTCGACTTCCATCCGTCCTGGCACCGGCTGCTCGGCAAGGGCGTCGCGGCGGGCCTGACCGCGGCCTGGGTGCGGCCGGGCGGGCATGTGCGACGGGCGGCCGCGTTCCTGCTGTGGACGCAGATCGAGGCCGGCAACTGCTGCCCGCTGTCCATGACCCACGCGGCGGTCCCGGCTCTGCGCACCGATCCCGACCTCGCCACCGTGTGGGAACCGCGGCTGACGTCCATGATCTACGACCGTGAGCTGCGGCCGGCCCGGCTCAAGGCCGGGGCCCTGTTCGGGATGGGCATGACGGAGAAGCAGGGCGGCAGCGACGTACGCGCCAACACGACGGCCGCGCGTCCCCTCCCCGACGGCGAGTCGTACGAGCTGACCGGGCACAAGTGGTTCTGCTCGGCACCCATGTCGGACGGGTTTCTCGTGCTGGCGCAGGCGCCGGGCGGTCTCACCTGTCTCCTGGTCCCGCGCGTCCTGGAGGACGGCACGCGCAACGTGTTCCGCATCCAGCGGCTCAAGGACAAGCTGGGCAACCGCTCGAACGCCTCCAGCGAGGTCGAGTTCGACGGGACGTGGGCGCGCCGGGTCGGTGATGAGGGGCGCGGGGTGCGCACCATCATCGAGATGGTGGCCGCGACCCGGCTCGACTGTGTGCTGGGCTCGGCGGGGCTGATGCGGCAGGCGGTCGCGCAGGCGATCCATCACTGCACGCACCGCGAGGCGTTCGGCGGGAAGCTCGTCGACAAGCCGCTCATGCGCAACGTCCTGGCCGACCTGGCCGTCGAGTCCGAGGCGGCGACCACCCTCGCACTGCGCCTCGCGGCCGCGTACGACGACGGCGGCGAGCAGGAGCGGGCGCTGCTGCGGATCGCGGTGCCGACCGCCAAGTACTGGGTGACCAAGCGGTGTACGCCGCTGACGGTCGAGGCGTCCGAGTGCCTGGGCGGCAACGGGTACGTGGAGGAGTCGGGGATGCCCCGGCTGGTGCGCGAGTCGCCGCTGAACTCGATCTGGGAGGGGGCGGGCAACGTCCAGGCGCTGGACGTGCTGCGGGCGTTGCAGCGGGAGCCCGCGGCGTTCAACGCCTATCTCCAGGAGGTCGGCAAGGCGCGCGGCGCCGATCACCGGCTGGACGCGGCGATCAAGGGCCTGCTGACCGAACTGGCCGACCTGGACGGCATCGAGGCCCGCGCCCGCCGCCTGACGGAGCGACTCGCACTGGTCCTGCAGGGCTCCCTGCTGGTCCGCTACGCACCACCGGAGGTCGCCGACGCCTTCTGCGCCTCACGGTTGGGCGGCGACGGCGGCGCGGCCTTCGGAACCCTTCCGCACACCCTGGACCTCGCGTCGATCATGGAGCGAGCGCGGCCGGTGGCCTGAGAGGCTCAGCGACCCGGCCAAGGATGCGGCCACCGACCTCAGGGGCGCGGGGCCGTACCGATATGCGGTCCGCCGCGTGGGCGCGACCAGCCACAACGAACCCGCAGCCGCCGACGCACAGAAAGCCGCACCCCTGTCCGGAACACGGCCCGACCGTCGGAGACAGGGGTGGTGCTGCGCCGACACGGCACCACCCCTGCGCTTGGCCCGTTCGAGGCCACGAACGCCGCTCGGGACGGCGTTGCTCAAGTCTCAATCAGGCCAGAGCGGTCCACCAGGGTTGCAAGGGGTTGCAACTTGTTGGCGACTGTGTGCGGAGTGTGTGCCTCCGCCGGTGTGGGGCGGCACTATGAGACACACAGTCAAGGCGTGCACGAGTCGAACCGGGAGGGATCCTTGGCGCTCTCGCCGACGGACGTGACACAGCTGGCCGTCGTGGACTCCGGCCGGGCCGCGCGGGTACTCAGCGAGGTCCGCGCCGCCACGCTGGCCGGACAGCGCGCTCCCGTCGCGCCGCGCCCGGTGATCGAGCAGTCCTGGGAGCGCATGCTGCGCAGCGGTGTCGACCCGGACCACGACGCCAGGTCCGGTCTGCTGTCCCGCGAGGAGGTGCAGCGGCGCCGGGAGACCACCGCGCTCAAGCATGTCCTGCCGGTGCTGCGCGAGGGCCTGCTGGCGGTCGCGGACATCGCCCACCACATCATGGTCGTCGCCGACGACGAGGGCCGGGTGCTGTGGCGGGAGGGCAACTCCTCCGTGCTGCGCAAGGCCGACAGCCTCGGGTTCGAACTCGGCGCCGACTGGCGGGAGAGTGTCGTCGGCACGAACGGGGTGGGCACACCCGCGGTGGTGCGCCGGCCCGTACAGGTCTTCGCCTCCGAGCACTTCCAGCGCTCCCAGACCTCCTGGACCTGCACCGGCGCCCCCCTCACGGATCCGCGGGACGGCCGGCTGATCGGCGTGGTGGACGTCAGCGGGCCGCTGGAGACCATGCATCCGGCCACGCTCGCGTGGGTCGACTCGGTGGCCAAGCTCGCCGAGGCCCGGCTGCGGGAGCTGCATCTGACCTCGCTGGAGCGGTTGCGCGCGGTGGCGGCGCCGGTGCTGGCGCGGCTGCCCGGGCGGGCCCTGGTGGTGGACCGGGACGGCTGGACCGCCGCGGTGAGCGGGATGCCGTACGCGAACCGGATCGCGCTGCCCAAGTCCCTGGCGCCGGGCCGACGGTGGCTGCCGCCGCTCGGCCTGTGCTCGGTGGAGCCGCTGGCGGGCGGCTGGCTGCTGCGGGACTCCGACGAGCCGGTGCCGCCCGGGGCGACGCGGATCGCGCTGGACCTGACACAGCCGCGCCGCTGGTCGGTGACGGTGTCCGGCAGCGCGGGCTCCTGGAGCCATGAACTGAGTCCCCGGCACGCCGAGTTGCTCTATCTGCTGGCCGTGCACCGGGCCGGCCGCAGCGCGGCGGGGCTGGCGGAGGACGTGTTCGGCGACCCGGGCCGCACGGTGACGGTGCGTGCCGAGATGTCGCGGGTACGGCGCTATCTCGGGGGCTTTCTGGAGCACCGGCCGTACCGCTTCCGCGAGGACGCGGAGGTCGAGGTGCTGCTGCCGGACGAGCCGCGCGATCTGCTGCCGTATTCGACGGCTCCGGCGGTGGTGCGGGGGCGGATCTCGGCCGATCTGCCCTGACTGGCGTGTGTCTTCCGCATATTTACCGGGTCTTAGTCCGCAAGCGTGCCCAACTGCCGTAGCATCCCTGTACGGGCCGCCCCACCTGCTCCTTTGGTCAACGCACAGACCAATGGCCGCAGTTGGCCCGCCTCGGGAGGTTTGATGAAGCACCGCGGCAGACACCGTCGACGCAAGCAGGGCCGTGCCGTGCGCGCGTTCCTCGCCGGTACCGCCCTCGCCCTCACCGCAGCCGCCACGATGATCAGCGCCTCGCAGGCCACGGTCGGTGACAACCCCGGGGCGCTGGAGCCTCTCACCAGGGCCGCCGACACCCGCGCGCTCCGCCTCCAGGAGCAGCCGGTGTCGCAGGCCACCCTCGACGAACTCGCCGCCGGGATGGGCAAGCCCGTCGGTGTCCGTGCCGTTCTGGAAACCGCCGACCGCAGCCTGCGCCGCGCGGACGGCTGTACGGCCACCCAGCGCTCCGCGCTGCCGGTGGCGCCGACGGCCACGCGCACGTACTGCTGGGACGCCGCCGACACCCGGGCCTGGCGGGCGGGGGCGGTCACCACCTCCGGGGACGCCGACGACGACGGCTGGTGGAACGACAACAGGGTGCTGCTCTCCGGCTGGAGCCAGGGCAGCGCCGACCGGGGTCTCGCCCGGGTCTCCTTCGTCGACGCGAACGACCTGGCCCGCCTGAGGTACGCGTCGGCCCTCCTCGTCGTCCCGGTGGACGGTGGCCGCGACTACCGTGCCCTGAGCTCCCGTCTCTCCGGGATGGTCTGGTACCAGGACAAGCTGCTGGTCACCGCCTCCGACGGGCTGTACGTGTACGACATGAACCGCGTCCAGCGCACCACGGTCGACAGCGCCGCGGTGGGCCGCGTGGACGAGGGCTGGTCGGCCCACGGCTACCGCTTCGTCCTGCCGGCCGTCGGCTCCTACCGTCTGACCGGCGGGAGCGCCGCCCCGCGCCTCGGCGGCATCTCCCTGGACCGCAGTACGGCACCCGACAGCCTGGTCGCGAGCGAGTGGACCGCCGCCGACAGCGACCGGCCTGCCCGCCTGTGGCGCTACGACTTCAGCAAGGACCCGGCCCGCCCCGGCCTGCCGGCCGTCGACGCCACCGGAGCCGTGCGCACGGTCGAGGCGTACGAGACGGAGGCCTCCGGCATCGCGGGGGTCCTCTCGCACCGGGCGACCGGCGCGGAGCACTCCGCCTGGTATCTGGGCCGCGTCCCGGCCCCCACGGACCGCCACGGCAGCCTCTGGCGCCAGGACACCGAGGGGGCGGAGGCAACGCGCTGCGGCTCGGAGAGCGCCCCCCGCTGCTGGGGCGCCGAGGCCGGTCCCCTGTCCTACTGGGAGGCAACCGGCGAGGTCTGGTCCCAGTCGGGCCGGACGCTGTTCGCGATGCCGCTGGAGTCGATCGACGAGGCACTGGGGTAGTCGCCCGGCACCGATCGCCCGGGTGGACGCCGATCGACAGACCGTCCACCCGGATGATTCCCTGGCCGTCATGACCAACATCCCCGTGACCACCTGGTCCCTGGAGCAGAACTCCCCCGCCGACCTCCTCCCGGCCGCCGCCCCGGACGGAGATGTGCGGATCGTGCGGGCCGAGGTGCCCTCTCCGGAGTTCAGCCGGTTTCTGTACGCGTCCGTGGGCGGGGACATCCGGTGGATCGACCGGCTCGGCTGGACGTACGCGCAGTGGCAGGCGCATCTGGAGCGTCCGGGTGTCGAGACATGGGTCGCCTACGACCGTGGGACGCCGGCGGGGTACGTGGAGCTGGAGGCACAGGACGACGGGGTCGTGGAGATCGTCTACTTCGGCCTGATTCCGGCCTTCCGCGGGCGGCGCATCGGCGGGCATCTGCTGGCGTACGGCGCGGCCCGCGCCTGGGACCTGGCGGAACGCCGGCCGGAGCTGGACCGGACGAAGCGGGTGTGGCTGCACACCTGCAGCAAGGACGGGGAGCACGCCATGGACAACTACCTGCGCCGCGGCTTCACGCTCTTCGACACGAAGGTCGAGGAGGAGACCGAGGCGGCCACGCCCGGACCGTGGCCCGGGGCGTACCCTGGCTGAGCTGGGCAGAAACGGCCCGATACGGGCCATGTGACCGACGACACCCTTGTCTCACTCTACGGGACAAGGGTGTCCGCATGTCGGACGAAGCTGGACTGTGTCCAGATCGCCATGCCACGCTTCCGTCATGTCTGGAACTGGAATTGCCTTGGTGAGTCGGCGGCACGTCGACCTCGGCCGCATGTCCAGCGCCATCTGTCCGGTGCGCTGACAACCTCGCAGCACCCGACATCTCCCTCTTTCAGCTTCATTCCCGCGCAACGACGCGCACGTATGCCCATGCGCCCGTACGCGCAGGTCAGAGCCGCATTCCCGCCTGTCCCGAAGGACGTAACCACCATGGCCGCCACCCCGCAGAAGCCTGCCGCCGCGACTCCCCGCCGCAAGGTGAGCCGTCACCGCGGTGAGGGCCAGTGGGCCGCGGGACACTTCACCCCGCTCAACGGCAACGAACAGTTCAAGAAGGACGACGACGGTCTCAATGTGCGGACACGCATTGAGACGATCTACTCGAAGCGCGGCTTCGACTCGATCGACCCCAACGACCTGCGCGGACGTATGCGCTGGTGGGGCCTCTACACCCAGCGCAAGCCCGGGATCGACGGCGGCAAGACCGCGATCCTGGAGCCGGAGGAGCTGGACGACAAGTACTTCATGCTGCGCGTCCGGATCGACGGCGGCCGTCTCACCACGCAGCAGCTGCGGGTGATCGGCGAGATCTCGCAGGAGTTCGCGCGCGGCAGCGCGGACATCACCGACCGGCAGAACATCCAGCTGCACTGGATCCGCATCGAGGACGTTCCGGAGATCTGGGACCGGCTGGAGGCCGTCGGTCTGTCCACCACCGAGGCCTGCGGCGACTGCCCGCGCGTCGTCATCGGATCGCCGGTCGCCGGTATCGCCGAGGACGAGATCATCGACGGCAGCTGGGCGATCGACGAGATCCACGACCGCTACATCGGCAGCAAGGAATTCTCCAACCTGCCCCGCAAGTTCAAGACGGCGATCTCCGGGTCCCCGCTCCTCGACGTCGTCCACGAGATCAACGACGTGGCGTTCGTCGGTGTCGAGCACCCCGAGCACGGACCCGGCTTCGACCTGTGGGTCGGCGGCGGCCTGTCCACCAACCCGAAGATCGGCGTCCGGCTCGGCGCCTGGGTGCCGCTGGAGGAGGTGCCGGAGGCCTGGGCGGGCGTGATCGGCATCTTCCGGGACTACGGCTACCGGCGCCTGCGTACGCGCGCCCGTCTGAAGTTCCTCGTCGCCGACTGGGGCCCGGAGAAGTTCCGCCAGATCCTGGAGGACGAGTACCTCGAGCGCAAGCTCGTCGACGGCCCCGCGCCGGCCGAGCCGACGGAGCGCTGGCGTGACCACGTCGGGGTGCACCGGCAGAAGGACGGCCGTTTCTACGTCGGTTTCGCGCCGCGCGTCGGCCGCGTCGACGGTGCCACGCTGACGAAGATCGCCGAGGTGGCGGAGGCGCACGGCTCCGGCCGGGTACGGACCACCGTCGAGCAGAAGATGATCGTCCTCGACGTCGAGGAGGCGCAGGTCGAGCCCCTGGTCGAGGCCCTGGAGGCACTGGACCTCACGGCCCGGCCGTCCTCCTTCCGGCGCGGCACCATGGCCTGCACCGGCATCGAGTACTGCAAGCTCGCCATCGTCGAGACCAAGGCGCGCGGCGCCGCGCTGATCGACGAGCTGGAGCGCCGGATCCCGGACTTCGACGAGCCGATCACCATCAATCTCAACGGCTGCCCGAACGCCTGCGCCCGTATCCAGGTCGCGGACATCGGTCTCAAGGGGCAGCTGGTCCTGAACGACGAGGGCGAGCAGGTCGAGGGCTACCAGGTGCACCTGGGCGGCGCGCTCGGTCTGCAGGCCGGGTTCGGGCGCAAGGTGCGTGGCCTGAAGGTCACGTCCGACGAACTGCCCGACTACGTCGAGCGTGTCCTCAAGCGCTTCCAGGACGAGCGCGAGGACGGCGAGCGCTTCGCCACCTGGGTCACCCGCGCGTCCGAGGAGGCCCTCTCATGAGCAAGCGGGCCGCCCCCTTCTACTGCCCCTACTGCGGCGACGAGGACCTCCGTCCGAGCGAGCAGGGCCACGGCGCATGGGAATGCGCGGCGTGCAACCGCGCATTCCAGTTGAAGTTCCTCGGGCTGCTCGCCCGGGGCCTTCAGCACAACGACGCAGGGGGAGAAGAGATATGACCGCGATTCAGGAAGAGCGCACGACAGAGGATCTCAAGGCGCTCGCCGAGCAGGCGGGCCGTGATCTGGAGGACGCCTCCGCGCTGGAGATCCTCCAGTGGGCGGTGGACACCTTCGGCAAGCGCTTCTGCGTGACCTCGTCGATGGAGGACGCGGTGGTCGCCCACCTCGCCTCCCGCGCGATGCCCGGCGTCGACGTCGTGTTCCTGGACACCGGCTACCACTTCGAGGAGACCATCGGCACCCGCGACGCGGTCGAGGCCGTGATGGACGTCAACGTCATCACGCTCACCCCGCGGCAGACGGTCGCCGAGCAGGACGCCCAGTACGGGCCCAGGCTGCACGACCGCGACCCCGACCTGTGCTGCAAGATGCGCAAGGTCGAGCCGCTGGAGCGGGGCCTGAACGGCTATGTGGCCTGGGCGACCGGGCTGCGCCGCGACGAGTCGCCGACCCGGGCGAACACCCCGGTCGTGGGCTGGGACGAGAAGCGCCGGAAGGTGAAGATCTCCCCGATCGCCCGCTGGACCCAGGACGACGTGGACGCGTATGTCGCCGAACACGGTGTCCTGACCAACCCGCTGCTGATGGACGGCTACGCCTCTGTCGGATGCGCCCCCTGCACCCGCCGGGTCCTTGAGGGCGAGGACGCGCGCGCCGGCCGCTGGGCGGGCCGCGCCAAGACCGAGTGCGGGCTGCACGGCTGACCCATGACTGAGCTTTCTACGTTTCCTGCGAGTGGGGAGAACCACGTGACGAGCGGAGCCACCGTCTGGCTCACGGGTCTGCCGAGCGCCGGCAAGACCACCATCGCCTACGAACTGGCCGGCCGGCTCCGCACGGAGGGCCACCGCGTCGAGGTGCTCGACGGCGACGAGATCCGCGAGTTCATCTCTGCGGGCCTCGGCTTCAGCCGCGAGGACCGGCACACCAACGTGCAGCGCATCGGCTTCCTGGCCGAACTGCTCGCCCGTAACGGCGTGAAGGCGCTCGTCCCCGTGATCGCGCCCTACGCCGACAGCCGCGAGGCCGTGCGCAAGCGTCACCAGGAGGGTGGGACGGCGTACCTCGAGGTGCACGTGGCCACGCCGGTCGACGTGTGCTCCGTACGCGATGTGAAGGGCCTGTACGCCAAGCAGGCCGCGGGCGAGCTGACGGGCCTGACCGGGGTCGACGACCCGTACGAGGCACCCGAGTCGCCCGATCTGCGCATCGAGTCCCAGAACCAGACCGTCCAGGAATCCGCGGGCGCGGTCCACGCGCTGCTCACCGAGAGGGGACTGGCATGACGACGACCGTTGCCACGGTCAAGGGAGGCGAGGACGGTACGGACTCCCCGTACGCCCTCTCCCACCTGGACGCGCTGGAGTCCGAGGCCGTCCACATCTTCCGTGAGGTGGCGGGTGAGTTCGAGCGGCCGGTGATCCTGTTCTCCGGTGGCAAGGACTCCATCGTCATGCTGCATCTGGCGCTGAAGGCGTTCGCTCCCGCGGCGATCCCGTTCACGCTGCTGCACGTCGACACCGGGCACAACTTCCCCGAGGTCATCGAGTACCGCGACCGCACGGTCGAGAAGCACAACCTGCGGCTGCACGTCGCGTCGGTGCAGGACTACATCGACCGGGGAGTCCTCAAGGAGCGCCCGGACGGCACCCGCAACCCGCTGCAGACGGTGCCGTTGACGGAGAAGATCCAGAGCGAGCGGTTCGACGCGGTCTTCGGCGGCGGGCGCCGGGACGAGGAGAAGGCGCGGGCCAAGGAACGCGTCTTCTCGCTGCGGGACGAGTTCTCGCAGTGGGACCCGCGCCGGCAGCGGCCCGAGCTGTGGAACCTCTACAACGGCCGTCACGCGCCCGGCGAGCACGTGCGCGTGTTCCCGCTCTCCAACTGGACCGAGCTGGACGTGTGGCAGTACATCGCCCGCGAAGGCATCGAGCTGCCGGACATCTACTTCGCGCACGAGCGTGACGTGTTCGCCCGCAACGGCATGTGGCTGACCGCCGGCGAATGGGGCGGGCCGAAGGACGGCGAGACCGTCGAGAAGCGGCTCATCCGCTACCGCACCGTCGGCGACATGTCCTGCACGGGCGCCGTGGATTCGGACGCGGTGACCCTGGAGCAGGTCATCACCGAGATCGCCGCGTCCCGGCTCACCGAGCGCGGCGCCACCCGCGCCGACGACAAGATGTCCGAGGCCGCGATGGAAGACCGTAAGCGCGAGGGGTACTTCTAAGCATGAGCACGATCACGACCGAGGAGCTCTCGGCCACCACTCTGCTGCGGTTCGCGACGGCCGGTTCCGTCGACGACGGCAAGTCGACTCTCGTGGGCCGGCTGCTGCACGACTCCAAGTCGGTGCTGACCGACCAGCTGGAGGCCGTGGAGCACGCCTCCCGCAACCGCGGCCAGGACGCCCCCGACCTCGCACTGCTCACCGACGGCCTGCGCGCCGAGCGGGAACAGGGCATCACCATCGACGTGGCCTACCGCTACTTCGCCACCCCCCGGCGCCGGTTCATCCTCGCCGACACCCCCGGCCACGTGCAGTACACCCGCAACATGGTCACGGGTGCGTCGACGGCGGAGCTGACGGTGATCCTCGTCGATGCCCGTAACGGCGTCGTTGAGCAGACCCGCCGGCACGCGGCGATCGCGGCGCTGCTGCGGGTGCCGCACGTCGTGCTCGCGGTGAACAAGATGGACCTGGTCGACTACCAGGAGTCGGTGTTCGCCGCGATCGCCGAGGAGTTCACGGCGTACGCGCTGGAGCTGGGTGTTCCGGAGATCACCGCGATCCCGATCTCGGCGCTGGCCGGTGACAACGTGGTGGACCCGTCCGCGAACATGGACTGGTACGGCGGCCCGACCTTCCTGGAGCACCTGGAGACGGTGCCGGTCAGCCACGACCTGAGCCACTGCCACGCGCGGCTGCCCGTGCAGTACGTGATCCGTCCGCAGAGCGCCGAGCACCCCGACTACCGCGGCTACGCCGGGCAGATCGCCGCCGGTTCGTTCCGGGTCGGGGAGTCGGTGACGGTGCTGCCGTCGGGCCGTACCTCGAAGATCTCCGGGATCGACCTGCTGGGCGAGCCGGTCGACATCGCCTGGACCACCCAGTCGGTGACCCTCCTGCTGGAGGACGACATCGACATCTCACGCGGTGACCTGATCGTCCCGGCCAAGGACGCGCCCGCGACCACCCAGGACATCGAGGCCACCGTCTGCCACGTCGCCGACGCTGCGCTGACCGTCGGCCACCGGGTGCTCCTCAAGCACGGCACCCGCACGGTCAAGGCGATCGTGAAGGACATCCCGTCCCGGCTCACGCTCGACGACCTGTCCCTGCACCCGCACCCCGGACAACTCGTCGCCAACGACATCGGCCGCGTGAAGATCCGTACCGCCGAGCCGCTGCCGGTCGACTCCTACGCCGACTCCCGCCGCACCGGCTCGTTCATCCTGATCGACCCCAACGACGGCACGACGCTGACCGCGGGCATGGTCGGCGAGTCGTTCGCCTCGCCGGAGCCGGTCAAGGACGAGGCCGACGACGACGGGTGGGACTTCTGACATGAGGCCCCTCGACTACTTCTCCACGTTCGCGAAGGAGGGCGGCCGCGTCGGCAGCGGCGCCCTCGGGAGCGGGCAGGGCGGAGTGTCGCGATGTGTGCGCTGACCTGCGTGCACCGTATGCGCGCCGCTCCGGACGAACCTGCCGACCCCCCGGCCACGACCTGATACGGGCGTGAGCGCCGGGCCACCGAGAGGAACACCTCCCGTGCCTGCCACCACCGCCCTGCGACGGACCCTCGCCGTCCTGGCCGCGCTGCCGTTGCTGGCCCTCGCGGCCTGCGGCTACGGCTCGCAGGCCAAGGAGAACACCGAGCAGGCCATCGCGGGGGCGCCCAAGGTCGACGGCCTGGACTCGGTGAAGATCGGCTACTTCGGGAACCTCACCCATGCCACCGCGCTGGTCGGCCGGCACCAGGACATGTTCCAGAAGGAGCTCGGCGGTACGACGGCGGAGTACGCCACGTTCAACGCCGGGCCCTCGGAGATCGAGGCGCTGAACTCCGGCTCCATCGACATCGGCTGGATCGGCCCGTCGCCCGCGATCAACGGCTACATCAAGTCGGGCGGGAAGAACCTGCGGGTCATCTCCGGCTCGGCATCGGGCGGGGTGAAGCTCGTGGTCAACCCGGAGAAGGTCAAGTCCCTGAAGGACGTGAAGGGCAAGAAGATCGCGACGCCGCAGCTGGGCAACACGCAGGATGTCGCGTTCCTCAACTGGATCTCCGAGCAGGGCTGGAAGGTCGACGCGGAGAGCGGCCAGGGTGACGTCTCCGTCGTCCGCACCGACAACAAGATCACGCCGGATGCCTACAAGTCCGGCTCGATCGACGGCGCGTGGGTGCCGGAGCCGACCGCGTCCAAGCTGGTCGCCGAGGGCGGCAAGGTGCTCCTGGACGAGGCCGACCTGTGGCCCGACAAGAAGTTCGTGATCACGAACGTGATCGTGTCGCAGAGCTTCCTGAAGGAACACCCCAAGGCCGTAGAGGCTGTGCTGCGTGCCTCGGTGAAGACGAACAAGTGGATCGACGCGAACCCGGAGCGGGCGAAGGCCGCGGCGAACGCGCAGCTCAAGGCCGACACCGGCAAGCCGCTGCCCGCCAACGTGCTCGACCCGGCATGGCAGTCCATCCAGGTCACCGACGACCCGCTCGCCGCGACCCTGAACACCGAGGCCGAGCACGCGGTCAAGGCCGGCCTGCTGCAGAAGCCGGACCTGACCGGCATCTACGACCTGGCCCCACTGAACAAGGTCCTCAAGGCCGAGGGCGAGCCCGAAGTCGACGACGCCGACCTCGGCAGCAAGTAACCACCGCACCCGATGAGTTCACAGGAGGTGACGACCATGGCAACCGCCCTCGCCAAGGCCGCCGACACGGTGACGTCCGTGGAGCACGCCGCGCGTATCGAGCATGTCTCGAAGTCCTTCGCCGGCCCCGCCGGGCAGCAGCTCGTCCTCGACGACATCACCCTCGATGTCGCCCCCGGCGAGTTCGTCACCCTCCTCGGCGCCTCCGGCTGCGGCAAGTCGACACTGCTCAACCTCGTCGCCGGACTCGACAAGCCCAGCGCCGGCGGCATCACCACCGACGGCCGTCCGGCACTGATGTTCCAGGAACACGCCCTGTTCCCGTGGCTGACCGCCGGCAAGAACATCGAGCTCGCCCTCAAGCTCAGGGGGGTCGCCAAGGCGGAGCGCCGCGAGCGCGCCGAGGAACTGCTCGAACTCGTCCGCCTCAAGGGCGCGTACGGCAAGCGGGTGCACGAGCTGTCCGGCGGCATGCGCCAGCGCGTCGCCCTGGCCCGCGCGCTCGCCCAGGACAGCAACCTGCTGCTGATGGACGAGCCGTTCGCCGCACTCGACGCCATCACCCGTGACGTCCTGCACGACGAACTCACCCGCATCTGGCGCGAGACGGGCGTGTCCGTCCTGTTCGTCACACACAACGTGCGCGAGGCGGTCCGCCTGGCCCAGCGCGTGGTGCTGCTGTCCTCACGCCCCGGCCGGGTCGCCCGGGAGTGGACGGTGGACATCCCGCACCCGCGCCGCATCGAGGACACCGCGGTCGCCGAGCTGTCCGTCGAGATCACCGAAGAACTGCGTGGGGAGATCCGCCGTCATGGCCAGCACTGAGACGACCGTCAAGGACGGCAACGATCTCGCCGGACTCGAAGCCGGCCTGGACGCCCTGGAAACCGTCCACACCGGCCGCACACCCTTCCGGAAGACCCTGACGCAGAAGATCCTGCCGCCCATCGCCGCCATCGCCCTGGTGCTGGTGGTCTGGCAACTGCTGATCTCCACCGGCGTCGCGGACGACCCGACCAAGCTGCCCTCACCGTCCGACGTGTGGGGCGAGCTGCGTGAGGCGTGGCTTGAGGGCACCCTCCACGAGTACATCTGGACGTCCGTCTCACGCGGCCTGCTCGGCTTCCTGCTCGCCCTCGCGATCGGCACCCCGCTGGGGCTGCTGGTGGCGCGGGTGCGGTTCGTGCGGGCGGCGATCGGGCCGATCCTGTCCGGTCTGCAGTCCCTGCCCTCGGTCGCGTGGGTGCCGCCGGCGGTGATCTGGCTGGGCCTGAACGACAAGATGATGTTCGCGGTGATCCTGCTCGGCGCGGTCCCCTCCATCGCCAACGGCCTCGTCTCCGGCGTCGACCAGGTGCCGCCGCTGTTCCTGCGAGCGGGCCGCACGATGGGCGCGACCGGGCTCAAGGGCACCTGGCACATCGTGATGCCGGCCGCGCTGCCCGGCTACCTGGCCGGACTGAAGCAGGGCTGGGCCTTCTCCTGGCGCTCACTCATGGCCGCCGAGATCATCGCCTCCTCCCCCGACCTCGGAGTGGGCCTGGGCCAGCTGCTGGAGAACGGCCGCAACACCAGCTCCATGTCCACGGTCTTCTTCGCCATCCTCCTCATCCTCATCGTCGGCATCGCCATCGACCTCCTCATCTTCAGCCCACTGGAGCGGTCGGTCCTGCGCAGCCGCGGTCTGCTGCCAAGGAGCTGACGCCTGTGTTCACGAAGCCGGTTCTTCTCGTCATCGCCCACGGCAGCCGCGACCCGCGGCATGCCGCGACGGTGCATGCCCTGGTACGGCGGGTGCGCTCGCTGCGCCCGGACGTACGGGTGGAGACCGGCTTCCTGGACTTCAACATCCCGTCCGTGCAGGGGGTGCTGGAGTCGCTGGCGGCGGAGGGCGTCCGGGATGTCGTGGCCCTGCCCCTGCTGCTGACGCGCGCGTTCCACGCGAAGGCCGACATCCCCGCGGTGCTGCGGGACGCGCCGCCCCAGCTGCGCATCCGCCAGGCGGAGGTGCTGGGGCCTTCGCCACTGCTCATGGCGGCGCTGGAACGGCGTCTGTACGAGGCGGGTCTGACGCCCGCCGACAAGTCCTCGACCGGGGTCGTGCTGGCCTCGGCGGGGTCCACCGACCCGGAGGCGATCGCAGTGATCGCAGAAATCGCGCGGGAGTGGCGGCACACCGGTTGGTGCGCCGTGCGGCCTGCGTTCGCCTCCGCATCTCTTCCCCGCACCGAGGACGCGGTACGCGAGCTGCGGAAACTCGGCTGCGAGCGGGTGGCCGTGGCGCCGTACGTCCTGGCCCCCGGCTTCCTCCCCGACCGCATCGCGCGGGGCGCGGCCGACGCGGACGTCCTGGCGGACGTGCTCGGCGCGGCGCCCGAGGTGGCGCGGGTGCTGCTGGAGCGGTACGACGCGGCGCGGGTGCCGGTGCTCACGGCCGTGGGCGCCTGATCCGGCCCTCAGCCGAAGAGTCCGGCCTCGTCCTCGCCCGATACCTGCACCGCCGCCTCCTCGGCAAGCCGCGCCAGCTCCCCCACCGGCATCGCCCCCGGCGCCCGTCGCTCGCGCGCGAAGGTGTTGGCAAGGCGTTGGAGGAGGTCGTTCAGCGGGGTCGGTACGCCGTGCAGGCGGCCCAGCAGGGCGATCTCGCCGTTGAGGTAGTCGGCCTCGATGGTGCCGGTACCCCGGGTCAGGGACTGCCAGGACGAGCCGCCGCCGCGCGGGGCGCCGTCGAGGGGGACGAGGGTGACCTTGTCGCCCCGTACGGCGCGCTGCTCCTCGGCGCTCGCGTACGGGATCCCCGCGCCGTCGAGCACGGCCGCGCCCTCGGCCCGCACCCGCAGGAACAGCGCCGCGGCCTCCTCGCTGTCGACGGGGCCGGTGACCGCCTCCAGGGCGTTGCCGAGGTTGGACAGCAGCTTGGCGTACTGCCAGCGGGCCACGTCCGCGACGACCGGTGCCTCGAAGTGCGACTTCTCCAGATCGGCGGCGATGCGGCGGGCGGTCTCGTCGGTGCCGTTCGGGTGGCGGCCGAGGTGGAGGATGCCGGTGAGGGGGCTGCCGGCCGCTGAGACGACGCCGGGTTCGACGTATGTCGAGGGCAGCCAGACGCAGACGCCGTACACCCGCCGGAACACCCGCAGGGCGAGGCGCTGGCTCTCGACGCCGTTCTGCGCGCAGATCAGGGGCAGCCGCTCGGCGGCCGTCTTGCCGCCCGCGACCGGTACGGGTCCCCACGTCTGCAGCGCGGCCGCGCTGTCCTGCGTCTTCACGGCGAGGACGAGGACGTCGTCGGGGCGGAGTTCCCCGAGCCCGGACGGTCCGTCGACGACCGGCAGCCGATGGGTCAGCTCGCCCTCGGGCACCCTGAGGCGCAGGCCACCTTCCCGTAGGGCCTCGAAGTGGGCGCCCCGGGCGACCAGCACGACCTCGTGGCCCGCGCCCGCGAGCCGTCCGCCCATGACGCCGCCGACGGCTCCTGCCCCGATGATGACGTAGCGCACGGTTACGCCCCCTCGGGGCTGAACGGCGTCCCTTGGTGGAAGTACATCTGCCAGCCGTTGTCGGTTCGGCGCCA
This sequence comes from Streptomyces sp. NBC_00299, assembly GCF_036173045.1. GTDB lineage: Bacteria > Actinomycetota > Actinomycetes > Streptomycetales > Streptomycetaceae > Streptomyces > Streptomyces machairae. The sequence continues at coordinate 2,132,376 of NZ_CP108039.1, forward strand.
CAGTGAACTGCGGTGAGCCCGGCGGCCGTTCTTCTCCGTGTCGAAGGTGAGGTGGACGAGGTCGGGGGCCAGCTGGACGCCGTCCATCTTGGAGACGACGGCAGGTCGGGGTCCGGGGTCCTCCCCCGCGATCAGGGCCTCGATGATCGACGTCCGGTCCCAGTCCCGCCCCGACGCGCCGTACTCCCGGAACTGGGGGTGCAGCAGCTCGGCGAGCAGTTCGGGGGAGGACCGTACCTCCGGCTGGAGAAGGCGCAGTTCGCGCTCGATGGCGGCTTCCACAGCGGTGGTCCGGACGTCAGTCACTGGTCATCTCCACAAGTTTTACGACCGTGTTCCAGTTGCGGCTGGTAGCGATCAAACCCTTGCTGAGCCGCGGCCGCGACAGAATTTCGGCGAGCTTGGAGCGGCCCAGGCCGTTCGGGGCGTACAGGTACACCGCGCGGTCGCCGATGCGGAACTCCTCCGGGAGGTAGGCGGCCCGGTCGATCTCCGCGAATCGCTCGGCGTCGACCGGGGCGGAGCAGTAGGTGACGTGGAGCTGCTTGCCTTCCAACTCGGCTGCGGGGAAAGGGCAGTCGTCGGCGATCGCCCGGAGGTAGGCGTGGTCGCGCACGATCACGTCCACGGGGAAGCCGAAGTGCTTCTCGATCGCCGACGCGAGTTCCGCGGCCAGGGACTCCTCGTCGCCGTGGTCGGTGGCGAAGACCGCCTGACCGCTCTGGAGGTAGGTCCGTACGCCGTCGTAACCGAGGCCGGTCATCAGGGTGCGCAGGTCGGCCATCGGGACTTTTCTGCTGCCGCCCACGTTGATTCCGCGCAGCAGCGCCGCATACGTCGTCATCCGGCCACCTTAGGACGACCGGGTGTGCCGAGGCCGCCTTCGTGCCCCGTGGGGGTGGGCACGACGGCGGCCCGGACCCGTAAGTTACTTACCGGTCAGCATCAAGCACAAGCTTTTCGGCCCTGATCGTCATCCCCGACACCGCCGGATGGATGTAAGGGACGCCCATCCTCCCCAGTGGGGAGGACCCACGGGCCAAGGGGATGAGTTCTGGCCTCTGCCTATCACCGAGCAGCACGACGAGATGGCTTTATCCGGCCCATACCTTCGAAACGAAAGGAGGCGGCAGGGGGCCGCCACCGCAATCAAGGGGGCAAGCCCGTCATGGGGAACGGAGACACACGTGTGCGGGGCCTCGCCGCCCGCGCCGGCGGCTGGAGCGCCCGCCATCGATGGGCTGCCGTCGGCATCTGGGTGCTGTTCGTCGTGCTGGCGATGGGCCTCGGTTCGGCGGCCGGCCGGGTCGACGTCAAGGACAGCGACCAGCTGAAGGGCGAGACGCACACCGCCGCAAAGATCATCGAGGACGCCGGGATCGAGGAGCCGGCCAGTGAGACCGTCCTGATCCAGGCGAAGGACGGGTCGCTCCAGGCGACCGACAGCGAGTTCCGGACCGCCGTCACCGCGGTCGTCAAGGCGGTCGAGGGCACCGGCGAGGTCACGGACGTGACCTCACCGTACGACACGCAGACGATCTCGAAGGACGGGCGCAGCGCGCTGGTGCAGTTCGACATCCGCGGCGACTCGGACACCGCGGGTGAGCGTGTGGAGCCGGTGCTGAAGGCGGTCGAGGACGTCCAGAAGGACCATGAGTCGCTGCGGATCGAGGAGATCGGCGGCGCCAGCATGATGAAGACGTTCGACGACGCGTTCGGGGACGACTTCCAGAAGGCCGAGTACTCCGCGGTGCCGGTGGCCCTCGGCATTCTGCTCATCGCCTTCGGCGCGCTGGTGGCGGCCCTGCTGCCGGTGCTGCTGGCGGTCACCGCGATCATGGCGACGATGGGCCTGATGGGCATCGTCAGCCATGTGATGCCGATGAGCGACACCGCGAACTCGGTGATGCTGCTGGTCGGTCTGGCCGTCGGCGTCGACTACTGCCTGTTCTATCTGCGCCGTGAGCGCGAGGAGCGCGAGGCCGGCCGGGACGCGCAGACGGCCCTGAGGGTCGCCGCCGCCACCAGCGGCCGTGCGATCATCGTCTCGGGCGTCACGGTGTGCGTGGCGATGGCGGGCATGCTGTTCACCGGCCTCGCCGAGTTCGAGGCGATGGGCCTGGCCTCGCTGATGGTCGTCGCGGTCGCCATGGTCGGTTCGGTGACGGTGCTTCCGGCGCTGCTGTCGCTGCTGGGTGAGCGGGTCGAGAAGGGCAAGATCCCCTTCCTGCACCCGCAGAGCAAGCTCCGCCGCAACCGTGGACAGGGCAACCGCGAGAGCCGGTTCTGGACGGCCGTACTCAAGGGCGTTCTTGCCCGGCCGGTGATCTCGGTCGTCGTCGCGGCCGGCGCGCTGCTCGCCATCGCGGCGCCGGCGGTCGGCATGAAGACGCAGAACCTCACGCTGGACCAGGAGTTCGGCGACTCGCTGCCGATCGTGCAGACGTACAACCGGGTCAACGAGGCCTTCCCGGGCGGTTCCGAGCCGGCCGAGGTGGTCGTCAAGGCGGACGACATCAACGCTCCCGAGGTGAAGTCCGCACTGGCCGACTTCCGTGAGCGGGCGATCAGTTCGGGTGCCTCGCGCGGCCCGGTGGAGATCAAGCTGCACGACGATCAGAACGTCGCCTTCGTGTACGTCCCGCTGGTCGGCGGCTCCGACCTCGACAAGGCGGGCGCGAGCCTGGACAAGCTGCGCGACGACGTGCGGCCTGCCACGCTCGGCAAGGTCGACGGCGTCGAGGCGCCGATCACCGGGCAGGTCGCCGGTTCGAAGGACTTCAACGACCAGTTGGCCGGAGCGGTCATCCCGGTCTTCGCGTTCGTCGTGGTCTTCGCCTTCGGGCTGATGCTGCTGTCCTTCCGCTCGCTGACGATCGCGATCACCTCGATCGTGCTGAACCTGCTGTCGGTGGGCGCGGCGTACGGCATCCTCGTCGCCGTCTTCCAGCACGGCTGGGGCGCGTCGCTGGTGGGTGCGGAGGGCGTCGGCGCCATCATCACCTGGCTGCCGCTGTTCCTCTTCGTGATCCTGTTCGGCCTGTCGATGGACTACCACGTGTTCGTGGTCTCGCGGATCCGCGAGGCGCGGCTGCGCGGCCGTACGACGAAGGACGCGATCCAGCACGGCGTGGTCACCACGGCCGGTGTCGTCACCAGCGCCGCGGTCATCATGGTCGCCGTGTTCGCGATCTTCGGCACGCTGTCGATGCAGTCCATGAAGCAGATGGGCGTCGGCCTCGCGGCGGCGGTCCTCATCGACGCGACGATCATCCGGGGCGTCCTGCTCCCGGCGGTCATGGCACTTCTCGGCGAGCGCAACTGGTACTTCCCGAAGTGGCTGAACCGCCTGCCGGACCTCACGCACGACGAAGCGCCGGAGGCCGTGACGCGAAGTGCGGCTCGGGACGACGAGGGCGAGCGGGTGCCTGTCTGATCCGCCTGACGTACGAGTGGGGCCCGTCGACTCCGGGGGAGTCGACGGGCCCCCTTTTCGGACGCCACGCCTTCGTCCGGCACGCTGCGCCGAGTCCTACAACTCGGCCTCGTCGCCGTCCTCCTCGTACAGGTCCTCAAGAGCCCCTACGCACTTGTCGGCGACCAGCCCCGCGAACCGCGCACACGTCCACGACTCCACGCTGTGCACCCCGTCGGTGGGCGGGAACTCCTCGGGCGCGTAGAAGTGCGGCAGGCCGCTGCGGAACTCCCCGGCGTCCAGGGGCGGGTGCGCGTCGGTGTGGGCGCACTGCTCGGGGCGGGGCGCGGCGGCGACCGTACGCAGGGTCGCGAGGATGCCCTGGGCGACGGCGTAGGGAGGGCCGGGTAGGAGATCGTCATGGTCTGGTGGGCGGTGAGCAGGAGCACGGCCCGCTCACGGACAGGACGACCCCGGTCGAGGGCCCGGCCCTCGTCTTCGGACTGCCCGAGCCGGTCGTAGCGCCGCGCCGCCCACAGCCCCAACTCATCGGCGTACTGCTCGTTCGAGCCGACGTTCTGGAGCCGCTCGGCGATCTTCTGGATGTCCAGGCGGCCGTCCGCGCGGAGGTACTCGGCGTCGAGGTGGGAGGTGTCGCGGGGGCCGAAGAGTCTGTCGCGGCCTGCGCGGAGTTCGGTCAGCGTCTCCCCGGCCACCTCCGCCATGAAGGCGGGGCACACCATCTGCTCCAGTGGGGCGCCGTCGCCGTAGTGGTCGCGGTTCCGTTCGTACACGCGGCGTCCGGCGGGACTGCTGAGGACGATCCCGAGTTCGGCGGCGGTCGTGCTGTGGCTGCTGAGCGTCGGGTGCTCGGCGTGGTCGCAGGTCGCTTCGGCGAAGTCCGGCAGGACCTTCTCCACGCCTCTGATGAGGTTGTAGAGCACAGACCTGTCCTGGATCATGCCGGATACGGCATGCCAGCTCACGGCCCTGACGACGTGGAGGCGTCCGGGACGCTCCTCGGGCTCGGCGTAGTAGAGGTACCCGCCCTGCGAGGCGATCTCGTCGGCGACGTCCGTGCCCGGCTCGGGGTACAGCTCCAGCAACGCCTCCAGGACCTTGATGTCTTCGCGGTCCTGGAGGGACAACCGGGGCGGGACATCGGCGACTTCGCCCGGGTGCAGGATGTCGAGGGCGATCCGCGCGAACCCGGCGACATTGCGCGGGCAGCGCCACGCCTCGCGCGGGTGGTCCTCGTCGTACCACTCGGCGTTCTCGTCGGCGATCCGGAGCAGCAGGTCGGGGAGTTCGGCGTCGGCGTGATGACCGTCGTGGGACGTGTACGGGTGGGTGTCGTGGTCGCAGGGCCGGACCCGCTGCGCGGCGTCCGCGGCCCGCAGCGCCGCCTCGGCCTCCGCCCGGGAGTCGACGCCCGACCGGTTCGCACAGGGAGCCATCATCGTCAGCCCCAGAACCCACACGTACGCGTCCCCGGCCCCGGGAGCGGCGGCGAGCCGGGCGGCGCAGTCGAGGACCGCCCGGTCGTGTTCGCCGTCGGGAGCCCAGAAGTCGTACTCGTCCTGGATCTCTTCCCAGGACGACACCAGGGCGTCGAGGGGTATGTCATCGATTTCCGTCACGATCCTGCCGACGCCGAACGCGCCCGATAAGTTCCACCGGCCGCGTTCGCCTCTCAGCAGGACGGCGGCACCTACGGGTTCGCCCGTGCGTCGCGCGCGGCGATCAGCTCGGCCTCGATCAGGTCCGCAGCCTGCTTGGTGCCGCCCTCCCCCGCCATCTGCGCCTGGACGTCCTTCAGACGCCGGGCGACCTCAGGGTCGTCGACGAGGGACAGGGCGGTCTCGCGCAGGGCCTCGGCCGTGGCGTCCTCCGTCGCGACGTGCCGGGCGACGCCCAGCGCCTGGAGCATGTCCGCGTTGCCGAACTGGTCCACGGCCTGCGGTACGGCGATCATCGGGGTGGCGGTGGCCAGGCCCTCCTGGCTGCCGCCCGCGCCGGCGTGGGTGACGAACAGGTCGGCCTGCTTGAGGATCGCCAACTGCGGGACCCAGGAACGCACTTCGACGTTCGGCGGGACGTCGCCGAGGTCGGCCGGGTCGACGTGCCTGCCGACCTGGAGCACCAGGTGCCAGCCCGGCAGGTCGCCGAAGGCGCGCACGCACTCCCGGTAGAAGGCGGGCTGCTTGGTGAAGGACGACCCGAGGGAGACGAGTACGACCTTCTCGGCGCCGTCGGGCCGCTGCCAGTCGCCCTCGGCCGCCCGGTCGCCCTGGCAGGCGCCGACGAAGGTGTACGTCGTCTCGTCGACGCGGTCGGCGTTGGGCTGCAAGGCCCGCGGGATGAGGACGAGCGAGCGGTCGGGGCGGCCGGCGAACGGATCCGGGTGCTGGGTGATGCCGTTCTCCTCCAGCCATGTGTGGAAGCGGCGGTAGTAGGCCTGCCCGCGTTCGGTCTGCTTCGGCTCCGCCCACATCGGCTCGGCGACCTCCTCCTCGTAGCCTTCCCAGGCGACGAGGTTCGGCGAGAGCGAGATCGCGGGCACGCTCCATCGGTGGGCGAGGACGCGTGCCGGGTACGAGGTGATGTCGTGCAGGACGAGGTCCGGCTCGTCTCCCTGATATGCCTCGATCAGCTGCGGAAGGGCCTGGATCGCGTCGGCGAGGAACGGCTCGACATTGTCCAGCAGGGTGCTCCCCCACGCCTCCGGATCGGCGTCCGGCCCGGGCAGCGTGGAGTTCCAGAGCTTGGGCTCGGCGCCCGTCCCGGCCACCTTCTCGGCGAAGGCCGGCGGAATCGCGTACGTGACCCGGTGCCCGCGTGCCACCAACTCGCGGATCACTTCGAGGCTGGGGTTCACGTGGCCGTGGGCGGCGATGGAGAACATGGCGATGTGAGCGGGACTGGTCATGGCACCGACGATATGCGAGACGATACGTCTCGTGCAACTCTGTTTCACGGGGCCAGCACCTCGTGCAGCCTCAACCACTCCCCCGGCGGCACCCCGCCGACGAGCACGGTCGCCTCGAGGCCCGCCCGGCGGAACGCCGCGTCGACCCGCCGCCTCGGGTGCGCCCGGCGCAGCGAGGCGTGCAGCGAGCCGCCGACCCCGGAGAAGCCCAGCTCCACCAGTCGCCGCCAGCTCTCGTGCGCCCCGGCGTCGAGCAGCGGCGTGCGGCGCCGCTCGATGCGGACGATCCCGGCGTCCACGCCGGGCACGGGACGGAAGCTGCGCCGCCCGACCCGCCCCAGCAGACGCCACTCGTACCGGGGCCAGGTCAGGACCGTCAGCAGGGTCCAGCTGCCGTAGTCACCCGTGCGTTTGCGGGCGTACTCGAGCTGGGTGAGGAGTGTGGCGTCGGTGAGGGCGGGCGCCCGCAGGCACCAGTCGACGATGGCGGCGGTGCGGGAGAAGGGCACGTTTCCGGCGACGGAGAACGGTGTGCGCGGGGGTCGCGCGGTGAGGAAGTCCTCGCCGACGACGCGGACTTGGGGGGTGTCCGAGAAGCGCGAGCGCAGTGCGGGGGCGAGCCGTGGGTCGATCTCGTACGCGAGGAGGCGCCGGCAGCGCGGGGCGAGCTGCTCGGTCAACGCACCCTTTCCTGCGCCGACTTCGAGCAGCAGGGGTGCTTCACGTCCGTGCGGTACGGCGAGCCGGGCGAGTTGTCCGGCGGCGGCGCGGTCGGCGAGGAAGTTCTGGGAGAGCGCGCGGGATACGCGGGTGGGGCGGGCCATGGCCTGCGGTCCTTGTCTTCCGTGGGGAGGGAAAAGGGCAGACGAAGGCCCTGACCGGAAGACAGGAGGAAGAGAGCGGGAGAGCAGTCAGCGGGACGCAGAAAACGCCGGTCCGCGACGGATCAGCGGGCGTGGCTCCCCGGGCCGGTCAGGGCTCCGGGGCCGCGGCGCATCCGTACGGAGTGCGCGTAGCCCCGGCCGAGACCGGTGTTGATGATCGCGTTGTTCGCTGCCACGGACACCACGCTAGGCGTGGCCGGGAGACGCGGACAACCGAATTTCGCCGGCATCATGTCGGCGTCGATACGACTTCACTCAGCGCTGGTAGCGCGCCAGCACCAGGTTCCCGTCCTCCTCCAGGCGGTCGCGCAGCTCGTCGACGCCGATCGCTCCGCTGTAGTACTCCTGGAAGGCGGGCGTGGCGACCTTGTCCTTCCACTCCGGGTAGCCGCGCACGGACTGCGCGGGTGCCGAGCGCAGGTGGGCGGCGAGGGCGGTGCCGGTGGCCCAGTCGTTCTCGGTGGTGTGCAGGGCGGGGTCCTTCAGCGCCGCGGTACCGGTCGGCAGCATCCAGTCGCCCAGCGCCAGCCGGACCATGTTCTCGGGCCTCAGCAAAAAGTCGATGAACGCGGCCGCCTCCCGCTTGTGCGGGCTGTCCTCGGCGACGGACAGGGTCTGCGGGCTGACGCCCTGGGTGAGGCCGTCGGCGCCCGCCGGGGCGGGCAGCACCTGCCAGTCGAAGCCCTTGGGCGCCTGCTGCTCGATCTGCTGACGGTAGGAGAAGCCGAGCGGGACCATCGCGTACCGGCCGCCGAAGAAGCCGGGCAGGGTGTCCGAGCCGCCGCTGCCCAGGGTGGTCGGCGAGGCGCTGTGATCGGTGTTGACCTGGTCGTGGACGGTGCGGGGCATCACCTCGTCGTCCGCTTCTAAGCGGACGGTCACCTTGCCGTCGGCGCCTCGGTGGAACAGCTGTCCGCCCGCCGAGAGGGACAGGTTGAGGCTGGCGGAGACCGGCTCCTTCAGCGGCCAGGCGACCCCGTACTTGCCGTCGCCGCTGAGCTGTGCGGTGATCCGCCGGAACTCCGGCCAGCTCCAGGGGCGTTGCGGCGTGGGGATCCGTACGCCGGACTCCTTCAGCCATTTCGCGTTGGCGATGAGGACGCGCGGCTCCTGGAGGAAGGGGACACCGTAGATCCCGTCCCCGAAGGTGGCCGTGTCCCAACTGCGTTGCGGGATGTCGGACTTGAGCCGCTGCGGCAGGAGGTCGGTCAGATCGGCGAGGTAGCCGCCGTACGCGAAGTCGGCGAGGTCGTCCGAGGCGTCGTGGATGATGTCCGGGGCCTCACCGCCCTCGAAGGAGGTGAGCAGCTGGTCGTGGACGCTGTCCCAACTGCCCTGGACGTACTCGACCTTGACGTCGGGGTGAGTGTCGTTCCACTCCTTCACCAGGTGCTTGTTGACCTCGACGGACTCCTCCTGCCAGGCCAGGGACTGGAAGCGCAGGGTGACACGTCCGTCGTCGGCGCCGTCGCGGTCGTCGCCGCCGCAGCCCGCGAGCAGCAGGGCCAGGACGGCGACAAGGGCCGGCAGCAGTCTCGTACGCATCAGTTCTTCACCGCCCCGGCGAGCATGCCGCCCGTGATCCGCCGCTGGATGAGCGCGAACACGACCAGCGAGGGCAGCGTCGCGAGGAACGCGGCGGCGGCCAGCGGGCCGAGGTCCGCGACTCCCTCCGCGCCGATGAAGTGCGTGAGGACGACCGGCAGGGTCTGCTTCTCCGGGGTCTTCAGCAGAACGAGCGCGAAGAAGAACTCGTTCCACGCCGTGACGAACGCGAACATCGCCGTCGCCACGATCCCGGGCGCCAGCAGCGGCGCGGTCACCGAGACCAGGGTCCGTAGGCGCCCGGCCCCGTCGACCGACGCCGCCTCCTCCAACTCGGGCGGCACCGCACGGACGTATCCGACGAGCATCCACAGCGCGAACGGCAGCGCCCACACCACGTACACCATGATCAGACCCGGCACCGAGTTGATCAGCCCCAGGTTCCTCAGCACCAGGAACAGCGGGATGATCACCAGCACGAGCGGGAACGCCTGGCTGACGATCACCCAGCCCGTCGCGGCTCGCGCGAGCAGCGTGCGCCTGCGGGCCATGACGTAGGCCATCGGGGTCGCGAGCAGTACGGCGATCAGGGCCGCGCCGAGTGCGGCGATCAGCGAGTTGAGGGCGGCGTCCAGGAGGGGCTGTTCGTCGAAGGCCTGGCGGAAGTTGGCGAGGGTGGGGTCCTTCGGGATCCAGGTGGGGTGCAGACTGCCCAGCTCGCGTGGGGGTTTGAAGGCGGTGGAGATCAGCCAGAGGAAGGGGAAGGCGAGGAAGAGGAGGTACGCGAGCAGGGCGACATACTGTCCGGCGCGGCCGGTTCGGCTGGTCCTCATGCCTCGTCACCTCCCCTGATCCGGCCGACGAGGATGACGGCGAGGACGATCGAGATCACCGCGACCATCACGCATCCCATCGCCGCCGCGTAGCCGAACTGTCCGTAGCGGAAGGCCTCTTCGTAGGCGAAGAGCATGGGCAGTCGGGTGCGGCCGCCGGGGCCGCCGCTGGTGAGCACGTAGACCAGGGCGAAGGAGTTGAAGTTCCAGATGAGGTTGAGCGCCGTGATGGACAGGGCGACGGGCCGCAGGGCCGGCCAGGTGACCGTGCGGAAGCGGCGCCAGGCCCCGGCGCCGTCCACGGCCGCGGCCTCGTGCAGTTCGCGCGGGGTGTTCTGGAGGCCGGCGAGCAGGGCGACCGTCGTGGTCGGCATCCCGGCCCAGATGCCCACGAGGATCACGGCGGGCAGGGCGGTGCCGAGCCCGCTGAGCCAGTCACGGCCGTCGCCGAGGCCCAGGTCGCGCAGGGTCTCGTTGAGGATGCCCGCGTCGGGGTTGTAGACCAGCCGCCACATCACGCCGACGACGACCTCGGGCATGGCCCACGGGATGATCGCCAGGGCGCGGGCCAGCCAGCGCAGCCGCAGGTCCTCGTTGAGGAGGAGCGCGAGGCCCAGCGCCAGCAGGAACTGCGGCACGGTCACGCCGACGGCCCAGACCAGGCCGATCCGGAACGACTCCCAGAACAGCGTGTCGTCCAGCAGGTCCCGGAAGTTGAGACCGCCGATCCACTGGGTGGGCTGGGTCCGTCCGGACTGGGCGTCGGTGAAGGACAGCAGGATGCCGTAGAGAAGCGGTCCGACGCTCAGGACGAGGATGGGGATCAGCGCGGGGAGTACGAGGAACCAGGCGCCGTGATCCGTGACGCGCCGCTGTCGCGGCTTGCCGCCCGGCGCGCGTCTCACCGGCCTGTCCGCCTCGGTCACCGATGTCACGGAAACAGCCTCACATCAGCCCCTTTGCGCTGCTCGGAACGGGCCCCGTCATGGTCGTGAAGGCGCTCTGCCCCGTCAAGACAGCGCGCACGCGGTCCGACCTGTGGAAATGCGAGACTGAGCCGTGGATGGCGGAAATCCGTCGCTGTTCATGGCGAGGCGGGACCACATGGAGGCGGACGATGGACGAGGCACGGGCGCGGGACGTACTGGGTGCGGCGGGGGTACTGCCCGGTCCGGCCCGGGACGCGCGACTGCTCGCCCTCGGTGAGAACGCGGTGTTCGCCGCCGGTGACCTGGTCGTCAAAGTGGGCCGGGACGCCGAACTCCTCGGCCGGGCGCGGCGCGAACTGGACATCGCCGTGTGGCTGGAAGAGGCGGGCGTGCCGGCGGTGCGGGCAGCCGAGCCCAAGGCGCTGCTGGTGGAGGGGCACCCGGTGACCGTGTGGCACCGCCTCCCCGACCCGGTACGGCCCGCCGAGCCAAGGGATTTGGCCGAACTGCTACGGGTCGTGCACGCCCTGCCCACGCCCTCCTTCGAGCTGTCGCCCCGCGAGCTGCTGGGCGGCGTGGAGCGGTGGCTGCGGCTGGCCGGCGACGCGATCGATCCGGCGGACGCGGCGTACTTGCGGGAGCGGCGGGACGGATTCGCGGCGGCTGCGGCCGGGCTGACGCCCCGTCTGGCCCCCGGGCCGATCCACGGGGACGCATTGCCGCGCAATGTCCATGTGGGCCCGGACGGGCCGGTCCTGGTCGACCTGGAGACCTTCTCCGCCGATCTGCGCGAGCACGACCTGGTGGTCATGGCGCTCTCGCGCGATCGGTACGGGTTGCCTGCGGCGGCCTACGACTCCTTCGTCGAGACCTACGGCTGGGATGTACGGGAGTGGGAGGGCTGCTCGGTGCTGCGCGGAGCCCGGGAGACGGCGAGTTGCGCATGGGTTTCCCAGCATGCGCCGAGCAACCCGAAGGCGCTGGCCGAGTTCGAGCGGCGGGTGGCGTCGTTGCGGGAGGGGGATGATGCTGTGCAGTGGTATCCGTTCTGAGCGCTCACACAAGCTGCCGCTCACAAACGCTGCGCAGGGCGCCCGCAGGCCAGGCCGCAGGCGCCCTGCGGGCTCACTTGCCTGCAGTCAGCACGTCCAGGGCTGCCGAGGCCGCGTCGACCACGCCGGGCCAGACGGGGGAGGCCAGATACCGCTCGTCCGGCTCGTCACGACCGACCTCGTCCAAGGCACGGGTCAGCTCGTCGGCCAGCCTGCTCATGGCCGCCACCTCCGCATCGCTGGACAGGGTTCGGCCCAGTGCGGCCTGCGGGTCGGCGAGGACCGTGGTGTCGTCATAGAGGATGTTCACGGTGAGAGTGAGGTCGTCGTAGTAGTCCGGCGACGGATACTCGCGGCCGATCCACACCCTGCGCTGGTACGCCGGATCGGCCAGAGCACGCACCGATGCGATGATCTCCGCCCGCATCTCAGGGAGTGTGATGTCGTGTCGTGATGTCACGGCTTGTTCCACGCCTTCCACTTCAGCCAGTCCTCAACGGGAACGTGGGCTGCCCAGGCATTGTCCTTGATGGAGCCGCTGATGGCCTTTCCGTCCCGGCCGATCACCTTGCCGCCCGAGTTGATGACGACGTGGTCGACCTGCTGATAGACCTGTGAGTTGTTCTTGTTTCCCTGGCCGATACGAACACCGTTCCCCTTGCCGTCGTTCCATCGATAGCCAACGCCCTTGCTGTTGACCTGCTCGAATCCTTTGAGCGACGGAACGCGTCGTCCCGGTGTCCGCTCGTGGCTGCGTGCGTGCCATGAACCACGATGATCAGGACCGGAATCCCGTATATGACATATCAGTTGATGTCCCGGATGGTGCATGCCGTCCCAGTCGATCGGCACGGCGTTTGGGCTCAGCGCATCACCGGGCCATCGTTTCCCTGCTCTGGATGTCGCGGTTCTGGATGTCCCGTGCGGCCCGGCGTAGTTCGGTCAGCACCGCTCGGACCGCCGATCTGGCCGTGCGTTCCGGGCGGTACAGGGCGTCGATGTGACGGCGTGCCTGCACTCTGCTGAGCGGCCGGAGGACGAGGGCCGGATGTCGGCGCGTCGTCCAGCGTGGCATCAGGGCGATGCCGCCGCCCGCCGCCACCGCCTCGGCCACCACCGTGAACTCGTTGATGCGGTGGGCCAGATGGAGGCGCCGGCCGGCCGACGCGGCGATGGCTTCGATGACCGCCAGTACCGGGAAGCCGTCGTGCACCGTGATCCATGGCTCGTCCGCCACATCGCGCGGAGTGACACGGCGCTTGGCGGCCAGGGGATGGTCGGCGGGCATGGCCACGTCCAGCGGCTCGCGCAGCAGCGTCGTCGCGGTCACCGTGTCCGGCCAGGGCGGGGCGTGATCCAGACGGTGGGCGAGGACGATGTCGTACTCCCGGGTGAGCCGGGGGAAGTCCTCCTGCGGCACGTCCTCGTCGGCGAGCCTCGGCACCGGCTTGCCCGGAGCGGCGAGCGCCCTGAGCAGCGGCGGGAAGAACGCGGCACCCGCGCTGTGGAACGCCGCCACCGACACCTCCCCGTCCGGCCGCCCGACGAAGTCGTCGACGGTGCGCCTGGCGCGCGCCAGCGCCGTCTCCACCTCGACGGCCGCGCCCGCCAGCGCCTGCCCGGCATCGGTGAGCACCAGGCGCCGCCCCTGCCGCTCGGTGAGCGGCACCGCGATCGCCCGCTGGAGCAGCCGTAGCTGCTGGGAGATCGCCGACGGCGTCACCAACAACGCCTCGGCGACCGCCGTGACACTGCCCAGTTCGCCGAGCTCCCGCAGGATCCGCAGCTGCCGTTCGTCCATTGCCTCAGTGTAGGGACGACGATGTAGGGCTGCTAAATGATCGTTTTAGAAGGTGGTACTGGGCTTCACGGACGTTTCCGTGCACCGTGGGCAGGTGTCCGATGTCCGACGTACCGATGCGGTACTCCTCCTGGTCGCGCTCGTCTGGGGCTCCAGCTATCTGTCCGCCCAGACGGCGACGGCTGCGCTCCCCGTGCTGCTGGTGCTCTTCGCCCGCTACGGCCTGTCCGCCCTCGCCTGTCTCGGCCTCATCGCGTCCGGGCGGCGCGGCTCGCGCCGATGGACGCGTGCCGAGCTGCGCGCCGGTCTGCCCCTCGGGGTGACGCAGGCCGCGGTCCTGCTCGTGGAGACGTACGGCGTCGCCCACACCAGCGCCGCCAACGCCGGCCTCATCATCAGCCTGACCATCGTCCTCACCCCGCTCCTCGACCGCGGCGGACGCCACGGCTCACTGCCCCTCTCCTTCTTCGCCGCGACCGGTGTGTGCATCCTGGCCGTGGGGCTCCTGATGTCCGGCAACGGCTTCCACGCGCCCCGCCTAGGCGACCTGCTGATGCTGGGCGCCGCCGTCATCCGGGCCGGGCATGTTGCGCTCGTCGGCCGCTTCACCACCGGGCGCGCGATCCGCCCGCTGCAGCTGACGACCGTGCAGACTCTCGTCGGCGCGGCCCTGTTCCTGCCGGCCGCCGCCCTCGACCTGCCGACGCTGGTCCACGCCGACCCGGCGACCTGGGCCCAGCTCGTCTATCTCGCCCTGTTCTGCAGCGTGTTCGCCTTCCTGGCACAGACGTGGGCCGTGCAGCGCACCTCCGCCAGCCGGGCCAGCCTGCTGCTGGGCACCGAGCCTGTCTGGGCGGTCGCGGTGGGCGTGGCCCTCGGCGGCGACCACCTCACCCCGCTCACCGGCCTCGGAGCGGCCCTCATGGTGGCCGGCACCTACTGGGGTCAGGCTGTGGAACGTGCGCACCGCAGCACACCGGACCCCTCGCTCACCGCATCCCAAGCCCACGCCAACACCCACGCCCACGCCCACGCCCACGCCCTCAGCAAGGACCCCGAATGCCCGAGCACGCCTACGACACCCACGACCACCTGATCTCCCTGCTCGACGCCTCCTCCGTCGACTACCGCCTCATCGACCATGAGCCGGAAGGCGCCACCGAGGCCGTCTGCGCCCTGCGCGGTCACCCGGCCTCCGAGGCCGCGAAGTGCATCGTGCTGCGGGTCAAGGTGGACCGGCGCACGACGCGGCACGTCCTCGCCGTCGTCCCGGGCGACCGACGGGTGGACCTGGACGCCGTCCGGGCGCTGTTCGCCGCGCGTTACGTCGGCTTCAGCGACCCCCAGACCGCGGAGCGGCTGGCCCGTGCCGTGCCCGGCACCGTCCTGCCGTTCAGCTTCGACCCCGACCTCGAACTCGTCGCCGACCCGGACGTCGTGGCCCAGCCGAGGCTGTACTTCAACGCCGCCCGGCTGGACCGCTCGCTCCTGATCTCCGGCGCGGACTACGAACGGCTGGCCAAGCCGCGCGTCGAGCGGATCTCTGCGTCGGCGTCGGAGTCCGCGGCTGAGTGACGCAAGCAGTCGCATACGTGTCGCACAGGTGTCGCCGGTTCCTGCGGGGGCACGTGCCGCACCGGCGAGCGGGACGCCGCCGGAAGGCAGGACCGGCCTGCGCCGGCCTGACGACCCTCGCCCCGCTGCCCGCGCTCAGCGCACCTCAGACCGTCTCGCCCGCCACCCGCTCCCCCGTCGGCTCCCGCAGCGGCCACGTCCCGTCGACCACCGCGGTCGCGTCGCCCTTGCGGCGCAGGAAGTTCTGGAAGTCCGCCGCCCACTCTGCGTACCACTCGATCTGACGGAGGTGCAGCTCCGCCGGGCCGAGGGACGCGATCTTGGGGTGGCGGACGGCTATCGCGCCGGCCAGACGGGCCGCGGCGAGGGCGTCTGCGGAGGCGTCGTGAGCGGAGTCGAGTGCGATGCCGTACTCCCGGCAGACCGCTTCCAGGTTGCGCTTGCCGCGACGGTAGCGGTCGGCCCAGCGGTCGATGGTGTACGGGTCGATGACCGGGGCGGGAGCCTGGCCGCCGAGGCGGTCGCTCAGGGACGGCAGGCCGTACCGCCGCAGTTCGGCGGAGAGCAGGCTCAGGTCGAAGGCCGCGTTGTACGCGACGACCGGGACGCCCGTCTTCCAGTACGTCACGAGGACGTCCGCGATGGCGTCCGCAACCTGGTCGGCCGGGCGGCCCTCGGCGGCCGCGCGCTCATTGCTGATGCCGTGGACCGCGACCGCGTCGGCCGGGATCTCGACGCCCGGATCGGCCAGCCACTCCTTGTGCCCTATGGGCTGCCCGTCCCTGACCTCGATCACGGCGGCGGTGACGATGCGCGCCTCGCGCGGATCTGTCCCGGTCGTCTCCAGGTCGAAGCCGATCAGCAGCTCACGGTGCCAGCCCATGGGCGGTCCCCCTTCTTGGTGGTGCTTTCCCCCAGTGGTCTCCACCCTCCCATGCGCCACTGACAATCAGAGGACCGCATTCCGCTTCCGCGGCGGGACCGCCTTCCGTGACCGGCCCGCACTGGGACATTTCAGGACACTGGCCGCGAATCCGCCCACATAAGCTCGAACTCCTCGCGGTACGTGGGGAAAAGCCCGCCTTCGTCGATCTCGTCCGACTTGACCACCCTGCTGCCGTTGCGCAGCACCAGGACCGGCGCCTCGAGACCGCGCATCCGCCGCAGATAGGTCTGCACGACCGCGATGCCGTCGGAGCCGTCGCCGTCCACGAGGTAGGCCGTGAAGCGGGGCGTCTCGTCGAAGACCTGGATCTCGAAGGCCCCCGGGTCACGGAGGCGGGAGCGCACCCGGCGCATGTGCAGGATGTTCATCTCGACCGCCCGGCTCAGCTCGCCGCGCTTGATGCCCAGTTCGCGTTCGCGCCGCTTGACCGCGCTGGAGGCCGGGTTGAGGAAGAGCAGCCGCACCCGGCAGCCGGACTCGGCGAGCCGCACCAGGCGGCGTCCGGAGAAGTTCTGCACGAGAAGGTTGAGGCCGATGCCGATGGCGTCGAGCCTGCGCGCACCGCCGAAGATGTCCTCGGCGGGGAACTGGCGCAGCAGCCGTACCCGGTCGGAGTGCACGGCGACCACGTCGGCGTACCGGTCGCCGACCAGGTCCTCGACCGCGTCGATGGGCAGCCGGCGCGCGGACGGGACGTCGCCGCTCGAACCGAGGATCTCCAGCAGCCGCGCGGAGGCCCGTTCGGCCTGGTTGAGGACCGCCTCGGAAAGGGCCCGGTTGCGGGAGACGACGTTCCGGGTCACTTCGAGCTCGTCCAGGGCGAGTTCGACGTCGCGGCGGTCGTCGACGTAGGGCTCGAAGCACGGCCAGTGCTGCACCATCAGCTCGCGCAGCTGCGGCAGGGTGAGGAAGCTGAGGACGTTGTCGTCGGCCGGGTCCAGCAAGTAGCCCTTGCGGCGGCTGACTTCGCGTACGGCTACGGCGCGCTGCACCCACTCCTGGCCGGCCGGCCCGGCCGCCGCAACCACCCAGTCGTCGTGTCCGTGGACGGGTTCGTAGATGGGGCGCAGCACAGCGGCCACGACCGCCCGCAGCCGCTGTTCGACGAGGTTCAGCCAGATGTAGGCCCGGCCGGCCCGCTGGGCGCGCGTACGCACCTCGAGCCAGGCCTCGGTGTCCCAGTCCAGCTCCGGGCCGATGGAGCTGGTCTCCATCGGCCTGGCCAGGGACACCGCGCCGGGCGGGACCTCTGTGGAGTTCCCCTCGTGACCCTCGTCACCAGGGGGCAACTCCAGCCCTCCCGAGCCCACCCGCGCACCGCCTTCCGCTCCCCCGAGCACTCCCCGTCCCAACGATCAAGGAAGGGTACTCCGGGAGCGGTCGGCGGTGCAGCCGGATGGACAGGGTCGTTTCTCAACTACGAGGCTGCCAGTGCCCGTTCTGCCAGGCGAGCTCGCTCGGAGTGAGCGGATTCATAGCCGTCACGTCCCGCGGGACGATGGAGAATCCCTGCCAGTGGACCGGCATGGGCTGCTGGTCCTCGTCACGGGCGATGTGGTGGAAGCCCACATTCATCCAGACGATCGGGTGAGTGAGGTTCTGGCCGCTGACCCACTTGTCGACGGACTTGGGGTGGGTGTTGCCGCAACCGGGGTTGTTCGTGGCGAACTTCTCGCACTTGTTGTACTCGGTGAAGTACATGTCGTGCTTGGTGAAGCTGCGGCCCGGGTACTTGGTGGTGGCGCCGGGGACGATCTCGTAGGACCGCGCGTGGCCGTCCTTGTTCTTGCCGGTCGCGCTGACCATGCGCCACCAGCGGTAGTTCTTGGCGTCGCCCGCGACCTCCTTGGCGACCTTGGTGCGGGTGGTCTTGGTCTTCGGGGCCCGGTCACCGGCGGCGGGGGCGGTCACGGCCGAGTCGTACTGCTCGATCTTGCCCTTGGAGGAGCCGTCCAGGCCGAAGTCGAGCCGCCAGAAGACGTTGTGGCTGTGGCTGGTGGCCTTGGCCCTGTCGCCCTTGCCGATCGGCCAGCCGCGGCCGTCGCCGGCGTCGTAGTCGTCGTACGACAGGCTGCCGGTGGCGCCGACGTTCATGGTGACCGTGCCGTCGTCCTGGAAGCGCCACTCGGTCATGTACTCGTACCAGCCGACCTGGTTGACCGTGTAGACGAGCAGGTCCTTGCTCTGCGCCTGGTAGACCTTGTTGGCGGTGTCGCCCTGCATGCGGTAGGCGTGGCCACGCGCGCGGGTCGTGGTGCACAGGCCGTTGACGTTCGGGTGCTCCGGGTCCCAGGACTCCGGGACCTTGACCGACTTGATGGTGCCGCCCGGGCACTCGCTCGGCGCGAGGTTCATCAGGCCCTGGGCGAAGCCGAAGCCCGTCAGGTCGTCGTACTCGACGCTGCCGTCGTCGTACGGGACGTGGATCTGCCCGAGCCTGGCGTTGTTGAGGACCTTGATCGGCTTGGTCTCACCCTTGGGCTGGTAGGAGATGTTCTCCAGGACGAGCCCGGCCTTGCCGTCGTAGCGCCAGCACATCCGCCAGGTCGTGCCGCCGGTGAGCTTCTGCTCGATGCGGTAGGCGGCGCTGCAGTCGGCGGCCGGCGCCGGGGCGTTCTTCGGCTGGGCGGAGGCGGGTCCGGCGCCGGTGGTCGCGCCGGCGGCCAGTGCGGCCACGGACAGGCCCAGGGCCGCGCCCTTGCGGGCACGGCTCATTCTGTTCACACGCATGAAGAAATGACTCCCTTACAGGAGGTGCAAGTACGTGAGTTGCACGCCTGCGGCGCGCGAGTTGGAAAACTGAACGGAGGGTGTTCAGCCGATGTCGAGCTTCGCGACCTTGCGGGCGCTCAGGTCGATCACGAAGGAGCGGGCGTCGATCCAGGGCCCGTTCTTCACCTTCGGGAACAGCCGCACGCACCGGTGTTCGCCGCACCGGTCGAGCACGGCGGGCTGGGCGCCCGGAGTCGCCCGGTACACGGCGCCGTTGAGCAGCAGCTGGTCCGGGGAGCTGAGTTCCTTGCCGGTGGCGTCCTTGTAGTCCGCCTTCATGCCCGCGCCCAGCGGGTCGGCGATCAGGATCTTGGCCGCCTCGGCGTACTCGGCACGGCTGAGCGGCGGCTGGACACCGTGCTCGGTGGAGGTCTGCTCGACCTTGCCGGTGTCGAGGTTGACGGTCTTGGTGACGAGCGCGTCGGCCTTGTAGTCGTAGAACGAGACCTCGGCCCGGCGCGGCGCGTTCGCGTCGTCCAGCTCGTCGGCGTCCGGCTCGGCGAGGTCGACGCCGAGGCGCTGCGGACCGCGGTTGCCCTCGACGTTCTCGCCGGCGCTGCGCAGTTGCGGGTTTACCGCGAGCTTCGCGGCCCGGTCCATCTCGTCGTCGGTCAGCGGGTCGTTGCCCGTGCCCTTGTCACCCTCGTCCGGGGCCCCCTCGACGACGCCCGGCGGGACCGCGCCGCCGCCCTGCTCCTGCGCCTGGGCCGCCTGTTGGGCGGACTGACCGCTGTTGCTTCCTCCCGTGTCGTCGGCCCCCGCCGTCCCCGGCAGGGTGATTCCGACCATCACGGCCGTTCCCGCGACCGCGATGGCCGCACCTGCCACCACCTTGCCCAGATGGCGGTGCACTATCTTGCGCACATCTTCCCCCTACTCCCCGTATGTCCCCGGGAGTACGTGTTGGCCCCACTGGTTCGGCATAACGCGTATGCCTGGTCGACCGATAAGAGGGACGTAAGTCATAGGTGGTTCCATCACTTTTGGGGAGACTCGACGTCAAGGCACCTACGACGGCGTGCCCGAACTGAAAGAGTCGTGTCCATGCAGGTCTGGCCTGGAGAGGCATATCCACTCGGTGCCACCTACGACGGCGCCGGCACCAACTTCGCGGTCTTCACTGAGGCCGCGGACCGAGTAGAGCTGTGTCTGCTGCATGACGACGGCTCGGAGACGGCGGTGGAACTGCGGGAGAGCGACGCCTTCGTACGGCACGCGTACTTGCCGGGCGTCATGCCGGGGCAGCGGTACGGCTTCCGGGTGCACGGACCCTACGCGCCCGAGCGCGGTCTGCGCTGCAACTCCGCGAAGCTGCTGCTCGACCCGTACGCCAAGGCGGTCAGCGGCTCGATCAGCTGGGGCGAGGAGGTGTACGGCTACCACTTCGACAAACCCGACAGGCGCAACGACCTGGACTCGGCGCCGCACACGATGTCGTCGGTCGTGGTGAACCCGTACTTCGACTGGGGCGACGACCGGCGGCCGCGCACCGAGTACCACCACACGGTGATCTACGAGGCCCATGTGAAGGGCCTGACCATGCGCCACCCCGGGCTGCCCGAGGAGCTGCGCGGCACGTACGCCGCCCTCGCGCACCCGGCGGTCATCGAGCACCTCACCGAGCTGGGCGTGACGGCGCTGGAGCTGATGCCGGTCCACCAGTTCGTGAACGACCACCGACTGGTCGACATGGGCCTGAACAACTACTGGGGCTACAACACGATCGGCTTCTTCGCCCCGCACAACGCGTACGCCTCCTGGGGCGACCGCGGCCAGCAGGTCCTGGAATTCAAGTCGGCGGTGCGGGCGCTGCACGAGGCCGGCATAGAGGTCATCCTCGACGTGGTCTACAACCACACCGCCGAGGGCAACCATCTGGGCCCCACGCTGTCCTTCCGGGGCCTGGACAATCCGCAGTACTACCGCCTGACGGACGACCCGCGCTACTACATGGACACCACCGGGACCGGGAACTCGCTGCTGATGCGGTCCCCGCACGTCCTGCAACTGATCATGGACTCGCTGCGGTACTGGGTCACCGAGATGCACGTCGACGGCTTCCGCTTCGACCTCGCGGCCACCCTGGCCCGGCAGTTCCACGAGGTGGACCGGCTGTCGTCGTTCTTCGACCTGGTCCAGCAGGACCCGGTGGTGTCCCAGGTGAAACTGATCGCCGAGCCCTGGGACGTCGGCGAGGGCGGTTACCAGGTGGGCAACTTCCCGCCGCTGTGGACCGAGTGGAACGGCAAGTACCGCGACACCGTACGGGACCTGTGGCGCGGCGAGCCGCGCGCGCTGGCGGAGTTCGCGTCGCGGCTGACGGGCTCGTCCGACCTGTACCAGGACGACGGACGGCGCCCGCTGGCCTCCATCAACTTCGTCACCTGCCACGACGGGTTCACGCTGCACGACCTCGTCTCGTACAACGACAAGCACAACCACGCCAACGGCGAGGACAACCGGGACGGCGAGAGTCACAACCGGTCCTGGAACTGCGGGGCGGAGGGCGAGACCGACGACCCGGCCGTCCTGGAGCTGCGTGCCCGTCAGATGCGCAACTTCATCGCCACGCTGATGCTGTCCCAGGGCGTGCCGATGATCAGCCACGGCGACGAGTTCGCGCGCACGCAGCGGGGCAACAACAACGCGTACTGCCAGGACAGCGAGCTGGCGTGGGTGCAATGGCCGACGGACGAGGACGCCGCTGAGGCCGGCTCGGAAGGAGAGGCCCGCTCGGACGGGAAGGGCGGCCCCGACGACGATGCTCCGGCCGGTCTGCCCCGCGAGTTGCTCGCCTTCACGCGCGCGATGGTGTGGCTGCGGCGCGACCATCCGGTCTTCCGCCGACGCCGCTTCTTCCACGGGCGGCCCGTGGAGGGCACTCACGACGACCTGTCGGACATCGCCTGGTTCACTCCGCAGGGCAAGGAGATGGCCCAGCGGGACTGGGACCGCGCGCAGGCGTCGGCGCTGACGGTGTTCCTCAACGGCAACGCGATCTCGGAGCCGGGCGCGCGCGGGGAGCGCATCGGTGACGACTCGTTCCTGCTGATGTTCAACGCCTCCCCGAAGACCCTCGACTTCGTCGTGCCGGTCAACCACGGGCGCGAGTGGCAGGTCGTCGTCGACACCGCGCGCGCGGACGGGGTACCGCCGGAGACGGCGGCGAAGGTGCAGGCCGGGGAGCGGTTGACGTTGGTCGACCGCAGCATGACGGTGCTGCAGCGGCCGGTCTAGGGCGACGTGGCGGTGCGTCCGGAGTACGACGCCGGGCGCGCCGTCAACGCGATCGCGCAGGCGAGTGCTGCGGCGAGGCTTGCGGCGCCGAAGGCCGTCGCGGGGCCGTACGACTCGGCCAGCCGGCCGGTGACGGCGAGTGCGAGAGCCTGCCCGCCGACCAGCGCGCTCGTCGCGAACGCCATGGCCTCGGAGAGCCGCGCGGGCGGCACCACGCGCTCGGTGAGCCCGAACACCGTGATGAGGTGCGGGGCGTAGGCGACGCCGAGGACGGTGACGGTGACGTAGAGGGCGGGGAGGCTCTCGGTCCACAGCAGGGGGAGCGACAGCAGGAACGCGGCTGCGGTGGCCGCCCGCCAGCGGACGGTGAGTCCGAGACTGGCCGGCACGGCGGCCATGGAGAGCCCGGCGACGGCGCTCATCACTCCCATGGCGGCGTAGACGAGCCCCGCCTGGTCCGGCTGTCCGAGTCGCTCCGTGAGGGCGGTGATGCCGGCTTGGCAGGCGCCGAACATGGCGCCCTGGAGAGCGAGGGCGGCTCGGAGGGCGTGGATGGAGCGGGGGATGGGGAGCGGCGGGACAGGACCGGCTGCTCCTGGATCGTTTCGTCGCCCCGCACGCGTCCGGACGGATTCCGGGCGTCGTTCCGCCGACGCACCGACGGGCCCGGGCCGTGTCGCCACCGCCGTCCGATGCAGCCCGAAGCCGCTGCCGCACACCGCCACCAACACCGCGGCACCACCCAGCGCGAACCCCGGATGCGCAGTCACCGCCGCCAGGCCGACCAGGGCGGGCCCCAGCACGAAGGAGACCTCGTCCAGGGTGCTCTCGAAGGACAGCGCGGCACCCACCGTGGAATCGCGGGCCCCCGCACGGCGTGCGAGAGCGACGAGACGGGCGCGGGCCATCGGCCCGATCTGCGGCACCGTCGCCCCGGCCGCCGCCCCCACAACGGCCAGCAATGCCGTCGGCAGCCCCGCGAGCGCAGCGGCGACCAGCCCGGCGATCGCGATGGCGTTGGCGAGCGAGAAGACGAGCACGACCGTCCGCTGCCCGTGCCGGTCGGCGAGCCGGCCGACCAGCGGACCGCAGGCCACCTGCCCGACGGCGAGCGCACCGCCGGTCAGCCCGGCGGCGGCCAGGGAACCGCTCGTGCGCGCGACCAGCAGCACGCTGCCGAACTGGATCGTGGCGGTGGGCAGTCGTGCCAGGAAGGACATGACCGGCAGCAGCGGCCCGGTCAGGCCGATCACCGCGCGGTAGGCCGCGGATGTGCCGCGGCGTCCTGTCGTCACCGTCTGTCCCATCGCTCGAAGCTAGGCACGCGCGTGGCCCACGTGGAGGGGACGATGACACGAAGGGCGGCAGGGCGGGTACGTAGCTTTCCATGACACCTGAGCGACCTGAACCGACGGTGCCGACCTTGCCGACCGCCACGTACCGGCTGCAGCTGCAGTCCTCGTTCCCGTTCGAGGCCGCGGCGGCGGCCGTGCCGTACCTGGCCTCGCTCGGCGTCTCGCATCTGCACCTGTCCCCCGTCCTGGAGGCGGTCCCGGGGTCAGGGCACGGCTATGACGTCGTGGACCACGCGCGCGTGCGCGAGGAACTGGGCGGCGAGGAGGGACTGCGCGCACTGGCGCGCACCGCGCGCGAAAACGGTCTGGGCCTGGTCGTGGACATCGTGCCGAATCACATGGCCATGGCCCCACGCCACAACCGCGCCCTGTGGGAGGTGTTGCGCGAGGGCCCCAAGTCGCCGTACGCGCGATGGTTCGACATCGACTGGGAGGCCCAGGGCGGACAGGTGCTGCTGCCGGTGCTCGGGAGGCCGCTGGGCGAGGAGCTCGGCCGTCTGGAGGTGGACGGCGACGTCCTGCGCTACTACGACCATGTGTTCCCGCTGCGCGAGGGCACCGGGCAACTGCCGCTGCCGCAGCTCCTGGACGCGCAGTGGTAC